>NZ_JBFABE010000014.1:0-153598 GCF_040640155.1 Streptosporangium sp. NPDC023615
GGGAGCGCAGGCCGTTCAACCGCGACGACCGTGGCGCGAGCCGTCCGCCGTTCAATCGCGACGACCGTGGCTCCGGAAGGCCGCCCTTCAACCGCGACGACCGTGGTGGGAGCCGTCCGCCGTTCAACCGCGACGCCCGCGGTGGGGATCGCCCGTCCTACTCCCGTGACGATCGTGGCGGCGAACGCAGGTCGTTCAGCCGTGATGACCGGCCCGGTGGGGGACGTCCCTTCAGCGACCGCGACGGTGAGGGATCTCGTACCCGCTACGGTCGTGACGACCGTTTCGGTGGCCAGGAGGAGGCTCCTCGCCAGCGTGAGGAACTGCCGGAGCTCGCCCCGGACATCACCGCTGAGGAGCTCGACAAGGAGATCCGCGAGGAGCTGCGCTCTCTCCCGCTCGATCTCGCCGAACTGATCTCGCGTCACCTGGTGGCGGCGGAGCGCGCTCTCGGTGAGGACGACGCGGAGCGGGCGTACGAGCACACCAAGGTCGCACGCCGTTTCGCGGCCAGGATCGGGGTGATCCGCGAGGCCGTGGGTATCGCGGCCTATCGTGCGGGGCACTTCGCCGAGGCGCTCAGTGACCTCCGCGCGGCTCGCCGCATGACGGGCTCCGACTCGTTCCTGCCGATCATGGCGGATTGCGAGCGCGGTCTCGGACGGCCCGAGCGTGCCCTCGACCTGGTCCGTTCGAAGGAGGCCGAGCGGCTCGATCGCGTCGGCAAGATCGAACTGGCCATCGTGGAGTCCGGCGCCCGCCGGGATCTCGGTCAGCACGACGCGGCGGTCATCACCCTTCAGCGCCTTCCCGAGCTGCGGGACACCCGCCCCCAGCCCTGGTCGGCTCGTCTCGCCTTCGCCTACGCCGACGCGTTGGCCGGGGCCGGACACGAGGAGCCCGCGACCGAGTGGTTCGGCCGCGCCATGGCCTTCGACGAGGACGGCGAGACCGACGCGGCCGAGCGTTACGCGGAGCTGACCGGTTCCGTCATCGAGGACCTCGAAGAGGATGAGGACGACGAGAGCGTCGAGGAGATCCACTCCGGAGACGACGGAGACGACGTCCTCGCCGGCGACGGGATCGGTGCCGAAGCCTCCGCGAGCGTCGAGGACATCGACGGCGGCGAGAGCGACGGCGATGACGACGACGCGCCCACCGGCGGAGACGACGCGGACACCGACGGCACCGGCGATCCCGACGACATCGCGGCCGTGGACGCGGGCGCCGAGAGCGACGATCTCGAGGATGAGGACGACGTCGACGTCGAAGATGACGACGACGAAGATGACGCGCACGAGGGGGAGCGACTCGGCACCGGCGCGGCTCCGGGCAGGGAGTCGGCCGATGACGACCTCCCCTCCGGAAGCGTCCCCGCCGTGAAGACGACGGTGAAGACCGAGCCCGCCGCCCAGGAGAAGGCCGAGCCCGAGGTCCAGAGGCCCGGAAAGGTCGACCTGGTCGGGCCGGCGTTCATCGAACCCGACTTCGGGGACATTCTCAGTGACGTTCCCGACGTCGACCCTGACGACGAGGACGAGATCGGTCCCGGCCCGGATCGCCGGAGCAGGAACGACGGCAAGTAGTCCTCGGGCGGCCTCGTCCGCCGCGGGGACGGCTCGCCACCCCGCGGCGGACGGGAGATGTCCGACCCGCCGCCCACGACCGCGGTCACGGCCATGCCTTGGCCCTGACCGCGGTCATGCCCGGCCACGGTCATGTCCCCGGTCGGGGGCGTGGCCACGGCCGGGGGAGCCGTCAGGGCTGGACCCGGTCCAGCCAGTGCAGGATTCCGGCCACGTTGGACGGGGCGCCGCTGAGCAGCTCGAACTGCTCGGCGGTCGCCTCGTCTCCCCTCAGGGCGGCGTAGCGGTCACGGGTGCGATCCCTGACCATCGCCACGGCGTGGTCCAGGTCCATGCCCTCCGCGTGGGCCTGGCGGGTGAGATCGACCCAGACGCGTAGTTCCTCGGCGGAGCGCCCGAGCGTCTCCTCCACGTCGGTGACCGGCCCGTAGTGGCTGAAGAGCAGCCGCTGTGGCCCCAGCGCCCCGAACAGGGCGATGGAGTCCAGCGCGGTCTGCAGGTCGAAGTCCGGCGGGGGAGTGGCGGGACGCAGGTCGCCGGTCTCCGGAAGGTAGACACCGGCCGCGTCGCCCACATAGAGATCACCGGTGCCCGAGTCGACGAGCCCGACGTGGTGCTTGGCGTGCCCGGGGGAGTAGTGACTGCTCAGCGTGCGTCCGTTGCCGAGGTCGATGGAGCCGGTGTCGCCGAGCGCGCGGATCCTCGACGCCTCGGTGGGGGAGAGTTCGCCGAACAGGACGTCCAGTTTGTCGCCCCAGACCATCCGGGCGCTGGCCATCAACCTGGACGGATCAGCGAGATGCCGGGCGCCCTTCTCGTGGACCACGATCTCCGCGTCCGGGTAGAAACCGGCGATGTCACCGACCCCGCCCGCGTGGTCCAGGTGGATGTGCGTCACGACGACCGTGGCGAGATCCCGCGGGCCGACGCCCAGCGAGGTCAGGGCGTCGCGTACCACGGGGGCGGAGGTGGAGGTGCCGGTCTCCACCAGGCAGGGCCGGTCGCCGAGGATCAGGTAGCCGGCCGTTATGCCGGAGTACCCGGCCATTCTCGTGTCGATCTCATAGACGTCCCCGCCGAGGGCGGTGATGTTATCCACGGGTCACCTCATCACTGGAACCGGCGTCTCCAGAACAGTATTCGGCTCTTTGGGCGCGGATCACAGCACGGCGACGCGAAAAGATCTCGAAACCTCTCACGGGGCCGGCTCCCCGGCCGGGGCGGGTGTCCCGTGGGCGGACTCCGCGCCCTCCGGTACGGGGGAGAGCAGGCGCAGCACCAGGCCGGTCCGGGGCTTGGGGCCGAACGAGGTGGACTTGCGGGGGACCCGTTCTCCCTGGGCCGCGACCGAGAGGACGTCCTCGACCGCCAGCGGACGCAACAGCACGGCCGTCCCGCCGCAGGCCCGCGCGAGCCGTACGGCGGCCTCGGGGTCGTGGTGGACGATGCGCACCGAGCGCTCGTCGTCGTCGGTCCCCCACACCTTGGGGAGCAGGAACTCGGCCAGGATGGACGTGTTCAGCGCCCGCCATCCGGCTGACCGGCCGGAGGGCATGGCGTGTTCGAGCTGGTCGGGGTCGGGGTCGCTGAGCAGGTGGGCCAGCCCTCCGCCGGACAGCAGGTAGGCCGGCCCGGTGGTCTTCTCCAGGGCGGCCAGTCCTTCGGCCAGATCGGCGTGTTCCTGCACCCGCCACGACCCCCTGGCCTTGGTCAACGCCTCCTCCGGAGGCAGGCCGGGAACGACCCGGTGAATGGCCTTCAGGTTCGGGGGGTAGGCGGTGGAGTCCACCAGGAGGGCGAGGCCGAAGTCCCACGGTCCGGGTTCCACGGACCCCGTCTCCGCACCTCCTGCCCGGGTGGTGCGGGTGCTCCGGGAGGTCCCGTCCTCCTCGGAGACCCCGTTCTCCCCGGCGACCTCACCCTTCCCGGAGATCCCGCTCTCCCCGGAGATCCCGATCGTGTCGGAGGTCCCGGTCGCGTCGGAGCCCGCCACCGTCGCGGCCCGGTGCTCGCGCTGGAGCGCGAGATAGGTGGCGTAACGGTGGTGCCCGTCGGCGATGAGGGCCTGGCGGGGGCGGAGGTCGGCGTCGACCGAGGCGAGTTCCTCGGCGTCGGTGACGGCCCACAGCCGGTGCCGGAGGCCGTCGGAGGTCGCCGCCTCCACCAGCGGGGGCCGGGACGCGGCGATCCGGTCGACGAGGCGGGTGGCGGCCCCTTCCGCGCCGTCGTAGAGCAGGAAGATCGGTTCGAGATTGGCCTCGGTGGTGCTCATCAGCGCCAGCCGGTCCGCGACCGGGCCGGGCATGACGTCCTCGTGCGGCAGGATGACGCCGGACTCGGGCCCGGCCAGCCCCACGTCGCCGATGAGCCCGCGTTGCAGGATCCCAGGCCCGGACTGCTCGTACACGTAGAGGGCGGGATCCTCGTCGGCGGCGAGCACCCCCGAGGAGAGCCATTCGTGAAGCGTCGTACGGGCCTCGGCGTACCTGTGATGGTCGGAGCCGGGAAGGATCAAACGCACCACATTGTTGGGATGGGTGTCGAGCAACTCTCGTACCCCGGCCTCGTCGATGAGGTCGTAGGGCGGAGAGGTGACCCCGGCCAGATCGTCGACCGTGAACCGTATTCCGCGGAACGGGCGTAGCACCAGCCCGTCAGGTACCGGCAGTTCAGGATTCGCCATAGAGGGCATGCTGCCATAAAGGCCTGAAACGACCGGGAACCGCTTCGAGGCCGTGGCGACCCGTGGCGGTTTCCGGTCCGTCAGGAATCGGCCAGATCTGTCGTCTGTCGATGAAGGAGGCCTCACACGATGGTCCAGGGACGTGGCGGTCCGTCTGATTCCCCCGGCCCCGAGACGGGCACGCCTGTCGGGGACGTCTACGAATGGTTCCAACGAGGGATGAGGCTGCTGTCCGAGGGCAGCCCGGCGGCGGCGGCCGCGCTCCTGGAGCGGGCGGCCGACGCGGAGCCGGAGTCGCGCAGCGTCCGCGAGGCCCTCGCCCGGGCGCAGTTCAACTCCCGGCAGTACGCCGACGCGGCCGACAGCTTCCGCTGGATCATCGACGCCAACCCGGCCGAGGACTACGCGTACTTCGGTCTGGGGCTCGCCCTGTGGCGGACCGGGGACATGGAGGGCGCCCAGGAGCCCCTGGCCATCGCCGTCGCGATGCGTCCGGATCTGCGGCACTACGTCTTGGCGCTCAAAAGCGTGCGCGCGACGCTGCGTGCCCGCCGGATGTGACCCCGGTGACCCCGGTGACCCCGTTGACCCCGGTGGCCCCGTTGACCCCGGTGGCCCCGTTGACCCCGGCGCCGCCGAGCCCGGTTCGCGGACCGGGCGTCCGAAGTTCCCCGCCCTCCGCGGTTCGGTTGTCCGAAGCCGTCCGGAACGCCCCTCGCCTCCGTGAGACGTTGCTCGCGTGTCGCCCCGGATCAGGGGTGATCGGGATGATTCGCCGTGCATCAGGTGGTCCGTCCGAGCAGGAGGGGGCGAGTGATGGAATGGGCCGGTGAACACGAAAACGCTGATCGACCCCTACGACACCCTTCTTCTAGATCTTGACGGGGTGGTGTACCTCGGTCGCGAGGCCGTACCCGGGGCTCCGGAGTCCCTGCGCGAGGCGGCGGGGCGGGGCGTGCGCCTGGCGTACGTCACCAACAACGCCTCGCGCACCCCGGCGGCCATCGCCCAGCACCTGAGCGCGCTGGGCGCCCCGGCGGCGGCGGAGGACGTCGTGACCTCGGCCCAGGCCGCCGCGCGGCTCGTGGCCGAGCGGTTCGGGCCGGGGGCCCCGGTGCTGGTGGTCGGCGGGATGGGATTGCGCGTCGCGTTGCGCGCCCACGACCTGCGCCCGGTCAGCACCGCCCTGGACGCCCCGGTGGCGGTCGTCCAGGGCATCGCGCCCGACCTCTCCTACGGCCTGCTGGCGGAGGGGGCGCTCGCGGTCCGGAACGGCGCGCTGTTCGTGGCCGCGAACGCCGACGCGACCATGCCCACCGGCAGGGGCGAGCTCCCCGGCAACGGCGCCATGGTCAGGGTGATCGCCACGGCGACCGGCGTGGAACCGGTCGTGGCGGGCAAGCCCGAGCCGCCGCTGCACCGCGAGTCGATGCTCCGTACCGGATCGCGGAGGCCCCTGGTGGTCGGTGACCGGCTCGACACCGACATCGAGGGGGCGACCAACGCGGAGGTCGACAGCCTGCTGGTGCTGACCGGTGTGGCGACCCCGCTCGACCTGCTCACCGCCGGGCCCCGGCACCGTCCCACCTACGTCGCCGCCGATCTGGCGGCGCTGCACCTTCCCTACCCCGAGGTAGGGCGGATCGGGCAGGGATGGGCCTGCCGGGGGTGGACGGCCCACTGGGAGGGGGGCGCGCTGGTCCTGGAGGGCACGGGCGAGCCGCTCGACGGGCTCCGGGCGGCCGCCGCGGCCACCTGGGAGGCGGCGGGGGAGGAACGGGCGGACGAGGGCGCGATCAGGACGGCCCTGGACGCCGTCCTGTCGCCGCGGAGCCGTCCCGCCGGCGTCGCCTCCGCCCGCTGATCGTCCGCACACGTCCGGGCGGGCGGCGCGCCCCCTCTCCCGAGGCCCTCCTCAGAGGAGTTTGCGCAGGCGGAGGAGGTCGCCGAAGCTGGCGTCGATCTTGACCCGGCCGCCGAAGACGGCGCGTCCCATGTCGAGATCCCCGTTCACCAGGGAGACCAGGTCGTCACTGCCGATGGTCAGTTTCACCTCGGCCCGGCGGTCGTCGCCCGGGGTCAGATCCTCGAAGGGACCCAGCCCGCCATGGTGGAGGCGGCCGTAGAAGGTGACGTCCAGGTCCTTGATGTGGCAGCTGATGCTGCGTTCGACCACGTGCCTGGCACGGCTCTCCTGGTCGACCTCGTCGAACCGCTCGCCGAGTTTGCGCAGTGCCGTCCGGCACTCGTCGACGGTCGCCATCGCCTCCCGCTCCCTTCTCCTGCCGTGCCGGATCCCTCTCCGGTACGGACGGTAGCGTTCCACACGGGGACGGCCGCAACCCGGCGCGGGGGTGCCGGGAAAAGAAGGCCCCGTCGTGGTGAACGGAACCCCCCTTGGGCGGGTGGCGCCGGTCCAACGAGATGACAACGATCGGGCCCCCGGGATGGTTCGCGCCCACCCCGCCCTCCCACGGGAACGACGGGGGACGAGAGGAACGGGGCCGGGGTCCAGGACGCGCGGGCGCGGACGGCCGCCGGGGCGACGGGCGGCGCGGCTTCCGATACGGTCGGGGAGTTCACGCGCACGGCACCGGCGAGCGCCGTGCCCACGTGACGGCCTGGACGCGTGCCCGGATCATCACCCGGGGCGCCCGGACGATGGTCGCGGGGCGGCCCGGAGCGCCGGGACGACCATGAGGGCCGGCCACGTGGGACGGGGCGCCGGGCGAGGTTCCGGAGGGGGCACATGACGGACCTGCTGGAGGAGACCGGCGACGGTCGGGCGGATGCCGCGCTGAGCGGCCTGGCCCGGCTCGGCGCCCTTCCCGTCTCCGCGCACGCGGACGTCTTCGAGGAGGTCTTCACCGGGCTGGAGCACGCGCTCTCCTCGGTGGACGACAGGACGAGCCCGCCGTCCGGCGCGGCGGCGGACCCGGACGAGGACGGGGACCGGAGCCGGGACCAGGACCGGGAACGGGACGGGGACGGGGACCCGGGACGGGTGCCGGCCCGGGCGGACGCCCCCGGGGAGCGGTACCGGTGAGCAGGCGGGCGCGTCTCGACAGCGAGCTGGTCCGTCGCAAGCTGGCGCGTTCCCGGGAGCAGGCGGCCCAGCTCATCGAGGCCGGGCGGGTCAGCGTCGGCGGCAGGACGGCGGCCAAGCCCGCGACCCAGGTCGACACGGCCTCGGCGATCGTGGTCGTGGAGGCGTCCGACGGCCCCGACTACGTCTCGCGAGGGGCGCACAAGCTCCTCGGCGCGCTGGAGGCCTTCGGCCCCGGCGGCCTCACCGTGGCGGGCCGGCGCTGCCTGGACGCGGGGGCCTCGACCGGCGGTTTCACCGACGTGCTGCTCCGCGCCGGGGCCGAGCACGTGCTGGCCGTCGACGTCGGGTACGGCCAGCTCGCCTGGTCGCTGCGGACCGACGACCGGGTCACGGTGATGGAGCGGGTCAACGTCAGGGACCTGACGCCCGCCATGGTCGGCGAGCCGCCCCCCACGCTGGTCGTCGGAGACCTCTCCTTCATCTCCCTGCGCCTGGTCCTGCCCGCCCTGACGCGCTGCGCGGCCGGCCGGGCGGACTTCGCGATGCTGGTCAAGCCGCAGTTCGAGGTCGGCAGGGAGCGGGTGGGCGCCGGCGGGGTCGTCCGCGATCCCGGCCTGCGGGCCGAGTCCGTACGGGAGGTTGCCCGATCCGCGGGCACGCTCGGCCTGGAGGTGCGCGGGGTCACCGCGAGCCCGCTGCCGGGCCCTTCGGGCAACGTCGAGTACGTCCTGTGGCTCGGCAGGGGCGAGGGGCCGCCGCCGGTCGCCGACCTCGACGCCGAGATCGAGCGCGCGGTACGGGAGGGCCCCCGGTAGGACCCCGGGGGAAGTTCCGGTAGGAAGACCCTCCCGCGGGGAGGACGACCCGTGGGAAGGTCCCCCGGGAAGGTCCCCGGCAGGCGGGAGGGCCGGCAGGTGGCGACCCGAGAGAGTGAGACACATGACTGCCAAGCGCACCGTGCTGGTCACCGCGCACACCGGGCGGGAGGCGGCCGTCGACAGCGCCCGGATGGTGATCCGGCGCTTCCTGGACGCCGGGCTGACCGTGCGCGTCCTCAGCGCCGAGGCCGACGAGATCGCCTGCGCCGGGGCGGACGTGGTGCCCGCCGGGACGACGGCGGTCGACGACACCGAGATGATGATCGTGCTCGGGGGTGACGGGAGCCTGCTGCGGGCGGCCGAGCTGGCACGCCCGGCCCGGGTGCCGCTGCTGGGCGTCAACCTGGGCCACGTGGGCTTCCTCGCCGAGGCCGAGGTCGAGGACCTGGCGGAGGCGGTCGACAGCGTGGTGGAGGGTCGCTACGACGTCGAGGAGCGGATGACCATCGAGGTCACGGCCCGCCTCAACGGCAAGCTGCTGGCCGACAGCTGGGCGCTGAACGAGGCCACCGTCGAGAAGAGCGAGCGGATGCTGGAGGTGGTCGCCGAGATCGACGGGCGCCCGCTCTCGCGCTGGGGGTGCGACGGGGTGATCTGCGCCACGCCGACCGGCTCGACCGCGTACGCCTTCTCGGCCGGCGGCCCGGTCGTCTGGCCCGAGGTGGAGGCGCTGCTGCTGGTGCCGATCAGCGCGCACGCCCTGTTCTCCCGGCCCCTGGTGGTCTCGCCCCGTTCCAAGCTCGCGCTTGAGGTCCAGCCGGAGACGGCCGGGGCGGTGCTGTGGTGCGACGGGCGCCGCAGGTTCGACCTGCCCGCCGGTGCGAGGGTGGAGCTCAGGCGGGCCGCGCTGCCGGTGCGGCTGGCCAGGCTGCACGGCCTGGAGGACACCGGGGCGCCGTTCACCGACCGGCTGGTCGCCAAATTCGATCTCCCCGTTCAGGGCTGGCGTGGCCGGGTGAGGCCCTAGTTCGTCCGGGCGGGCGACGTCCGGAGCGCGTAGGATCGTGCCCGCGCACCGCACTGATGTTCGGTGAACTCGATGTGACGGGAGGGACCAGTGCGACCCAGAGTCGAGGAGGTCCGCATCCAGGGGCTCGGCGTGATCGATGAGGCCGTCCTGGTGCTATCGCCGGGATTCACCGTGGTCACGGGCGAGACGGGTGCGGGCAAGACCATGGTCGTCACCGGTCTGGGGCTGCTGTTCGGCGGCCGGGCCGACCCCGCCCGCGTCCGCCCCGGCTCCGACAGGACGACCATCGAGGGCACGCTCCTGGTCGATCCGGCCGGGCGCGTCGCCCAGCAGGTGCAGGACGTCGGCGGCGAGGTCGAGGACGGCGAGCTGATCATCTCGCGGACCGTCTCGGTCGAGGGACGCAGCCGTGCCTGGCTGGGCGGGCGCACCGTCCCGGTCGGCACCCTCACCTACCTGGCCGAGGACCTCGTCGCCGTGCACGGCCAGATGGACCAGCAGCGGCTGCTGCAGGCCGGCCGCCAGCGCGCCGCCCTCGACCGCTACGCCGGGGAGGAGCTGGTCAAGCCGCTGCGCGCCTACGAGCAGGCCTACAAACGGCACCGCAAGACCGCCGAGCAGCTGGCCGAGCTCACCACCCGGGCCAGGGAGCGCGCGCAGGAGGCCGACCAGCTCAGGTTCGGGCTCGGCGAGATCGAGAAGGCCGACCCCAAGCCCGGCGAGGAGAACGACCTCCGCGAGGAGGAGGAGCGGCTCTCCCACGCCGACTCGCTGCGCGGCGCCGCCGAGAGCGCGCACCGGGCGCTGCTCGGCGACCCGATGTCCGGCGAGCAGGCCATGCCGGACGCGATCGCACTGGTCGGCGAGGCCCGCACGGCCGTCGAGGGGGTGCGCGACTTCGACCCGGCGCTCGGCGGCATCGCCGAGCGGCTCGCCGAGGCGGGTTACCTGATCTCCGACGTGGCCACCGAGCTGGCCGCGTACGCCGAGTCGGTCGACTCCGACCCGGGCCGGCTCGCGGCCGTGCAGGAGCGGCGGGCCGAGCTGATCCACCTGATCCGCAGGTACGGCCAGGACACCTCCGAGGTGCTGGCCTGGGCGGCGCGGGCCGCCGCGCGCGTCGCCGAGCTCGACGGCGACGACGACCGCATCGCCGAGCTGACCCGCGAGCACGAGGAGCTCACCGAGCTGCTCACCGAGCTGGCCGCCGAGCTGACCCGGGTCAGGACGGCGGCGGCGGAGCGGTTCGGGCAGGCCGTGACCGAGGAGCTGACCGCGCTGGCCATGCCGCACGCCCGGGTGGTGGTCGTCATCACCGCCGCCTCGGAGTTCGGCCCGCACGGCGTCGACGAGGTCGAGCTGCGCCTGTCGCCGCACCCGGCCTCGCCGCCGCTGCCGCTGAACAAGGGCGCCTCCGGAGGTGAGCTGAGCCGGGTGATGCTCGCCATCGAGGTGGTGTTCGCCGGCGCCGACCCGGTCCCGACGTTCGTCTTCGACGAGGTCGACGCGGGGGTGGGCGGCAAGGCCGCCGTGGAGATCGGCCGCAGGCTGGCCAGGCTGGCCCGTACCTCACAGGTGATCGTCGTCACCCACCTGCCGCAGGTGGCGGCCTTCGCCGACCAGCACCTCGTGGTGGAGAAGGCCGACGACGGCAGCGTGGTGCGCAGCGGCGTGATCGCCCTGGACATGGACGGCCGGGCACGGGAGCTCTCCCGGATGCTCGCCGGGCTGGAGGACTCCGAGCTGGGCCGCGCGCACGCGCAGGAGTTGCTGTCGATCGCCGCCGCCGACAGGGCGTGACCGGACATGATGGGGTGTGAGCCGGAGGTGACGGGGCGCCCGGCCGGCGTCCGGGGGACCGGAGTCCCGGGCGGGAGACACGGCCCCGGGCGGGGCGAACGGGCAGGCGGAGCCGTCGGGGGACGGTGAGGACCGTGCGCGCCGGACGGGCGGCGCGCACCGGGTGAGCAGGCGGGGGTGAGCGAGCACGTGAGGGCTTGAAGGGGTGATTCGTCCGTTCCGGGGGAGCGGGCGGCGGGCATCTCGGTGACGTATCTGACACGCTGCCGCCTGTTTGGCTCTCCCGGTCGTTCCCTCTGGCAGGATGGTCGTGATGAAGGTGCCGATTGACGGGCTTCAAGACAGGCTCACGGGGTACCTCCGCCGCAGGAAGGTCACGGACCTTCCCGGGGTGACGGCAGTGGCGAGAATCGATCGGCGGACCAAGAGGCTGACCAAGCGCCTCAGGGCCGGGGAAATCGCGATTATCGATCACGTTGACGTTGACCGGGTGAGCGCGGAGGCGCTTGTCGCGTGCGGCGCGGCGGGCGTCGTCGACGTCGCCGCGGGCATCAGCGGCCGCTACCCGAACCTGGGCCCGCAGATCATCGTCGAGGCCGGGGTGCCGTTCATCGACAACGCCACCCCCGAGCTGTTCGAGCGGATCAAGGACGGCGACCGGGTCCGGCTGCACGACGGCGTCGTGTACCTGGGCGAGGAGGTCGTCGGCAAGGGCGACGTGCAGACCGCCGAGTCCGTCGAGGCCGCCATGAGCGAGGCGCGCGCCGGGCTGACCGTGCAGATCGAGGCGTTCGCCGCCAACACCATGGAGTACGTCCGCCGCGAGCGCGACCTGCTCATCGACGGCATCGGCGTGCCCGACGTGCGGACCGTCATGGAGGGCAGGCACGTCCTCATCGTGGTGCGCGGCTACCACTACAAGGAGGACATCGCCGCACTGCGCCCCTACATCCGCGAGTACCGGCCGATCATGATCGGGGTGGACGGCGGCGCCGACGCGCTGCTGGAGGCGGGCTACACGCCCGACATCATCGTGGGCGACTTCGACTCGGTCTCCACCAAGGCCCTCACCACCGGCGCCGAACTGGTCGTGCACGCCTACCGCGACGGCAGGGCGCCGGGGCTGGAACGGGTCCAGCAGCTCGGCCGCAGCGCCGTGCTCTTCCCGGCCATCGGGACCAGCGAGGACATCGCCATGCTGCTCGCCGACGACAAGGGCGCCGACCTCATCGTCGCCGTCGGCACCCACGCCACACTGGTGGAGTTCCTCGACAAGGGCCGCTCGGGCATGGCCAGCACCTTCCTCACCCGCCTGCGGGTGGGCAGCAAGCTCGTCGACGCCAAGGGCGTCAGCCGGCTCTACCGCAGCCGGATATCCACCCCGTCCCTGCTCCTGCTCGTCGCCACCACGCTGATCACCATGGGGGTGGCGATCGTCGTCTCCCCGGTGGGCAAGATCTGGCTGGACAGCATGCGCGACGGCTGGAGCGGCTTCATCTTCTGGCTGGTCGGACTCTTCTCGTGATCGATTTCCGCTATCACCTCGTCTCCATCGTCGCGATCTTCCTGGCCCTGTCGGTCGGCATCGTGCTGGGCACCACCCTGCTCGAGGATCCCGTCATCAAGGCGAGCGAGCTGGCCGTCAACCAGTTCCGCGAGGGCAACAACGAGCTCCGCGAGCAGGTGGAGACCCTGCAGAAGCGCGAGGCCGCCAACGACGCCTTCGTGACCGGCGACACCCCCCGGCTGGTCCAGGACGCGCTGACCGGCAAGCGTGTCGTGATCGTCGAGGCGCCGGGGGCCGCGACGGGCGTGCCCGAGGCCATCCAGCAGGTGGTCGAGGAGGCCGGGGCGACCGTCACCGGCCGGATCACCCTCGCCGAGAGGTACGTCGACCCGGCCCAGGCCGGCTTCGTCGACAAGCTGGCCGTCGGGGCCAAGGCCCCCGAGACCGTCTTCCAGGCCGAGGACACCGCCCACGACAAGGCGGCCGAGGTGCTCGCCGGCGCGATCATGACGACCGACCCCGGCCAGGCGGGCGAGGAGCACCCGGCGGGCGCCGGCATCCTCGACGCCTTCCAGCGCGGCGGCCTGATCGGCGTCACCGACACCCCGGCCAGACGCGCCGACCTGGCGCTGCTCATCGCCCCGGCGGAGGCGTACACCGGGGAGGGCGCCACCCAGCAGGCCAGGGCGCTGGTCACGCTGGCGCTCGGCCTGGACGAGGCGGGCCAGGGCGCCGTGCTCGCCGGCACGCAGACCGCGGCGGCGACCGGCGGGGTCATCGCCGCGATCCGCGACGACGCGGCCTTCACCGAGAAGATCTCCACCGTCGACACCACCGATATGCCCGCGGGACGGGTCGTGGTGGTCTACGCTCTCCGGGAGCAACTGACCGGTCTGGCCGGACAGTACGGCATAGGCCCCGGTGTCTCCGGCATCGAGCCCAGTGCGACGCCCACCCCCACGGCCGCCACGGCCACCTCCGGAGGATGATTCCGATGGCTCGTCCGGCTCTTCGTTCCTTCCCCCGTGCCCTCGCGGGCGCCCTCGCCGGCGCGGCCCTCGGCGCCGCCGCCGCGCGCGTGGCCTACGCCGCGTTCACCCGCAGGCCCCCGGTCGGCGACGCCGAGACCTGGGCCCGCACCAACCACAGGGGCGAGCCGATCACGTTGCTGGAGGGGCCGGCGTTCGTCGCCGGGGCCGGGGCCGCCGCGGTCGTGACCCCCGGCCTGCCGGTCAGGGTCCGTCTGGCGGCGCTGCTGGCGGCGGCGGGCGCCGGAGGGCTCGGCGCCTACGACGACCTGTACGGGGCGACCTCGTCCAAGGGGTTCCGGGGACACCTGAGCGCCCTGGCCAAGGGCGAGGTCACCAGCGGCGCGGTGAAGATCCTCGGCATCGGCGTGACAGGCCTGGCAGCCGCCGCCCTGACCTCCCGCACCCCCCCGGACGTGACCGCCGGCGCCCCGGCCTCCCGCGCCCTCGTGGACGTGGCCGTCGACGGCGCCCTGATCGCCGGGAGCGCCAACCTGGCCAACCTCTTCGACCTGCGGCCGGGCCGTGCCGTCAAGGTGGGCCTGCTCGCCGGCGCCCCCCTGCTCGCCGCGGGCCTGCGCCGGGGCGATCCCGCCTCCGCCGCCCTGGCCGCGCTCCCCATGGGGGCCGCCGCCGCGCTGCTGGGCGAGGACCTCGGCGAGCGGGCGATGCTCGGCGACGCCGGGGCCAACGCGCTGGGCGCGCTGCTCGGCCTGGCCGCCACCGTGAGCCTGAACCGCCCCGGACGCCTGGCCGTGCTGGGCACCGTGGCCGCGCTGACCGCGGCCTCGGAGAAGGTCAGCTTCACCAAGGTGATCGCGGGCAACCCGTTCCTGCACCGCGTCGACATGCTCGGCCGTCGCCCCGTGGAGCAGGCGCCCACCCCCCGATGACCGGCCCGATGACCAGGAGGATCGGGCAGAGCGTCGCGGGCGCGGCGCTCCTCATCGGGGTCGTGACCGTCGTGGCCCGGCTCGTCGGGTTCGGCCGCTACTTCGTCCAGTCCGAGAGCGTCGGCAACGGCTGCCTGAGCACCGCCTACAACACCGCCAACTACGTGCCCAACATCGTCTTCGAGCTGGTGGCGGGCGGCGCGCTGGCCGGGATGGTGGTGCCCGTGCTGGCCTCGGCGGCCTCCCGGGCCGACCAGGACCCGCGCGCCAGGGCCGAGACCGGCCGGACCACGTCGGCGCTGCTGACCTGGACGATGCTGGTGCTGGTGCCGGTGGCGCTGCTGATCGTGGCGTTCGCGCGCCCGATCGTCGCGCTGCTGGCGGGGAGCGCGCCCGGCTGCGACGTGGCCCAGGTCGTCGAGGTCGGCACCGGCATGCTCGTCCTCTTCGCCCCCCGGATGATCTTCTTCGGGCTGGCGGTGGTCCTGTACGGGGTGCTCCAGGCCCACCGGCGCTTCCTGGGGCCCGCGCTCGCCCCGCTCGTCTCCAGCCTGCTCATCATCGCCTCCAACCTGCTGTTCGAGGCGGTGAACGGGCCCGCCGCCACCCACCTGTCGGACCTGGACGACGCCGGAGCGCTCACGCTCTCCCTCGGCGCGACCGTCGCCGCGGCGGCGATGGTGGCGACCGTCGTCGGCCCGGTGGCACGGCTGCGGCTGCGGCTGCGGCCCTCGCTGTCGTTCCCGCCGGGCGTCGCGGCCCGCGCCCGGGGCCTGGCCACCGCGGGCCTGGCCGTCCTGGTCGCCCAGCAGATCACACTGATCGTCGTCGTCCAGCTCGCCAACGACCTGGGCGGCAAGGGCGCGGTCGGCGTCTACACCTACGCCTGGGCGCTCTACCAGCTCCCGTACGCGGTGCTGGTGATGCCGATCGCCACCAGCTCCTTCCCGGTGCTGTCCACCCGGGCCGAGGCGGGGGACCTGGCCGGATTCGACGCGCTGACCTCCGCCACGACGCGGGCCGTGCTGCTGGTGACGGGCCTGGCCGCCGGGGTGATGGCGGCGGTCGCCGTGCCGGTGGCGCGGGTGTTCCTGGAGGACACCCCGGGAGGCGACCCCGCCGAGATGGCCCGGGCGGTCGCGCTGTTCGCGCCTGGCCTGGCCGGGTACGCGCTCATGCTGCACCTGGCCCGCATCCTGTACGCCCGCGGCCTGGGCAGACCGGCGGCCGTCGCCTCGGTCGCGGGCTGGGGGGTCGCGCTGGTCGCCCAGATCGTCCTGGCCAACGCCGCCCGCGACGAGACCGAGGTGGTCGGGCGGCTGGCGCTGGGCAGCACGATCGGCATGACGGTCGGAGGCCTGCTGCTGGCCCTGGCCGTGTTCCGCGCCGGCGGGGCGCGCGCGCTGGCGGGCGCGCCCCGGGCGCTGCTGACCGCGCTGGCCGGCGGCGCCGCGGCCTGGGGGGCGGGACTGGCCGTGGTCGGGGCCTTCGGGGAGGTGTCCCGGTGGATGTGCGTGCCGGTCGGGGTGGCCGCCGCGGTGGCGGGGACGGCCGCGTTCGCGGTCGTGGCCGTGCTGGTCGGCGGTCCGGACACGCGGGGACTTCCGGGACGCCTGCGCGGCCGGGCCGGGCGGGCCGGGGAAGAGGGGAGCGGCTCCGACGCCCCGTCGGGGGAGGGGAACGGTTCCGATGAGCGATCTGCTGAGGGGAGCGGGTCCGGTGGTCGATCGGCGAAGGGGAGCGGTTCCGATGAGTGATCGGCGAAGGGGAGCGGGTGCGGCGGCCGATCGGGGCGGGCGGGTGGCACTCGTGCTGGGGACCAGCGCGGGCGGGGTCGGCCGGCACGTGGCCATGCTGGCCGCGGGGCTGGCGCGCCGCGGCCACCGGGTGGTCGTGGCGGGCCCGCCGAGCACCGAACGGACCTTCGGTTTCGCCGCCCTGGGCGCCCGCTTCGTGCCGGTGCCGATCTCCGACCGCCCCCGCCCGCCCGACGACCTGCGGGCGGCGCGGTCACTGCGGTCGCTGCGCGGGGCCGACGTCGTGCACGCCCACGGGCTCCGGGCCGGGGCGCTGGCGGCGCTCGCCCTGACCGGCGCCGGGACGCCGCTGGTGGTGACCCTGCACAACGCGGCCACCGCGGGCGGAGCCGTCGGAGCCGTGTACGGGCTCCTGGAGCGCGTGGTGGCCCGCCGGGCCGACCGGATCCTGGTCGTCTCCCCCGACCTGGGGGAGCGGATGACCCTCCTGGGGGCGCGGCACGTCGAGGCCGCCGTCGTCCCCGCGCCCCCGCTGCCCCCTTCCGCGCGCCCGCCCGGGGACATCCGGAAGGAACTGGGCACCGGAGACCGGGTGATCTTCCTGACGGTCGCCAGGCTGGCCCAGCAGAAGGGACTGGAGACGCTCCTCGACGTGGCGGGGGCGGTACGGGACGCCCTCCCGGACGAGGAGCGCAGTCGGCAGCGGGACCAGGACCAAGACCAGGGACAGGGACAGGAACAGGACCGGGACCAGGAACACGGCCAGGGACAGGGGCGGGATCGGGAGGCCGGGGACGGGAACTCGGGGCCGGTGTTCCTGGTCGCCGGCGAGGGGCCGTTGCACGAGGAGTTGCGGCGGCGGATCGACCGGGAGGACCTCCCGGTCCGGCTGCTCGGTCCTCGCACCGACGTCGCCGACCTGCTCACCGTGGCCAGGGCACTGGTGGTGCCGAGCCGCTGGGAGGGACAGCCGCTCGTCGTCCAGGAGGCCCTGCGGGCGGGTACGCCGGTGGTGGCCACGGCCGTGGGAGGCATCCCGGCGATGACGGGGGAGGCCGGGCTCCTGGTCCCGTACGGGGACGTGGCCGCGATGCGCGACGCGGTGACGGAACTGCTCGCCGACGACGGACGGGCACGCGAACTGGCCGACGCCGCCGCGCGGCGAGGCCGCGCGCTGCCGGGCGAGGCCGAGGCGCTGACGGCGGTGCTCGCCGCCTACGCCCTGCCGCCGGGGCCCCGTGAAACCCGCCGGGGCCCGGGGGAACAAGGCCGAGGGGGGCGATGTTGGATTAGGCGACACCATGCCGGACACCTATACTGGCGTGGTTAGGGGGGGAGTATCCCTTCGTGGCAGTCTCGTCATCACGGTGTTGCCTCGCTCCACGGGGCCCCCGGGGCTGTCGGTCCGCACGGCCCGGCTTCTAGCCGGGTCGTCTCCATGCGGGCGGGAGAGACCTCCGGCTGTCTGTCGTGCGCGCTGCCGGAGGTTTATCAGCTGTGAGTGTTCCCACGTGGGCCTGGTTCGCCATGATCGGCGGCCTGCTCGTCATCCTCGCCTTCGACCTGTGGATAGTCGACCGCGGTGAGCCGAGAGAGTTCTCCCTCAAACAAGCCGGGTTCTGGGTCGGGTTCTACGTCAGCCTGGCGGTGATATTCGGCATCGTGATGTGGGTGTTCGCCGGCCCCGTCCCCGCCGGCCAGTTCATCGCCGGCTACCTCACCGAGTACAGCCTGAGCATCGACAACCTCTTCGTGTTCTACATCATCATGACCCGCTTCGCGGTCCCGAAGATGTACCAGCACAAGGTCCTGCTGATCGGCATCCTGATGGCGCTGGTCATGCGCGGCATCTTCATCGCCATCGGCGCGGCCGCCCTGGCCAACTTCGGCTGGCTGTTCTACGTGTTCGGCCTCTTCCTCATCTACACCGCGGTCCAGCTCGTCCGCCAGTTCGGCCAGGAGGAGCACCTTCAGGAGAACGCGGTCCTGCGCTGGGCCCGCCGGGTGCTGCCGCACACCGACGACTACGTGGGCTCCAAGATCACCGTCAAGGTCGACGGCAAGCGCCTGGTCACCCCGCTGCTGATCGTCATGATCGCCATCGGCACCACCGACCTGCTGTTCGCGCTCGACTCGATTCCCGCGATCTTCGGCCTGACCACCGACCCGTTCATCGTCTTCGCCGCGAACGCGTTCGCCCTGATGGGCCTGCGCCAGCTCTACTTCCTGCTGGGCGGCCTGCTCCAGAAGCTGACCTACCTGAGCTTCGGTCTCGCGTTCATCCTCGGTTTCATCGGGGTTAAGCTGATCCTCGAGGCTCTGCACTCCAGCGGCGTCTCCTGGGCCCCCGAGGTGCCGATCTGGGTGTCGCTGTCGGTCATCGTGATCACGATGGTCGTCACCACCGTGATCAGTCTCGTGAAGGTCCGGCGTGATGCTCGTGAGGGCAAGGACGACAACACCCCGGCGAGCGTCGAGCAGGGCTAGCGAATCGGTGCATGAGGCGCTTTGCTTGTCTCATTGCGCCTTACAAGGGCTGAGAGATGGGTAACATCCTGCCCCAGAGCGGGTAGACATACCGGTCTAATGCCGCAAGACATCACAAAAGGTTCCCTGTGTCCCACGATTCAGCAAGCCGCCGGCCAGGTCCGCTGGGCCTGGCGCGTGGCGTCTCCCCGTGGTTGCTCCCGACCGTGGCCGCCGCCGCGGTGACCTCCCTGCTCAGCCGCCGTGACCGGCGCTGGGCGGCGGCGGCGCTCCCGCTGACCGCGCTCACCGGGGGGATGCTCTGGTTCTTCCGCGACCCCGACCGGACGCCGGGCGGCGCGCGGATCCTGTCACCGGCCGACGGCGTGGTGCAGAGCATCGACGCGTGGCCGGACGGACGGACCAGGGTGGCGATCTTCATGAGCCCGCTCGACGTGCACGTCAACCGGGCTCCGCTGGCCGGCACGGTCACCTCGATGCGGCACGTGTCCGGAGGGTACGTTCCCGCGTTCGACAAGGACAGCGAGAACAACGAGCGGGTCGTCTGGCACCTGGACACCGCGCTGGGCGACATCGAGTTCGTGCAGATCGCCGGCGCGGTCGCGCGCCGGATCGTGCCGTACGTGGCCGTGGGCGCGAAGGTCGCCAAGGGCGAGCGGATCGGCCTGATCAGGCTGGGCTCCCGGGTCGACGTCTATCTCCCCGAGGGGATCACCCCGGCTGTCTCGGTGGGCGAGAGAACCGTCGCGGGGGTGACGGGTCTTGACCACGGCTGACGCGAGCTGGCCACTGGACGAGACCGACGACGAGCCGCGAGGACCGGTGGGCAAGGCGTTCCGCCTGTCGGCCGCGGACTCCCTCTCGCTCGGCAACGCCCTCTGCGGGTTCCTCGCGGTCTGCGTGCTCGCCTGGTCGGCCATCAGCGCGCTGCAGGAGGGCAAGCCCTTCGCGGCCGATCCCCGGTTCTTCGGCACCGCCGTGGTGCTGCTGCTGATCGGCGCCACCTGTGACCTGTTCGACGGCCTGGTGGCCAGGAAGTTCCGCGCCTCGGCCATGGGCGCCGAGCTGGACAACCTCGCCGATGTGATCAGCTTCGGGTTCGCCCCCGCCTTCATGGTGGTGATCTGGGCGGGCTTCAACCAGCAGGTGCCCTTCCTGCTGGTGATGGCCGCCGCGGCGTCGGTGCTGCTGGCCGGTGTCATCCGGCTGGCGCGCTTCGCCTGCGTGAAGACCAAGAGCGGCGACTTCATGGGCCTTCCCATCCCGATGGGCGCCATGACCGTGGTCTCGATCGTGCTGCTCTTCCCCCCGTCGAGCTGGGCGATCCTGCCCGTCTTCGCGGTGGCGTACCTGATGGTGAGCCGGATCGAGTATCCCAAGCCCAAGGGCAACCTGGCCGCGGGGGTGCTCGCCTGGATGATGATCAACGTGGCCTGCCTGACCATCTGGGTCGCCGGCCTGGCCGGCGGAGACACCCTGATCAAGGTCGGGGCGGTCATGCAACTGACGATCGTGGCCAGCATCCCGCTGCGGGTCCTGATGTTCAAGCGCGAGAAGCGCAAGGCGTCCGCCGGGGTCGGCTGAGCGGCCGGGTGCCCCGCCGAACGGCGGAGGATGGTCGTGAATGTGCCATCCGGTGTCCCGTTCTCCCCCCGTGACCCCTGACCGGCCTTTCCCTCACCCCCGGGATCGCGTTCAATTGCCGCATGGCGACCGAGCCACGCGAGCACACCCGTACCTATTTCCTCGGCATCCTCGCCCGCGAGCTGGAGAGCCGGGGCGTCGTCACGACGCTCAGGCGGAGCCCGCCGTCGCTCCGGGTCAGCGATCCCGAGGCGGTGCTGTTCAGCGAGACGGTCGACTGCGTCCCGCTGGCCGACGGCTGGTTCTACCGCTGGTCCTGGGGCGACCTGGTCGAGCGGGTGGAGGATCCGTCCGCGGCGGCGGACCGGATCCTCCGGATCTTCGGCGGTACGGCCCGCTGACCCCCGTCGCGGTCACCGGCCCGCCCGTGACGGCTCGTCCGCCCGTGAAGGCTCGCCCGTCAGGATCACCCGCCCGTGACGGCTCGCCCGTCGGGATCCTTCGCCCGTCACGGCCGGGCGCGCGTCAGGATCGGCCGCCCTTCACAGCCGCCCTTCACGGTCGCCCGTCGCGGCCGGTCACCAGCCGCGTTCGCGCCACTCGGACAGCGAGGGGCGCTCGGCGCCGAGCGTGGTGTCCCCGCCGTGTCCCGGATAGACCCAGGTGTCGTCCGGCAGCCGGTCGAAGATCCGCTCCGACACGTCGGCGAAGAGTTGGGCGAACCGCTCGGGATCCTTGTTGGTGTTGCCCACCCCGCCGGGGAAGAGCGAGTCGCCGGTGAACAGGTGGCCGGGGTAGTACAGGGCGATCGAGCCCGGGGTGTGCCCGCGCAGGTGGATCACCTCCAGGCTGACCACGCCGACCGTGACCCCGTCGCCGTGCCCCACCTCCAGGTCCACCGGCACCGGCAGCGCCGGCGCGTCCAGGGGGTGGGCGATCACCGAGGCGCCGGTCGCCGCGGCGACCGCCTCCAGGGCCTGCCAGTGGTCACCGTGCTGGTGGGTGGTGATGATCTTGCTGATCGGCAGGTCGCCGATCAGCTCCAGCAGCCGGTCGGGCTCGGCGGCGGCGTCGATGAGCGCGCCGTCCCCGGTCTCGGTGCAGCGGAGCAGGTAGGCGTTGTTGTCGAACGGGCCGACGGCCAGTTTGGCGATCGTCAGAGCGGGCAGTTCGCGCAGGTCGGCGGGGCCGCCCACCTGCACGTCACCGGTGTACGTCACGGATTCTCCTCGGACGGGGTCGCGGGAAGGCGAGGGTGCGGGCGGTGTCTGTCGGTGCTGTGGGTGTTGTTCGGTGCCCGTCACCGTCGTCATCATCATCGCGCGTCGTGGGCCGGCCGGGGCATAAGGGGGGTGCCGGGATCGTTGAGTACGTGAGCGGCCTGACGCGTCCGGAAAGAGGCCGTACCCTGAAAGGGCCCTTAAAGAGGGCGGGGACATCCAGTGCCCCGGATGCCGGTCCGGAAAACTGTCGGTCGCTCTCGCTAGTCTTCCCGCGACCGCTCTCAACCCTTCTCTATCGACGTCGGGACTGCTGTGGCTGACCGCCTCATCGTGCGTGGCGCACGGGAACACAACCTCAAGGACGTCTCGCTGGATCTTCCGCGGGACTCTCTGATCGTCTTCACCGGCCTGTCCGGCTCGGGGAAGTCGAGCCTGGCCTTCGACACCATCTTCGCCGAGGGCCAGCGCCGCTATGTCGAATCACTGTCGGCGTACGCGCGGCAGTTCCTCGGGCAGATGGACAAGCCCGACGTCGACTTCATCGAGGGGCTCTCGCCCGCGGTGTCGATCGACCAGAAGTCCACCAGCCGCAACCCCCGCTCGACGGTCGGCACGATCACCGAGGTCTACGACTACCTCCGCCTGCTGTGGGCGCGTGTCGGCAAGCCGCACTGCCCGCAGTGCGGGCGGGCGATCGCCAGGCAGAGCCCCGAGCAGATCGTCGACCGCGTGATGGAACTGCCCGAGGGCACCCGCTTCCAGGTGCTGGCCCCGGTGGTCCGCGGCCGCAAGGGGGAGTACGCCGAGCTCTTCGGCCAGCTCCAGGCCAAGGGCTTCGCCCGCGCCCGCGTCGACGGCACCGTGGTCCGGCTGGACGAGCCGCCGACGCTGAAGAAGCAGGAGAAGCACGACATCGAGGTGATCGTCGACCGCCTCGCCGTCAAGGAGGGCGCCTCCGGCCGCCTGACCGGCTCGGTGGAGACCGCCCTGAACCTGTCGGGCGGGACGATCACCCTGGAGTTCGTCGACCTGCCCGAGGACGACCCGAACCGCGAGCGCTTCTACTCCGAGCACCTCTACTGCCCCTACGACGACCTGTCGTTCGAGGAGATGGAGCCCCGCTCGTTCTCGTTCAACTCGCCCTTCGGCGCCTGTCCCGAGTGCACGGGTCTCGGCGTCCGCATGGAGGTCGACCCCGACCTGATCGTGCCCGACCCGGAACGGCCGCTGGGCGAGGGCGCCCTGTCCCCGTGGGCCGGCGGCCACACCAGCGACTACTTCGTCCGGCTGGTCGAGGCGCTCGGCCTGACCATCGGCTTCAGCCTGGACACCCCGTGGGAGCGCCTCCCCAAGAAGGCGCAGAAGGCACTGCTGTACGGCCACGACGAGC
Organism: Streptosporangium sp. NPDC023615; assembly: GCF_040640155.1. NCBI lineage: Bacteria > Bacillati > Actinomycetota > Actinomycetes > Streptosporangiales > Streptosporangiaceae > Streptosporangium > Streptosporangium sp. NPDC023615. The sequence goes on from NZ_JBFABE010000014.1 coordinate 22,836, forward strand.
AGGTCCACGTCCGCTACAGCAACCGTTACGGCCGCCAGCGCTCGTACTACACCACCTTCGAGGGGGTCATCCCCTGGGTGCAGCGCCGCCACGGCGAGTCCGACAGCGACGGCATGCGCGAGAAGTACGAAGGCTACATGCGGGAGATCCCGTGCCCGGCCTGCAAGGGGGCCAGGCTCAAACCGGTCTCGCTGGCCGTCACGGTCGAGGGCCGCTCGATCGCCGAGGTCTCGGCGATGTCGATCGGCGACTGCGCGGTCTTCCTGGCGGGCCTGAAGCTCTCCGACCGCGACATGCACATCGCCGAGCGGGTGGTCAAGGAGATCAACGCCCGCATGGGCTTCCTGCTCGACGTGGGCCTGGACTACCTGACCATGGACCGGGCCTCGGGCACCCTCGCCGGCGGCGAGGCGCAGCGCATCCGGCTCGCCACCCAGATCGGCTCCGGCCTGGTCGGCGTGCTCTACGTGCTGGACGAGCCCTCCATCGGCCTGCACCAGCGCGACAACCAGCGGCTGCTGGAGACGCTGATCAGGCTCCGCGACATGGGCAACACGCTCATCGTGGTCGAGCACGACGAGGACACCATCGCCGCCGCCGACTGGGTGGTGGACATCGGTCCCGGCGCCGGCGAGCACGGCGGCCAGGTCGTCGTCTCCGGCACCGTGGCCGACCTGCTGGCCTCCGAGGACTCGATGACGGGCGCCTACCTGTCGGGCCGCAGGTCCATCACCATCCCCGCGACCCGCCGCAAGCGCGACAGGAAGCGGCAGATCACCGTGAAGGGCGCCCGCGAGCACAACCTCAAGGGCGTCGACGTGGAGTTCCCGCTCGGCGTGCTGACCGCCGTCACCGGGGTCTCCGGGTCGGGCAAGTCCACGCTGGTCAACGACATCCTCTACAACGCCCTGGCCAAGGAGCTCAACGGGGCGCGCACCGTCCCGGGCCGCCACTCCCGGATCAACGGGATGGACCTGGTCGACAAGGTCGTGCACGTCGACCAGTCGCCGATCGGCCGCACGCCCCGCTCCAACCCGGCGACCTACACCGGCGTCTTCGACAAGGTCCGCGACCTGTTCTCGCAGACCACCGAGGCCAAGGTGCGCGGCTACCAGAAGGGCCGCTTCAGCTTCAACGTCAAGGGCGGCCGGTGCGAGGCGTGCTCGGGAGACGGCACCCTCAAGATCGAGATGAACTTCCTGCCCGACGTCTACGTGCCGTGCGAGGTCTGTCACGGCGCGCGGTACAACCGGGAGACCCTGGAGGTCCACTACAAGGGCAAGACGATCTCCGAGGTGCTCGACATGCCGATCGAGGAGGCCCTGGGCTTCTTCGACTCGATCCCGTCGATCAAGCGGTACCTGCAGACGCTGTTCGACGTCGGCCTGGGTTATGTCCGGCTGGGCCAGCCGGCCACGACGCTGTCCGGCGGCGAGGCCCAGCGCGTCAAGCTCGCCTCCGAGCTGCAGCGCCGTTCCACCGGCCGCACGATCTACGTGCTGGACGAGCCCACGACGGGCCTGCACTTCGAGGACATCCGCAGGCTGCTGGGCGTCCTGGGCAAGCTCGTCGACGGCGGCAACACGGTCATCGTGATCGAGCACAACCTCGACGTGATCAAGACCGCCGACTGGCTGATCGACATGGGCCCGGAGGGCGGTTCCCGGGGCGGCAGCGTGCTCGCCGTCGGCACGCCCGAGGAGGTGGCCCTGGTCGACGAGAGCCACACCGGCCGCTTCCTGCGCAAGATCCTCGGTAGCTGAGCGCCGGACGTCCCGCGCCCGGTCACGGAGCCGTGACCGGGCCCGACGTCCCGCGCCCGCTCACGAAGCCGTGACCGGGCCGGACGTCCGGCCACGGGCCCGCCGCGGACCCGGCCGAGGAGGTATTTCTTCACAGTCTCCTGATGCGATGTACGGCATGCTGAACCGTCATCGGGGCGCTGGCCGTACCTGAACATGACGATCCTGGAGGAGACACATGACCGAGACGACGCGTCGTACGGTGATATTCGGTGCCGGTGGAGCGGGTATGGCGGCTGTGCTGACCGCCTGCGCGGGTTACGGGGAGCCGGCCGCCGAGGGCGGTGAGGCCTCGTCGACCGCCGCCTCGCAGGCCCCGGAGAAGAGCGCGGACACCGGGGCGGGGGCGGGCGCCGACTCCGGCGCCGAGGCGCTGGCCAAGACCACCGACATCCCCGAGGGCGGTGGCAAGATCTTCAAGGACCAGCAGCTCGTGATCACCCAGCCCACCGCCGGTGAGTTCAAGGCGTTCAGCTCCGCCTGCACCCACCGAGGGTGTGACGTCGACAAGGTGGCCGGCGGCACCATCGACTGCGCCTGCCACGGCAGCAAGTTCAAGATCACGGATGGTTCGGTGGTCGACGGTCCCGCGGACAAGCCGCTGCCGGAGAAGTCGATCAAAGTGGACGGCGACTCCATCACGCTGGCCTGACCCCTCGTCGCAGGTCTCGCCGCCGGGGAGGGCGTCCCCGGTCGCGGGGCCCGCGCCGCCACCCCTTCCCCGCGGGGAGAGGCGGGGGCCGTTTTCGCAAGGAAACCTGTCGGTCGGGGCCGATAGGCTCTTGGTGTGGCGAGATCTGTGGGTGGTCCGGCCGGTTTCCGGCCCAAGCCGGGGTCGATCCCCGAGTCTCCCGGCGTCTACCGGTTCAAGGACGCCGCGGGCAGGGTCGTCTACGTCGGCAAGGCGAAGAACCTCCGCCAGCGGCTGAACTCCTACTTCGCGGACTTCGCGGGCCTGCACCAGCGGACCCAGACGATGCTCACGACCGCCACGGCCGTCGACTGGACGGTCGTCGGCACCGAGGTCGAGGCGCTCCAGCTCGAATACTCCTGGATCAAGGAGTACGACCCGCACTTCAACGTCAAGTACCGCGACGACAAGTCCTACCCCTACCTCGCGGTCACCATGGGCGAGGAGTTCCCCCGCGTCCAGGTGCTGCGCGGGGCCAAGCGCAAGGGCACCCGCTACTTCGGCCCCTACTCGCACGCCTGGGCGATCAGGGAGACCGTGGACCTGCTGCTCCGGGTCTTCCCGATCAGGAGCTGCTCCACCGGCGTGTTCAGGCGCGCCGAGCAGATCGGCCGCCCCTGCCTGCTGGGTTACATCGACAAGTGCTCGGCCCCCTGTGTCGGCCGGGTCAGCGCCGCCGAGCACCGCGCCCTGGCCGACGACTTCTGCGAGTTCATGGCGGGCAACACCGGCCGGTTCGTCAAGCGCCTGGAGCGCGAGATGCGCCAGGCCGCCGTCGAGCAGGAGTACGAGCGGGCGGCCAGGCTGCGCGACGACGTCCAGGCGCTCCAGCGCGCCATGGAGAAGCAGGCCGTGGTCCTCGGCGACACCACCGACTGCGACGTGATCGCGCTGGCCGAGGACCCGCTGGAGGCCGCCGTCCAGGTGTTCTACGTCCGTGGCGGGCGCATCAGGGGCCAGCGTGGCTGGGTGGTCGACAAGGTCGGCGAGGTCACCCCGGGGGAGCTGGTCGAGCAGTTCCTGCTGCAGATGTACGGGGACGCCGCCGCCGAGGCCCTGCCCAGGGAGGTGCTGGTGCCCGTCCTGCCGCCCGACGCCGCGGCGGTCACCGAGCTGCTCTGCGAGCACCGCGGCGCCCGGGTGGAGATCAGGGTCCCGCAGCGCGGCGACAAGCGGTCGCTGATGGAGACCGTCGAGCGCAACGCGGCCGAGTCGCTCAAGCAGCACAAGCTCAGGCGGGCCGGTGACCTGACCTCGCGGAGCAAGGCGCTGCAGGAGGTCGCCGACGCCCTCGACCTGGACCAGGCCCCGCTGCGCATCGAGTGCTACGACGTCTCCCACATCCAGGGCACCGACGTGGTGGCCTCCATGGTGGTCTTCGAGGACGGCCTGGCCCGCAAGAGCGAGTACCGCCGCTTCTCCGTGCGCTCCACCGAGGGCGACGTCGCCTCCATATACGAGGTGATCTCCCGCCGGTTCAAGCGCTACCTGCAGGAACGCTCCGAGATCGGGGAGCTCGACGCCGGGGCCGGGCCGGACGGGACCGAACAGGAGGGGGGCGGGCGGGCGCCGGGCATCGACCCGGAGACGGGGAAGCCGCGCAGGTTCGCGTACCCGCCGAACCTGGTCGTGGTCGACGGCGGCCCCGCGCAGGCCGCGGCGGCCCGGCGGGCCCTCGACGAGCTGGGGATCGACGACGTGGCCGTGTGCGGCCTGGCCAAGCGCCTGGAGGAGGTCTGGCTGCCCGGCGAGGACCTCCCGGTGATCCTCGCCCGCTCCAGCGAGGCCCTTTACCTCCTTCAGCGGGTACGCGACGAGGCCCACCGCTTTGCCATCACCTACCATCGAGCCAAGAGGTCGAAGAGTGTCACGGAAAGCGCCCTGGACGAGGTCCCCGGCCTCGGCCCGGCCCGCAGACAGGCGCTGATCAAGCATTTCGGATCGGTGAAACGGCTGCGTGAGGCGACCGCGGAGCAGATCCGCGAGGTTCCCGGAATCGGCCCGTCGACGGCCGAGACGATCGTGTCGGCCTTGAAGGGGCAGCACCCATGAGCGAGAGAGAGTCAGCGTTCGTCCTGGTCACCGGCATGTCCGGGGCGGGGAGGAGCACGGCGGCCAAGGCCCTGGAGGATCTGGGCTGGTTCGTCATCGACAACCTGCCGCCGGGGCTGCTGTTCGCCATGGCCGAGGAGGCCGGACGGGTCAAGCTGGCCGCCGACAAGGTGGCGGCGGTCGTCGACGTGCGCAGCCTGGCCTTCACCAGCGACCTCAACAGCGCGATCGAGGAGCTGGAGGGGCGCGGCGTCGCCGTGCGCGTGGTGTTCCTGGAGGCCAGCGACGAGGAGCTGGTCCGCAGGTTCGAGAACGTCCGCCGCCCGCACCCCCTGCAGGGCGACGGCCGCCTGGTCGACGGCATCGCCCGCGAGCGCGGCATCCTGCGCGAGGTCCGGGCCAACGCCGATCTGGTGATCGACACCTCCAACCTCAACGTGCACGAGCTCCGCGGGAAGATCGTCGCCTTCTTCGGCGGGGAGGACCGCCCCGGCCTGCGGGTCAACGTCGTCTCCTTCGGCTTCAAGTACGGCCTGCCCGTCGACGCGGACCTGGTCGTCGACTGCCGCTTCCTGCCGAACCCGCACTGGGTTCCGGAACTGCGCCCCATGAACGGCCTGGACGCTCCCGTACGGGAGTACGTTCTCAACCAAGCGGGTGCGAAGGAACTCCTCGACGCCTACGAGGAGGTGGTCTCCATCATCGCCTCGGGCTACACCCGCGAGGGCAAGAGCTACGCCACGCTCGCCGTCGGCTGCACCGGCGGCAAGCACCGCAGCGTCGCCATGGCCGAGCAGATCGGCGGGCGGCTGCGGGACCGAGGTGGCATGGAGGTGCAGGTGAGCCATCGGGATGTGGGCCGGGAGTGAACGATGAGGGTCTCAAGGTCGTCGCACTGGGCGGGGGACACGGGCTGTACGCCTCGCTGTCGGCGTTGCGGAGGGTCACCTCCCGTCTGACGGCGGTGGTCACGGTGGCCGACGACGGGGGGTCCAGCGGGCGGCTGCGCCGTGAGCTCGGCGTGCTGCCTCCCGGGGACCTGCGCATGGCCCTGGCCGCCCTGTGCGACGAGGACGAGTGGGGGCACACCTGGAGCGAGGTCGTCCAGCACCGCTTCCGCAGCGACGGCGACCTGCACGGCCACACGGTCGGCAACCTGCTGATCGTGGCGCTGTGGGAGCGGCTGGGCGACACGGTCGCCGGGCTCGACTGGCTCGGGCGGCTGCTGGGCGCGCACGGACGGGTGCTGCCGATGTCGTCGGTGCCGCTGGACATCGCCGCCGAGGTGGAGCTGGACGGCCGGGTGAGCACGGTGCGCGGCCAGGTGGCCTGCGCGCTCACCCCCGGCCGGGTGCGGGCCATCTCGCTGCTCCCGAAGGACCCGCCGGCCTGCCGCGAGGCGGTCGAGGCGGTCCTGGACGCCGACTGGGTGGTGTTCGGCCCCGGCTCGTGGTTCACCAGCGTGCTGCCCCACCTGATGGTGCCCGAGCTGGCCGAGGCGCTGCTGGCCACCCGCGCGCGCCGCCTGGTCACGCTGAACCTCGCCCCCCAGGCGGGCGAGACCGACGGCTTCTCCCCCCAGAAGCACCTGGAGGTGCTTCGCCAGCACGCCGCCTCGCTGGCGGTGGACGTGGTCGTCGCCGACACCGGGGTGACCGACGACCGCGACGCCCTGGCCAAGGCCGCCGCCGAGCTGGGCGGCCGGCTGGTCCTCGCGCCGGTGGCCGACGAGGACGGCTCCCCGCGACATGATGCGCAACGTCTTGCCTCCGTCCTGGACGAGATTTTCCGTGAGAAGCGTTGATCCTGGTCAGCGGTGCTCAGGAGTGCGAGAAACTTCTGTGAGCCCGATTCATCTCGGGCCGCAAGGGGTCTGTATGGGGGAGGACGAACGCGCATGGCGATGACCGGTGTGGTCAAGGACGAGCTGAGCAGGCTTCCGGTGCTGAAGCCGTGCTGCCGTAAGGCCGAGGTGTCGACGCTGCTGCGGTTCGCGAGCGGGCTGCACCTGGTGAGCGGGCGGATCGTGATCGAGGCCGAGCTCGACACCAACGTCACCGCCCGGCGGCTCATCAAGGACATCGGCGAGGTCTTCGGGCACAAGGCCGAGGTGCTCGTGCTGGCCCCGGCCGGACTGCGCAAGGGCTCGCGCTACCTCGTGCGGGTCTACCGCGACGGGGAGGCCCTCGCCCGCCAGACCGGGCTGATCGACAACCACGGCCGCCCGGTGCGCGGGCTGCCCCGCCAGGTCGTCGCGGGGGCGACGTGCGACGCCGAGGCCGCCTGGCGGGGGGCGTTCCTGGCGCACGGCTCGCTCACCGAGCCGGGCCGTTCGATGTCGCTGGAGGTCACCTGCCCCGGGCCCGAGGCGGCGCTGGCGCTGGTCGGCTCGGCCCGGCGCCTCAAGATCCACGCCAAGGCCAGGGAGGTGCGCGGCGTGGACCGGGTGGTGGTGCGCGACGGCGACGCGATCGGCGCGCTGCTGACCCGGCTGGGCGCCCACGACAGCGTGCTGGCCTGGGAGGACCGGCGGATGCGCCGGGAGTTCCGGGCCACGGCCAACCGGCTGGCCAACTTCGACGACGCCAACCTGCGCCGCTCGGCCCGCGCCGCGGTCGCCGCCGGGGCCAGGGTCCAGCGGGCCCTGGAGATCCTCGGCGAGGAGGCCCCCGAGCACCTGGTGGTCGCCGGGCGCCTGCGGGTGGAGCACAAGCAGGCCTCCCTGGAGGAGCTGGGCCAGCTCGCCGACCCGCCGCTGACCAAGGACGCCATCGCCGGGCGCATCCGCCGCCTGCTCGCCATGGCCGACAAGCGCGCCCAGGACATCGGCATCCCCAACACCGAGGCCAACCTCACCGTGGACATGCTGGCCCCCTGACGGGGACGCGGACGGTCCGGGGAAGGGGTCCCGGGGGCATCGGGACGTCCGAGGGGCATCCGGGAGCATCGCGGGGCATCCCGGGGAGAGGGCCCCGGGGCCGGGGCGGGGACCCGGGGGCGCCCTCGGGGACGGCCCCGGCGGGAGTTCCGCCGGGTATGGATCACGCCCGTCACGGCAGGGCTTCCCGAGGTCGGAGGCATGCACAGTGACGAGTCGGGCACTTCACTTGAACGGTGCGATACCTACTCATGGGTTAAGGAAGAACGCACCCCACCCCTCCAGTGGTCTACACCAATTTGGGTCCGATAGGGTTCGTGTTTGAGGTTTCAAGCCACCCCCAGTCGCCGGTCCCCGGATCGGCGCACCGACGTACGAGGAGATCGGCACCGTGACCATCCGCGTAGGCGTCAACGGATTCGGCCGTATCGGCCGCAACTTCTGGCGTGCGGTCGCTGCCAGCGGCAAGGACATCGAGATCGTCGCGGTCAACGACCTGACCGACAACGCCACCCTCGCTCACCTTCTGAAGTACGACAGCATCCTCGGCCGCCTGCCGTACGAGGTGAAGAGCACCGCCGACGAGATCATCGTCGACGGCAAGACCATCAAGGCCTTCGCCGAGCGCGACCCGGCCAAGCTGCCCTGGGGCGACCTGGGCGTCGACGTCGTGGTGGAGTCCACCGGCTTCTTCACCGACGCCAACAAGGCCCGCGTGCACGCCGAGAACGGCGCCAAGAAGGTCATCATCTCGGCCCCGGCCAAGAACGAGGACGTCACCGTCGTCATGGGCGTCAACCACGACACCTACGACCCGGCCGCCCACACGGTGATCTCCAACGCCTCCTGCACCACCAACTGCCTGGCCCCGATGGCCAAGGTCATCAACGACACCTTCGGTATCGAGAAGGGTCTGATGACCACCATCCACGCCTACACGCAGGACCAGAACCTGCAGGACGGCCCGCACAGCGACCTGCGCCGCGCCCGCGCCGCCGCGCTGAACATCGTGCCGACCTCCACCGGCGCCGCCAAGGCCATCGGCCTGGTGCTGCCCGAGCTCAAGGGCAAGCTCGACGGCTTCGCGCTGCGCGTGCCGATCCCCACGGGCTCGGCCACCGACCTCACCGTCGAGGTCGGCCGCGAGACCACCGTCGAGGAGGTCAACGCCGCGCTCAAGGCCGCCGCCGAGGGCCCGCTCAAGGGCTACCTCACCTACACCGAGGACCCGATCGTCTCCTCCGACATCGTCACCGACCCCTCCTCCTGCATCTTCGACTCGGGCCTGACCAAGGTCATCGGCAACCAGGTCAAGGTCGTCGGCTGGTACGACAACGAGTGGGGCTACTCCAACCGCCTGGTGGACCTCATCGAGCTGGTCGGCGCCGACCTGCGATGAAGGACATCACCGAGTTCGACGTGACGGGTCGGCGCGTCCTGGTGCGCGCCGACCTCAACGTCCCCCTGGAGGGGGACGTCATCACCGACGACGGCCGCATCCGCGCCTCGGTGCCGACGATCAAGGACCTGACCGGTCGCGGCGCCCGCGTGATCGTCGTCGCGCACCTGGGCCGCCCCAAGGGCAAGCCCAACCCTGAGTTCTCCCTTGCCCCGGTGGCGAAGAGGCTGGGAGAGCTCCTGGAGGCCGAGGTCGCCTTCGCGACCGACGTGGTCGGGGAGTCCGCCCAGGCGGTCGTGGACGGCCTCCAGGACGGCCAGGTGGCCCTGCTGGAGAACCTGCGCTTCGAGCCCGGCGAGGAGTCCAAGGACGACGCCGCGCGGGCCGCGTTCGCCGGGAGGCTGGCCGCGTTCGCCGACCTGTACGTCGGTGACGGCTTCGGCGCGGTGCACCGCAAGCACGCCAGCGTCCACGACGTGCCGGGCCTGCTGCCGCACGCCGCGGGCACGCTGGTGCTGGCCGAGGTCGACGTGCTCAGGAAGCTGACCGACGACGCCGAGCGGCCCTACGTCGTGGTGCTGGGCGGTGCCAAGGTCTCCGACAAGCTCGGGGTCATCGGCAACCTGCTGACCAAGGTCGACCGGCTCCTCATCGGCGGCGGCATGGCCTACACCTTCCTGAAGGCCCAGGGCTACGAGGTGGGCGGGTCGCTGCTCCAGGAGGACCAGATCGAGCAGGTGCGCGGCTTCCTCGACGAGGCGGCCGAGCGCGGCGTGGAGCTCGTCCTGCCGGTCGACGTGCTGGCGGCCGTCGAGTTCGCCGAGGACGCCGAGTACGAGGTGGTCGACGCCACCGCGATCCCGGCCGACCGCGAGGGGCTCGACATCGGCCCGCGCACCCGCGAGCTGTTCGCGGGCAAGCTGGCCGACGCCGGGACCGTGTTCTGGAACGGCCCGATGGGCGTCTTCGAGTTCGAGGCGTTCTCCGGGGGAACCCGCGCGGTCGCCGAGGCGTTGATCGGTTCGGAGGCCTTCACGGTCGTCGGCGGGGGGGACTCGGCCGCGGCCGTGCGCCAGCTCGGCCTGCCCGAGGACGGCTTCTCGCACATCTCCACCGGCGGCGGGGCCAGCCTGGAGTACCTGGAGGGCAAGACCCTCCCCGGCCTCGTGGCCCTGGAGGAGCAGAAGTGAACCCGGAAGCAGGCACCCGATGACGACAGTCCGCAAGCCGCTGATGGCCGGCAACTGGAAGATGAACCTCAACCACCTCGAGGCCATCGCCCACACCCAGAAGCTCGCCTTCGCCCTCAACGACAAGGACTTCGACCGGGTCGAGGTGGCCGTGCTGCCGCCCTTCACGGACCTGCGCAGCGTGCAGACGCTGGTGGACGGTGACAAGCTGCGGATCACGTACGGCGGGCAGGACCTGTCCGCGTACGACGGCGGGGCCTACACCGGAGAGATCTCCGGCGCGATGCTCGCCAAGCTCGGCTGCACCTTCGTCACCATCGGCCACTCCGAGCGCCGCCAGTACCACCGCGAGGACGACGACGTCGTCAACGCCAAGGTGCACGCGGCCTACCGGCACTCGCTCACCCCCATCCTGTGCCTGGGAGAGGGCCTGGACGTGCGCCGGCAGGGCGGTCAGGTGGCCTTCAGCCTCGCCCAGCTCGAGGGGGCGCTCCGCAAGGTCACCGCCGAGCAGGTCGCGTCCGTCGTGCTCGCCTACGAGCCGGTGTGGGCGATCGGCACCGGCGAGGTCGCCACCCCCGACGACGCCCAGGAGGTCTGTGGCGCCCTCAGGTCGCGACTCGCCGAGCTGTACGACGCGCAGGTGGCCGCCGGTGTCCGTATCCTTTACGGTGGGTCGGTCAAGGGCGACAACATCGCGGGCATCATGGCGCAGCCTGATGTCGACGGTGCCCTGATCGGCGGGGCGAGCCTCGACCCCGGGGAGTTCGTCAAGATTTGCCGTTTTGGCGAATTGTCGAACTGACTGAGCCATTCGGAGGGTACGACTTGACATCACGTCATACCCTCTTAGAGCAAGTTTGAATCGTCACGCCTCGGCGTCACACCAGGGTCGTGCCCGGACGCGGGCCACGCGCACACAGGAACAGGTCAACGGTGACAATCGGAATCTCCATCGCCCTCATGCTGTCGAGCCTGCTGATGATGCTGCTCATCCTGCTCCGCAAGGGCAAGGGCGGTGGCCTCTCGGATCTGTTCGGCGGCGGCTTCTCGTCCTCGTTCGGCAGTTCCTCGGTGGTGGAGCGCAACCTCGACAGGCTCACCGTCATCACCGGTGTGCTCTGGTTTGTCTGCATCATCGCGCTGGGCCTGCTCCTGCGGCCCTGACCCCGATTCAACAGGCGTGACAGTGGTTCAGTCCCCGCATCCCCAAGCGGCGGGGCCATCGAGCAAGGAGTTCATCCGTGGGTAGTGGCAACGCGATCCGTGGCAGCCGTGTGGGTGCCGGCCCGATGGGAGAGGCGGAGCGCGGCGAGGCGGCCCCCCGTGTCCGGGTGCCGTTCTGGTGCGCGAACATGCACGAGACGCGCCCCAGCTTCGCGAGCGACGCGGCCGTTCCCGAGTTCTGGGACTGCCCCCGGTGTGGCCTCCCCGCCGGTCAGGACGAGGCCAACCCGCCCGCCCCGCCGCGCAACGAGCCGTACAAGACGCACCTCGCGTACGTGAAGGAGCGCCGCAGCGACAAGGACGGCGCGCAGATCCTGGCCGAGGCCCTGGAGCGGCTGCGCTCCTCCTCGCGTCCGATCTACTAGTCCCGCCGCTCGCCGGTCCGGTCGGTCACCGGTCCGGCTCGGCGCGGCCCCGTGCCGCGCGTCGTCGAGGGCCCCCGCGGTGATCCCGCGGGGGCCCTCGTCCGTCCCGGGCCGGTCTCTGCCGGTCTCGGCCCGCCCGCGCCCCGTCCCGGGCCGGCCTCCGGCTCGCCGCCCCGGCCCGTCCCTTCACAGGGCGTCACGGTCCCGGGCGGAACGCCTCAGGAGGCGAGGATGCGGCGGCCGGTGATCCGGCTGGGGGCGATCCTGACGTAGAGGTCCCGTTCGCCGCCCGCCCAGGGCTCCACCCCCAGGCCCGCCACCGAGGGCAGTTCCTCGGGCGAGACGTGGTGGACGGGGCCCTGGACGAGCACGCTCCACCCCTCCCGCCGGGTCTCGTCGATCCGGTCCACCTCGAAGCCGATCTTCATCTCGACGCCTTCGGTGCCGGTGCGCAGGTCCTGGTCCATCGGACCGCCGGATCGCGTGCGGAAGACGATCACACCGTCGTGCACCCGGTAGTTGACCGGGAGCACGGCCGGTCCCGCCGGGCCGTCGAAGGCGACCCTGCCGACGCCGCCGGGGGCGATGAGCCGCATGCACTCCTCCGGCGCGAGATCCTTCGGCGGGGGCGGCTCGTGGTCCAGGGGCCGTTCCAGGTCCCCGGCGAGCAGGTCGCCGCGCGTGGTGTCCAGTGCGTCGGCGAGGTGCGACAGCGCGCCGTCGGTGACGCCGACCGGGTTCTCCTCGATGTACTCCACCGAGGTCGGGGGGATGCCACTGCGTTCGGCGAGTTCCTCGCGGGTCAGGCCGAGGCGTTCACGGTTGAGGGCGACGCGGCGGCCGAGGCCGTCCGGCGCGGGAGTTATGTCCGACATCGACACTCCTTGTTCTTCGCGGGTGGCGGTACGGCTCACGCCGCGGGTGGGGGAGGGCGGCGGCGCGACGCCCCGGTACCGGTTCAGGGAGTGCAACGAATCACCCGTACGTCATCTTTTCGCCGTAGCCGGACGATCCGACATAACCGGTGTGCCCGCATGTTCAGGACTTACGCCGCACAAGGGCATGACCATTAAGTGAACGCCGCATCATGAGGCGGAACGGCGCTGACGATGCCCGTGGTTTGCCAAACGATGATCATTACGTGATCGTCGGGGCATGGTTGATCTGGGTACGGACCGGCTGCGCGCCGCGGTCCGGCGAGAGGCGCGGTACATCCGCGAACAGGTGACGGGGCTGGCCGAGCGCGACTCCGAGCAGCGCTTCGAGCTCCGGCAGATCGCCAAGGCGACCCTGGCGGCGGCGCTGGCCTGGTTCCTGGCCGACCGTCTCCTGCCGCGCGAGACCGTGTGGATCGCCCCCGCCACCGCCGTCATCATGGTGCACGCGACCGTGTACCAGACCCTCACCAACGGGGTACGGCGGGTGTCCGCGGTCGCCGCCGGGGTGATACTGGCCGGTAGCGTCGGCCACCTGATCGGGCTCACCGCGCTGAGCCTGCTCCTGGTCGTGCCGCCCGCGCTGGTCGCGGCGCGCTGGCACCGGATGGGCCGCCACGGCACCGACGTGGCGACCACCGCGGTGCTGATGCTGTCGTTCGGCGCCGCCTCCCAGGAGCGGTACCTGCTGGCCTACGTGGTGGCCACCGGGGTCGGAGCCGTCTGCGGCGCGCTGGTCAACGCGGTGCTCTGGCCCCCGCTGTACTACCGCCGCCCGCGCGAGGCGGTGCGCCGCCTGAGCGGGGAGGCCGCCACCCTGCTGGAGAACGTGGCCGGCGGCATGCGCGAGGGCTGCGACCTGTCGGACCTGCCCGACTGGCAGCAGCAGGCCCGGCGGCTGGACGAGCACCTGGCACGGGCCGCCTCGGCCATCGCCGACGGGGCCGAGAGCCGCCGCTACAACCTGCGCGGCGCCCGCATCCCCGAGGGGGACGACTACCAGCGGCTGCTGACGGCGATGAGCGAGATCGGCGTGCACCTGCACGCCCTGGTGCGGGCGCTGGCGCACACCGCCCAGCGGCAGCGCCCGCACGACGACCCGCCGTGGATCAGCCGGGAGTTCGGGCGCGACTACGCCGAGCTGCTCGACCTGCTCGCCCGGGCGCTACGGGCCCGGATGCGCATCGCGGACGAACCCGCGCGGCTGAGCGCGCTGATCTCCGTCGCGCTGGAGCGGGCCGACGCGATCCAGGAGCAGATGACCGAGGAGGTGCGCACCGGCAGCCTGGACCAGCCGAAGGGCTGGGCCGCCACCGGGAGCCTGCTCACCGACGCCGAGCGCGTCCTGACGATCCTCAAGACGCTGCACGCCGGCTCCCTGCGGGACCCGGCCGTCCTCGGCGACGGGGAAGGGGTGCCCGACGCCCTCGTGTGAGACGGGCACCCGGCCCGATCGGTCAGGCGGTCCGGCCGCGGAGCGTTCCCGGGACCGCGCGCGTGCTGACGGCGATCCGGTTCCACGCGTTGATCGTGGAGATCGTCACGACCAGCGCGGCGAGTGTCTCGGGCTCGTAGTGCCGCTCGGCCTCCGCCCACACCCCGTCCGGCACGGTCTCGCCGCGGTCGCTCAGGCGGGTGGCCTCCTCGGCCAGGGCGAGGGCCGCCCGCTCGGCCTCGGTGAAGAAGGGCGTCTCCCGCCAGGCCGCCACCGCGTACAGCCGCTCGTCGCTCTCGCCCGCGGCCTTGGCGTCATGGCAGTGCATGTCCACGCAGAAGCCGCAGCCGTTGATCTGGCTGACCCTGATCTTCACCAGTTCCCGGGTGGCGTGCGGCAGGTCGCTGGAGGCCGTGTACCTCTCCAGCGCCTGCATGGCCCGGTACGCCTCGGGGGCGAGCTCGGCGACGTTCATCCGCTGCTTCATCGGACACTCCTTAGTTTCTCCGGGTTCATGACGATGTCGATCTCGGTGATCCGGCCCTCGGACACGCTCAGCCCGTAGACGGCGCCGATCGTCCCGTTCCGCGTCCGAAGCAGCCCGGCCCGGCCGTTGACCGTGGCGGACGTCAGGACGCTGTCGCGGTGGTCGTACTTCCCGGCCACCCCCAGCACGAAGCGTGCCACCCGGTCGGCGCCGTGGATCGGCCGCCGGGCCGCCCCCACCACGCCGCCGCCGTCGCTGCGCAGCACCACGTCCGGGTCGAGCAGCAGCGTCAGCGCGGCGAGGTCGCCCTCGCCGTCCCGGGCGAACCGCGCGAACGCCTCGACCACCCTGCGGTGCTCGGTCTCGTCGACCTCGAAGCGGGGCGCCCGCGCCGCGACGTGCCCGCGGGCGCGGGCGGCGAGCTGCCGGCACGCGGCGGCCGACCGCCCGACCGCCCGCGCCACCTCCTCGAACGGCAGCCCGAACACGTCGTGCAGCACGAAGGAGGTGCGCTCGGCCGGGCTGAGCGACTCCAGCACCACCAGCATGGCCAGGCTCATCGACTCGTCCAGCGTCACCCGGTCGGCCGGGTCGCCGTCGGTCACCACCGGTTCCGGCAGCCACGGCCCGACGTACTCCTCGCGGCGTACGCGCGCCGAGCGCAGCACGTCCAGCGCGAGCCTGGAGACCGTGACCACCAGCCAGCCCGTGACGTCCTCGATCTCCGCCCGCCGGATCCTGCCCAGCCGGAACCAGGCGTCCTGCACCACGTCCTCGGCCTCGTCGAGACTGCCGAGCAGCCCGTAGGCCACGCCGACCAGCCGCGGCCGCATGGCCTCGAACTCGGCCGCGAGGGCCTCGTCACCGTTCACGTGACAAGGACGGGACGGGTCCGGTCTCTGTGACATCCGTTCCACGGCCGCGGGTCACGAGGTGGCCGGTGCCGTGTCCCCGGGGGTCTCGGGGGTCTCGGGGGTCTCGGGGGTCTCGGGGGTGGAGCGGCGGATGGGGGTCAGGAGCGCGGTCATCGCGATCAGCAGGCAGGCGGTGCCGGCGACGAGACAGGTCGCGGCGACACCGTACTCTCCCGCGCCCCAGGTCAGCGCCGCCGCGCCCACCGGGCCGAGGGAGAAGTGGATCGTCCAGAACGCCGAGGTGACACGGCCCAGCAGATGGTCCGGGGTGACCTGCTGGCGCAGGGACATCGAGCAGATCCCGGCCACGCTGACGCCGCAGAGATAGACGGCCATCAGGGCGGCGACCACCGGGACGCTGCCGGAGAGGCCGACGCACGCCAGGGCGAGCGCGCTGACGGAGATGGCGCCGATCCAGGTGACGCCGAACCCGAGCCTGCGGCGGACGGGCGCCACGAGCAGGGCCCCGGCGATCGTCCCGGTCGCGGCGATCGCGAGGACCGTGCCGACGGTGCCGTCGGAGCGGCCCAGGTCGTGCTTGAGGTGGTAGATCAGCACGTCGGTCATCCCGAGCGTGAAGAAGATGAAGAAGGACAGCAGGATCGTCAGGGAGCGCAGCACCGGGTGCCGCCAGAGGAACCGGGCACCGGCCGACAACTCCTGCCAGGGCCTCTGGCGCTCCGGCACGGGCGCGGCGGCCCCGGCGGCCCCGGTGGCTCCGGTGGCTCCGGTGGCTCCGGTGGTCTCGACCTTCCTGAACCGGACGAAGAACAGGCCCGCCGCCGACAGCGCGAAGCTCACCGCGTTGACGGCGATCGCCGCGGTCGGCCCGAACTGCCCCGACACCACCCCGGCGAGCAGCGGGCCGCCGAGACCGGCCGCGGCCGCGGTCGCGTACAACCGGCCGTTGGCCTCGGTGACGCGGTCGCTCCCGACCAGGTTGCGCACCGCGGTCACGTAGGTGACCTGGAAGACCATGCCGACCGCCTCGCCGATCGGCAGCACCACGTACAGCAGCCAGATCTGGGGGCCGAACGCCCAGGCCAGCGGGATGAGCCCGTACAGCACCAGGCGGGCCAGGTCGCAGCAGATCAGCAGGGTCCGCCGGTCGAACCGGTCGACCAGGACTCCCGCGAAGACCCCGGCCCCCACCGACGCGGCACCGGCCAGGCCCGTCAGCAGCCCCATCTGCGCGACCGAACCGGTCACGTGCAGGACCAGCAGCGGGACGGCGATGTAGGCGAACGTGTCCCCGGCGACGGAGAGGGTCTGGGAGACCCAGAAGATCCCGAAGTTCCGGTCCCGCCACAACGGCGGTGAGGGCGCGTTCCCGTCTCCCGATGCTTCTGCCATCGGATCACTATCACCCGCTTCGGGGGATCTTTTCCACTCCTTTGTCCCGGGACCGAAGGCGCCGGGCGTCCTTCCTCGGCACCGGGCGGGCGCGCGACGTCCCGTGGCCGGTCACGGGACGTCGTCCCCGGAACGTGGCCCGGCGCCGCCCGGCGCCGCCGGGCGCTGCCGGATGCGAGGCGTACGGGGCGAAGGCCGGCGGACCCGTGTCCTTCCGTCCTTCGGCACAATGGCCGATGTGCGAGTTGAACTGCTCGGGCCGTTGGAGGTCCGCGACCTCGACGGGGCCGTCGTGGAGGTTCCCGGCGTCCGGCTGCGCGCGCTGCTGGCCGCGCTCGCCCTCGAACCCGGCCGGAGCCTCACGCGTGCGAGGCTGGTGGACTGGATCTGGGGGCGACGGCCGCCCGCGGACGCGGCGAACGCCCTGCAGGCGCTGGTGTCCAGGCTGCGCAGGGCGCTGCCGGACGGCGTGATCGAGGCGGACTCCGGTGGCTACCGGCTGGCCGTCGCCCCCGACGCCGTGGACGTGTGCCGGTTCGAGCACCTGGTCGGACGGGCCCGCGCCACGAAGCCCGCCGCCTCCGGGGGGCCCGGGGGGCCCGGGGGGCTCGCGGAGCGGGCGGACCTGCTGCGCTCGGCCCTGGCGCTGTGGCGCGGTACGGCCATGGCGGACATCGCCCCGCGCGACAGCGACGCGTTCGACGCCGCGGTCGCGCGGCTGGACGAGCTCCGCGTCGCCGCGCTCGTGGACCGGGTGGACGCGGACATCCGCCTCGGCCGCGGCCCGGAGCTGGTCTCGGAGCTGACCGGGCTGGTCGCCGCGTACCCGCTGCGGGAGGGGTTCGCCGCGGCCCTGATGCGGGCCCTCGCCGAGGCGGGGCGCGGGACCGAGGCGCTCGCCGTGTACCGGCGGACGCGCGAGCGGCTGGCCGAGGAGCTGGGCGCCGATCCGTCGGCCGAGCTCTCCGCGCTGCACACCGCCCTGCTGCGGGGTGAGCCGGGTGAGCGCGCCGGGAACCGCAGGACGAACCTGCGCGCCGAGCTGACGAGTCTCGTCGGCAGGGACGACGACGTCTCCGCGGTCGCCGCCCTGGCCGCCGGGCACCGGCTGGTCACCCTGACGGGGCCCGGCGGCTCCGGCAAGACGAGGCTGGCCACGGAGGCCGCGCGGACGATGCTCGCCGAACTGCCGGACGGGGCCTGGCTGATCGAGCTGGCCTCGGTGCGCGCGGGCGGCGACCTGGCGCGGGCCGCCCTCACCGCGATGGGCCTGCGTGACCAGGCGCTGCCCGGCGGCGCGCGGGGCGGGGAGCCGATGGACCGGCTCGTCGCCGCGGTCCGGGAGCGCGCGCCCCTGCTGGTCCTGGACAACTGCGAGCACGTGATCGAGGAGGCCGCGGCCTTCGCGGACCGGCTCCTGGGGGAGTGCCGGAGGCTGCGGGTCCTGGCCACGAGCAGGGAACCGCTCGGCATCACCGGGGAGGTGCTGTGGCAGGTCGAGCCGCTCGCGCTGCCCGCGAGCGGGGCGGATCCCGCCGAGGCCGGGTCCTCGCCCGCGGTGCGGCTGCTGCGCGACCGCGCGGAGCTGGTGCGCAAGGACGTCGGCTCCGACGCGCGCACGCTGGCGGCCATGGCGCGGATCTGCCGGGCGCTCGACGGGATGCCGCTGGCGATCGAACTGGCCGCGGCACGGCTGCGCACCATGTCCGTCGACCAGCTCGCGCGCCGGCTCGACGACCGGTTCGCCCTGCTGACCGGTGGCAGCCGTACGGCGCTGCCCCGGCACAGGACGCTGCGCGCGGTCGTGGACTGGAGCTGGGACCTGCTGACCGAGGCCGAACGCGCCGTGCTGCGGCGGCTGTCGGTGTTCTCCGGCGGGGCGAGCCTGGAGGCGGCCGAACGGGTGTGCGGGGGCGCCGCCTTCGGCACCCCCGGCGTGCCCGGTGCGGAGCGGGTGCTCGACGTGCTGACCGCGCTGATCGAGAAGTCGCTGCTGGTCGCCGACGGCGGGGACGCGCCGCGCTACCGCATGCTCGGCACCGTCAGGGAGTACGCGGCCTACCGGCTCGCCGAGGCCGGGGAGATCGAGCCGGCGCGCCGGGCCCATCTGGCCCATGTCACCGAGCTGGCCGAGACGGCCGATCCGTACCTGCGCCGGGCCGGGCAACTGCGATGGCTGTCGGTGCTCCAGGCCGAGCACGACGACATCGGCGCGGCCCTGCGCGGGGCGATCGCCGAGGGATGGGCCACGGAGGCGATGCGGCTGGCCGCGGCCGCGGGCTGGTACTGGTTCCTCAGCGGGCACAGGAACGAGGGCACCGAGCTGAGCATCGCGGCGGCCTCGCTGCCCGGAGAGGTGCCCGACGAGACACGGGCGATGGCGTACACCATCGTGACGGTGTTCGTGACCTCCGGATCGGGCGACCAGTACCGGGCGCGGGAGTGGATCCAGGAGGCGCACCGGCTCCTCCGGCGCGGCGGGTACCGCAACCCGCTGCTCGGGTTCGTCGAGCCGCTGGAGCGGATGCTGCGGGAACCGACGCAGTTCTTTCCCGCGTTCGAGCCGCTCATGGCCGGCGGCGATCCATGGGTGCGCGCGCAGGCCAGGCTCACCCACGGCCGGTTGCGGCTCACGCTCGGCGGCGACGAGACCGACGTGGACGCAGACGTCGAGATCGCCCTCGCCGAGTTCCGCACGCTGGGCGACCGGTGGGGGATCTCGATGGCGCTGACCTTCCTGGCCGACCGGCTCGCCATGCGCGGCGAGTTCGCGCGCGCCTGCGAGCACTACGAGGAGGCGGTCACGGCGCTGGCCGAGGTGGGCGCCACCGAGGACCTGGTCACCCTGCGGGCGCGACAGGCCCAGCTTCACTGGCTGCTCGGCGACGAACGGGCCGCCGCGTCGGTCATGGCGGACGCGCGGCGACGGGCGGGCGGGATCACCTGGCCGGACACGCTCGTCGAGCTGGCGCTCTCGGAGGCGCAACTGGCGTGCTGGCGCGGCGAACCGGAGGCGGCACACCGGCACCTGGCCACGGCAGGGGCGACGCCGGGCGACGACGACACCTTCGACGTCAGGGCCATGAACCTGCGCGGCTACCTCACCGAGGACCTCGACGAG
Source organism: Streptosporangium sp. NPDC023615 (assembly GCF_040640155.1). Lineage (NCBI taxonomy): Bacteria > Bacillati > Actinomycetota > Actinomycetes > Streptosporangiales > Streptosporangiaceae > Streptosporangium > Streptosporangium sp. NPDC023615. Next base: position 42,685 of record NZ_JBFABE010000014.1, read on the forward strand.
GCCCGCGCGTACCGGAGCGAGGCGTTCCGCGTGGCCGTGGAGTACGGGTACCCGCCGCTGGTCGCCGAGGTGCTGGTCGGGACCGCGGACCTCGCGCTGCGCCGGGGGGAGCACGAGCGGGCCGTGCGGCTGCTCGCGGCGAGCGACGTCGTGCGCGGCACCCCGGATCGCTCGCTGCCGGACGCCTCCAGGATCGCCGCGGACGCCCGGGACCGTCTCGGCGAGACCGCCTTCACCGAGGCGGCCCGCGCCGGCCAGCGGGAGGACTGGCGCGAACTGGCCGAGATCACGCTCGCCCCGTGACGGGTACCGCCACTCTCACGGGTTTCGCCACAGGCGGGCCGAGCGGCGGCCCAGGTGCAGGAGCGGCGGGCAGGTGATGCGGGTGCCCCAGCGGGTGGGAAGGGCGAAGGCGACGGCCTTGGCCGGTACGCCGGTCGTGAAGGCCGCCGTGGCGTAGACGCGGCAGTGTCCCCGCGACAGCTCCCGCACCAGGAGCAGTCCCCGGCCGCTCTCCGCCAGCGGGTCCGGCTCGGCCCGCGGGCGCAGGGAACCGAGGAGCGCGGGAATCCACCCCGGGTCGGGGTCGCCGTCCACGAACTCACACCACGCCGGGACGCCCGCCAGGCTGAAGACGCGCATCTCGTACGGCGGGCGGGCGTGCCGCTCGGCGTTGGCGGCCAGCTCGGCCGCGATCGCCTCGGTGTCGGCGACGTCCTCGCCCGGTACGCCCTCGGCCGACAGCACCTCGCGGACGACCGTGCGGGCCAGGCGGGAGGCCGAACCCGCACGCAGGACCGCCACCAGCATGCCGACCTCGCCGAGCGCCTCCCGCGGGTCGCCCGTACTGGTGATGGTGATCCCCTCGCGGGGGACGCCCGAGCTTTTCCGGACACCCGGGATTCCGGGTGAGTCCGCCGAACCGGGTGATCTTGACCACATGTGCGTACTCCATCGCTTTCGGTGACCGTGCGAGAAGGAAACGCCATGGTCCGGGCGGCGGCCAGGTCGCGGCGCAGACGTCACGACACCTCGCGCCTGTCATACCGAAGGGCGATCGCCGCCGTCCGCCGTGAGGATCGTCCTGCCGACTGGTCGTTCCCTGGTCGTTTCCGCGGTTGGGCGTGCCTCTGAAGCCGGGCCTGTTGACAATGAGTTGATGATTCGCTGCTCTGGGTGATGGAGGTCGTCGTGGGCGGGACGGGTCGTGGTGAGGGGCGTCCGGAGCTGATGCGCGCTCGCCGGCGGATGGGTATGAGCCAGGACGAGATCGCGGCGGCTCTATGGGTGTCGGCGACGACGTGGAGCCGGTGGGAGCGGGGCCGCCAGGAGATCCGGCCGGTGTACCGGGCGCGGATGGCGCAGGTGTTCGGGGTGGACCCGGCCGAGGTCGAACGGTGGATCGAGGGCAGGGCCCCGGTCGATACGGAAGCCTGGCTGCTTCCGGACTTCAGCGACTTCTCGCTCGGGGCTACCGTCGAGGCGGCCGGGCGACTGTGGAGGTGCGACGTGGATCCGGAACGGCGTCATGTGCTGGCCGCGTTGCCGTTCGTGCCCGCCGCGCTGGGCGGATGGCTGTCGGAGTGGAGCTACGGCACTCCGAGCACGTCGGCGGCCTACCAGGGGTCGGGGACGGCGGTGGGCATGTCGGACGTCCGGCGCGTCGTCGAGGCGCGGCAGGCGTTCGCGCAGATGGACCACCGGTTCGGCGCGGGGATGGTGCGGCCCGCCGTGGTGGACTACCTGCACAGCACGGTGGCCCCGATGCTCCGGGGCCGTTACGACGACACGGTCGGGGCCGCGCTGATGACCGCCGCTGCGGGGATGACCCTCCAGGCGGGGTGGACGGCCTTCGACCTGGGACGTCACGGGCAGGCCCAGCACTACTTCGGTCAGGCGCTCACCCTGGCCAAGGCCGGAGGCGACGCGCTGACCGGTGCCTGGGTGCTGACGACGATGACACTCCAGGCGATCTATCTGGAGCAGCCCGCCTGGGCGGTACGGCTGGCGCGGGCCGCCGTGGACGCGGGCCATCGGGGCCAGGCCCCGCCGCGCGTCACGGCCTGGTTGCTGAGCAGGGAGGCGTGGGCGACGGCACTGCAGGTGAACATGAGCGACCCCGGGGACGGTCATGCCGCCAAACGGGTCGAGCACCTGCTCGCGGAGGTCGAGCGGGTCTATGCCCGGGGCGTCACCGACCGCGACCCGGCGTGGACCGACTGGTTCGAGCCGACCGAGCCCGTCGCCGAGGCGGGCATCTGCTGGTCCCTTCTCGGCGAGTACCGGCGGGCGGCCGTCTGCGCGGAAACGGCGCTGCGCGAGTACGACGAGCGCCGCTCCCGCTCGGCTCAGCTCAGCCGGGTGAGCGCCGCCGAGGCGTACCTCGGCATGGGCGAGCTGGAGCGGGCCGTCGACTCGGTGCGGGCGACGATCCCCATGGCCAGATCGCTGACCTCGTCCCGGCTGGTCGGACGCATCAGGACGTTCTCCGACCGCCTTGAGCCGTACGGGACCGCCGTCCAGGTCAGGGAGTTCCGCGCGTACCTGGACGGTGAGCTCGTGTCCTGAGAGTCACGGCGCGGCAGGCGTCCCGACCCGTCGCAGGTTCCCGGTCACGTGTCCCAGGTGACCGGGAGGCTCTTGATCCCGTAGATGTCGGCGGTCTCCGGGCGCAGGGCGACCTCCTCGGCACCTACGGCCAGGCGCAGCGTGGGGAAGCGGCCGAGCAGCGCGGGCAGGGCGACGCGCAGCTCGACGCGGGCGAGCTGCTGGCCCAGGCACTGGTGGACGCCGTGGCCGAACGCCAGGTGCCCGCCCTCCTGCCTGCGCAGGTCGAGCGTGTGCGGGTCGGTGAAGCGCTCTGGATCGCGGTTGGCGGTGTTGTACGACAGGATGACCGTCGTACCGGCCTCGACGGTCCGGCCGCCCAGCTCCACGTCCTCCAGCGCGACCCTGTGGAACTGCTTGGCGACGGTCAGGTAGCGCAGCAACTCCTCGACGGCGCCCTCGGTGAGCCCGGGGTCGGCGCGCCACGCGGCGAGCTGCCCGGGGTTGCTCAGCAGGGCGAAGGTGCCCAGCGCGAGCATGTTCGCGGTGGTGTCGAACCCGGCCGACAGCAGGAGCAGGGCCATTCCCTGAAGCTCCTCGTCGGTCAGGTCGCCGTCGAGCAGGTCGCTGAGGATGTCGTCGGTGGGGTTCGCGCGCTTGGCGGCCACCAGCTCGGCGAGGTAGCCCTGGGTCGCGACATAGGCCGCGATCAGTTCCTCGTCGTCGACCTCCCCGCCGAGGAATGTGTCGATGTTGTCCTGGAAGGAGCCGCGGTCCTCGTACGGGACGCCCAGCAGCTCGCAGATGATGACCGACGGGATGGGCCTGGCGAACGCGGTCACCAGGTCCGCCGAGGGCCCGGCCTTCTCCATCGCGTCCAGGTGCTCGGTGGTGACCTGCTCGACGCGCTCGGTGAGCTGGCGCATCCGTCTCACGGTGAACTTGCCCACGAGCGGCTTGCGGTAGCGGCCGTGCCGCGGCTCGTCCATCAGCAGGAACTCGCCGGGCGGCGCCGGAGGGACCTCGATCTCGCCGTAGTCGATCAGCGGGTGGTGGCGCATGAGCTCCTTGCGGGAGCTGAACCGCGGGTCGGCCAGGACCGACCGGACCAGGTCGTACCCGGTGACCAGCCAGCCCTGGTGCCCGTCGGGGAAGGGGAGGCGGCTGATCGGGCCGTGCTCGCGGGCCTCGACCAGCTCCGCCGGAGGATCGAAGGGGCAACCGGGCCGGCGCGCGGCCGGCATCGTGGCGACGGTGTGGAGGGATTCACCCATGACGGTTCCTCATCTCACGACGGTAGGTTCTTCGCGCGGTCCCGAGGCCGCACCCTCCGGACCGCTCACGGCGTTCACCATCGCCGACCGCGCTGACATCGGGCCGTCACCGCACTGACGCGGCCGCTGATACGCCATCGGGCGCCGACACGGCGGCGACGTTCCATGGCCGGGTCGCCGTCCCCCGGCGCACCTCCTGCCGCCCGACGGCCGGCCAGGTGGTCTTGACCGCGATCCTCGGCGTGGCAGAGCCGTCGACACCGGGCTCTGACGGGCGTGCGGCGCGGCGGCCGGGTCCCCGGCCGGGACGACGTGGTCGTCGCCGCCCACACCTCAAGGGTGGCAATCACCCAATATGTTGTGAACATCGGAAAGGTGAGTGCATGGATCCAGAAGCTCGTGCTTCCCACCAGGACCGGGAGACGATCGTCCTACGCCTCCAGCGGGCGTACGCCGACGGCCGCCTGGCCTCGGAGGAGATGGAGTCGCGCGTCGAACGCGCCCTGACCGCCGTGTCGCACGGCGACCTGGCCACGTTGACGGCCGACCTGCCCGAACGCGCCGACGAGGTGGTGACCCTGACCTCCACGGCGGGCAAGATCGTGCGTACCGGCCGGTGGCGGGTGCCCCGGGTGCTGCGGATCGAGTCCGAGTTCGGCGACCCGCGCCTGGACCTGACCGAGGCGGAGATCGACCACCTGGAGATCACCCTGGATCTCCACCTGACGTACGGTTCCGCCCACATCACGCTGCCACCGGGCGCCAGCGCCGACACCGACGGGACGAACTGCGAGTGGGGCGGCGTGTCGTCCGAGGTTCCGGCGGTGGCGAGGCCGGGCCTGCTGCATGTGCGGGTGACCGGCAGGCTCGGCTTCGGCAAGGTCCGCATCCGCTACCGGGGCGCCGGGAGGCGCCGCTGGTTCGGCCGCTGACACGAACCGCGCCGGCCATGGGGGGTGGCGAGCGGCTCCCCCCGAGTCATCCCCTGACCCCGAGGCGCCCCGCGACGCCAGGGTACGGTTCTCGGCCGGCGGGGCCGGCGGCGCCTCCTGAGGGAAGGCGGCCGGGCGCGAGCGGTCAGCGGCGGTAGACCTCCTGGCCGTCGACGAAGGTCATGGCCACCGCCGTCCGCCAGATGTCGGCGGCGGGTCCGGCGAACGGGTCACGGTCCAGGACCACCAGGTCGGCGCGGTTGCCCGGGACGATGCTCCCGGCGTCGTCGTCGCGGTTGATCCACGCCGAACCCGCGGTGTAGGCGGTCAGGGCCGTGGCCAGGTCCAGGCTCTGGCCGGGCAGGAACGGGGTCTGCGCCGTCGGGTAGCCCGCGTGCACCGAGCCGCCCGGTTCGGTGCGGTTGACGGCCACGTGCATGCCCTGGATCGGGTCGGCGACCGAGACCGGCCAGTCGCTGCCCGCGCAGAACCGCGTGCCCGCGCGCAGCAGGTCGGCGAACGGGTACTGCCAGGACGAGCGCTCCTCGCCCAGGAACGGGATCGTCAGCTCGTCCATCTGGGCGTGGTGGGTGGCCCACAGCGGCTGCAGGTTGGCGGTCACGCCGAGCCTGGCGAAGCGCGGCACGTCGGAGGGTTCGATGACCTGCAGGTGCGCGATGTGGTGGCGGTTGGCCGGGTCGGTCCCCTCGAAGGCGTCCAGCGCCTCGCGCACGGCCCGCTCGCCGATGGCGTGGACGTGCACCTGGAAGCCGTGCCGGTCCAGCTCGGCGACGTACTCGCGCAGCAGCGCGGGCTCGACGTACGACAGGCCGGTGCCGCCGCAGCGGCAGTAGGGCTCGATCACCGCGGCGGTGAAGTTCTCGGCGATGCCGTCCTGCATGATCTTCACCGAGGTGGCGCGGAACCGCTCCAGGCCCTCGGCGGAGCGGCGGCGCTCCAGCAGTTCGGGGATCTGCTCGGCGCCGCGCGTGCGGTCCCACCAGAGCGCGCCCACCACGCGGGCCCGCAGCGCGCCGGAGGCCGCCGCCGCGAGGTAGGTGGGCAGCGGGTCGTCGGAGCCGGCGTAGGAGCCGACGATGGCGTCCTGCCAGCCGGTGATGCCGAGGGAGAACAGGTGCTCCTGGGCGGCGAGCAGGGCGTCGTGCAGGTCTCCGGGGGTGGGGCGGGGGGTGAGCAGGCCGACCAGGTCCATCGCGCCCTCGTGCAGCACGCCGCTCGGGGTGCCGTCGGGGTCGCGCTCGATGCGGCCGTCGGCGGGGTCGGGGGTGTCGCGGGTGATCCCGGCCAGCTCCAGCGCCCGGGTGTTCACCCAGGCGGCGTGGTGGTCGCGCTGGATCAGGTAGGCCGGGCGGTCGACGACGTCGAGCTGGGAGCGGTGCGGCAGGCCGCCGGGGAAGGCCGACATGTCCCAGCCGCCGCCGTCGATCCACGGGCGTTCGGGGTGCGCCCCGGCGTAGGCGGCGATCCGCTCCAGGTACTCGGGCAGGCCGTAGACCGCTGACAGGTCGCACCTGGCCCGCTCCAGGCCCGCCTGCACGGGGTGGATGTGCGCGTCGGTGAACGCGGGGGTCAGCAGGGCGCCGTCCAGGTCCACGGTCTCGTGGCCGGGGGCGGCCAGCGCCGCCACGTCGGACTCGGTGCCCACGGCGGCGATCCGGCCGTCGCGGACCAGCACGGCCTCGGCGAAGGCGCCGGCGGCGAGGAAGACCCGGCCGCCGCGGAAGAGGAGGTCGCTCACGGGTGTGGGGGGCATGGCTCTCCTGGGCGTGGGGACGCGGCCGTCGTCGGTGTCCGGCGTCAGCGTCCGGTGATGGAGTCGGCGACGCGGGCCAGCACCGAGGTGCGGCCGAGCCCCGCGTTCTCCCGGGCGTCGGCCCGCCGGTAGAGGTCGTACATGGCGTGCACGCCGATCCACCGCAGCGGTTCCACCTCCCAGCCTCGCACCTTACGGTCCACCCAGGGGAGACCCGCCAGCTCGGTGTCCTCGCCCAGGATCAGGTCGCGCAGGGTACGGCCGGCCAGGTTGGCCGTGGTCACCCCGTGGCCGGTGTAGCCGCCCGCCCAGCCGACGCCGGTGGCCCGGTCGACGTGCACGGTGGCGCACCAGTCGCGCGGCACGCCCAGCACCCCCGACCAGGCGTGCGCCACCCGGGAGGCCCGGACGGCGGGGAACATGCCGGTCAGCAGCTCCCACAGCGCCTCGATCGTCCAGGAGTGGGTGCGGCCCCGCTCGTCCACCCGCGAGCCGTACAGGTAGGGCTTGCCGCGCCCGCCGAACGCGATCCGGCCGTCGGCGGTGCGCTGGGCGTACATGTAGTAGTGCGCCATGTCGCCGAGGAGCTCGCCGCCGGACCAGCCGATCTCCTCCCAGAGCTCCGCCGCCAGCGGCTCGGTGACGATCATCGAGCTGTTCATCGGCAGCCACGCGCGGTGGTACTGCCCGAACTCGGCGGTGAAGCCCTCGGTGGCGCGGATGACGTGACCGGCGCGGACCGTGCCGTAGGGGGTGCGGGCCTCGTGCGGGGCGATCTCGGTGACCGGGGTCCGCTCGAAGATCTCCACCCCCAGTTCCCGTACGGTGTCGGCCAGGCCGCGGGCCAGCTTGGCGGGCTGGATGCGGGCGCAGTGCGGGCTCCAGATCGCGCTGACCGCGCCGTTCACCCGCAGCCGCTCCTCCCGCTCGGCCGGGTCGAGCAGCCGCACGTCCTGCTCGGTCCAGCCCCAGTGGCGCTCGTGGGCCAGCAGCTCGCGCAGCCGCCGGTCCTGGGCGGCGTTGGTGGCGACCGTGGTGACGCCGCCCTTGACGATCTCGGCGTCGATGCCCTCGTCCTTCGCCACGGCCACGACCTCGTCGACGCTGTCGAACATGATCCGCTGGAAGCGCTTGGCCGCGTCCACGCCGTGCGTCCTGGCGTAGCGCTCGGGGGTGCCCGCCAGCTCGCCGACCAGCCAGCCGCCGTTGCGCCCGGAGGCGCCGTAGCCGGCGAACTCCTTCTCCAGCACGACGACCCGCAGGCCCGGGGCGGCCTTCTTCAGGTAGTACGCGGTCCACAGGCCGGTGTACCCGGCGCCGACGACGGCCACGTCGGCGTCGAGGTCGCCGTCCAGGGGCTCCCCGGCGGCCGGGAGGCCGAGGGAGCGGTACCAGAAGGAGACGTCTCCGTTGACGAAATCCCCAGCCAGGGGAACACGGGTACTCATAGCTTCATATCCTGCTATATCCGTCTATGTAGGCATAATTGGCAACGGAAATCGTTGTGTGAACGCCGTCCGGCCACGTAATCAGTGATCTTGTCATATGTAACGGCGGGCTCACTCCCGTGTAGCAGTCCCGTAACAGGATCAGGCAAGGCTATCTCCTGACAGAGGGAGCGTTCTGATGGGATTTCTTCGAATCCGTACGACCGTCGACGAGAGGCCGGGGCGCCTGGCCTCACTGGCCGCCGCGCTCGCCGCCAAGGGCGGCAACATCCTGGGCCTGAGCGTCCAGACCGACGTGAACGGCACGGTCGACGAGTTCGTCACGGACATCCCGGCCGGCGCCGAGGCGGTACGCGAGGCGCTCGAGGCCGCCGGGGGCCGCGAGGTCCAGGTCGTCACCGCCACCGCGCACGAACTGACCGACGAGCCCACCCGGGTCCTGCTGCTGGCCTCGCGGGTGCGCACGACGCCCTGGCGCCTGCCGGAGCTGCTCGGCGAGCTGCTGCGCGCCGAGGACTCCCGCTGGGTCTACGGTTCGGAGATGAGCGATCTTCCCGACCCGACGCTGCTCACCGTCCCGGTCACCGCGCGCCGCGCGATCAGGGTGCGCCGCTCCGAGCTCCCCTTCACCCTCACCGAGGCCGCCCGCGCCGCCTCCTTCGTACGGCTGGCGCAGCCTCCGGCGGAGCAGACCGGCGACGACCGCGAGTTCAAGCTCTCCGACGGCACCGAGATCCAGGTCCGGCCGCTCACCGGCCTGCACCGCGAGGCCGTACGCGACCTGCACGACCGCTGCTCGCCCGAGGCCCGCAGGTTCCGCTACTTCACCTCGATGCCGGCGCTGCCGCCCAGGGTCTTCGACCGTCTCTGCGACCGCACCCGCGGGCACTCGGTCGTCGCCGGTCAGGACGGCCAGGTCATCGCCGTCGCAAGCCTGATGTTCACGCCGGACCCGGGCACCGCCGAGATGGCCTTCCTCGTCGAGGACCGCTGGCAGGGCAGGGGGCTGGGGACCCATCTGGCCGGGGTGCTCGTCCGCCAGGCCCGCGACCTGGGGTTCGCCGAGGTCAGGGCGACCCTGCTGTCGGACAACACGCGGATGCGCAGGCTGCTGGTCTCGCTCGGCGCGACCCTGAACCACACCGAGGACCCCGGCGTGATGGAAGCCAGGCTGGCCGTGGGCGTGATGGCGACGGCGGCCCCGAGCTGACCCGTCACGCGTCCTCCCCGTTCCGGGACCGCTCAGGGGTCCCGGAACGACGGGACGCACTCCCGCGCCTCCCGTCGGGGGTGGGCGCGGGCCCGTCCCCGGCCCTCCGCCTCCCCGCCCTTCCCGGTTCCCTCCCGGGTGAGGGCCCTCAGGCCCCGGGCCTCTCCCAGGGCGCCGGCCCCGGGTCGTCCCCGGGATCGGCGTCCGGCCGGCCGGGCACGTCGCCGGGCGGTGAGGGAGCTGACGCCGGCGGTTCCTCCCCGGAGCCGGGGGAGGCGTCCTCCCCGGCCATCGCCGCCAGCCTGCGCTCGATCCGGTCCAGGCTCTCCTGGACGCGGTCCAGCCGGGCCTCCACCGAGGTCTCCATGAACGGGAGGCTCTCCTCCGACGCCAGCGCGCCGCGCACGTCGCGCCGGCCGAGCACCATGATCACCTGGACGCGCACCGCCTCCAGGCGCGCGCCCCTGGCGGCCAGCACGCGCGCGGCCACCCCTTCGCCCTCGCGGATCAGGCCGAGCAGGATGTGCTCGGTGCCGATGTAACCGTGGTGCAGGCCGAGCGCCTCCCGCAGGGACAGCTCCAGCACCTTCTTCGCGCGGGAGGTGAACGGGATGGCGCCGGTGCCGGTCTGCTCGCCCCGGCCGATGATCTCCTCGACGTCGGTCCTTACCTGCTCGCCGGTGATGCCGAACGTCCGCAGGGCGCGACCGGCGACGCCGTCCTCCTCGCGGATCAGGCCGAGCAGGATGTGCTCGGTGCCGATGTGCCCGTGACCCAGGCGGCGGGCCTCCTCCTGCGCCAGGACCACGACGCGGCGGGCACGGTCGGTGAAGCGCTCGAACACGGGGAGCCTCCAAGAGGGGTGTCGAGGTGCCTGACCCCCACTATGCGCCAGCCGCCGGGCGAGCGGGAGGAGATCCACCGGAGGATTTCACCCCTCACGGCGCGCCCCGTGCGACCCCGCGCACCCCCTCGTCCGAGGAATCGTACATTCTTGTGTTAATTTCATTGAAAACGGCTTTCGTCGCCGGACGGGAAGTGCGTAGGGTCCCGGCATGACGCCGAACGCCTTCATCGACGCGCTCCCCAAGGTCGAACTGCACGTCCACCTGGTCGGTTCCGCCTCGGTCCCCACCGTTCTCGAACTCGCCCGCCGCCACCCGGGCGGCGTCGTCCCCACCGACGAGGAGGCGCTGCGGGCCTTCTACCGGTTCCGTGACTTCCCGCACTTCGCCGAGATCTACCAGGCCGTCAACGCCCTGGTCCGCGAGCCCGAGGACGTCGCCACCCTGGTGCTCGGCCTGACCCGCGACCTCGGCGGCCAGAACGCCCGCTACGTCGAGCTGACCGTCACGCCGTACGCCCACCACGTCATGGGCATGCCGATGCGCGAGGTCACCGAGGCCCTCGACGAGGCGGCCCGCCGCTCCCGCGAGGAACACGGGGTGCGGGTGGCCTACGTCTTCGACATCCCCGGCGAGTACGGCGCCGAGGCGGCCCGGATCACCCTCGACCACGCGCTCCAGGAACCTCCCCGCGCGCTGGTAGGTTTCGGCCTGGCCGGGATCGAACAGGAACGCCCCAAACACCGGGACGCCTTCCGGGACGCCTTCCGCGCCGCCACGGCCGCGGGACTGCGCAGCCTGCCGCACGCGGGCGAGATGAGCGGCCCCGAGACCATCTGGGAGGCACTGGACCACCTCGGCGCCGAGCGGATCGGCCACGGCACCTCCTGCATGAGGGACCCCCGCCTGATCGCCCACCTGCGCGAGACGCAGATCCCGCTGGAGGTCTGCCCCACCTCCAACGTCTGCACCGGCCAGGTCGCCCGCATCGAGGACCACCCGCTGCCCCGCATGATCGAGGAAGGCCTGTTCGTCACCCTCAACAGCGACGACCCGCCCATGTTCGCCACCAGCCTGAGCCGCGAGTACCGCGTCGCCGCCGAGGACCTGGGCCTGGACCGCGCCACCCTCGCCACGCTGGCCCGCAACGCCGTGCACGCCTCCGGCCTGGACGCGCAGGACAAACGGGAGATCCTCACCGAGATCGACACCGTCACCTCAATCGGCACGTTCCCGAACTGAACCCACGCCGGCCATCGATGACCCCATACGGAACCGGACGACCGGAGGTCACTTCTGGCCGGGGGGCGGGTTGAGCTGGGCCAGCCCGCTCCGGAACTCGGCGACCCACTCACCGGTCTCCCCGATGATCGTCGCCGACAGGTCGGTGATGAGGACCCGGAGCAGTTCGAGATACTCCTCCACCGGAACCGGCCGCTGCTCGGCCGCGTCGCGCGCGTTCAGCACCGCCCAGTCGAGCTGGAAGGCGTGCAACCGCGACTGGATCTCCTGCGCGCAGACCATGTCCCGCATCCAGCGGGACGACAGCCCGAGAAAGTGGTCGAACGCGACGCAGACACCACCCGAGGCCAGCAGCACGTAACCCCACCCCAGGCCGCCCCCCGCACCGGCCGCGCTGGCCAGCGGCTGGAGCCCGCCCGCGGCGGCCAGCACGATCGCGGCCCCTCGCAACGCCTTGGAGGAGACCCGCTTCCTGACGCGGTCCCGTATGTACCAGGTGTACGCCTCGATGGCCCGCTCCTCGGCCTCGAGATACATCCGGCGCAGGAGGGTCCGCCTCCTCGTCATGGTCGTCGTCCCGCGAGGCGAGGGAGGGAAAGGTGGCGTGGCAGTCGTCGAAGGACCGCCTCAACCGGCGTGTGACCTGGTCCCGGTTGCTCCCGATGCTCGTGTCACCCTCCCATCGGTAACGGGAGGCGTTGTACCGCCTCGCGTACACCTGCAGGCTCCTGGGGGTGACCTTGACGAGCTGATACTGGTTGGGCACGTCGTCGGGGCGGGCCTCCTTGCGCACCCCGGTGCTGCCCGCGCAGCGTACGGCGAAGGCGTCGGCGCCGTAGCTGTCGATGCGGCCCTCGTGGGTGTGCCCGTGCAGCAGCAGGTTCAGGTGCGGGGCGACGAGCTCGCCGAACTGGTGCCGATCACGCAGGAAGGCGTCGTCGCCCGGATCGACGATCACCGGTTCGCCGCCCGCGACGGTAATGACCCGTCCGTGTTCGCCAGCGGCCGGAGCCGCGAACTCGGGTTGTCGGTCAAGATTCAGGAGGAGGCGAGTGCCGCCCGCGCAGTGGCCATCTTCATCACCAGTCGTCGTGGATTGTCCTTGACCGGAAGGAATCCGTGAAAGGCGTAGAAGTCGGCGGCACGGCCGTCGATCGCGTCGACCACGATGATGCGACCTCCCGCCGTCTCCGAAGCTGAAACGATCTTGGATATGGCGTTCACCAGCAGATCCGAACTCAGTCCCCGGCCGTGGAGACGGTGATCGAGGGCAAGCCTCGCCAGAAGGTAGCCGGGCACGATGCTCACCCCGCCGGAGAGTGAGCCGCCGGCCTCAGCGCGGCGGACCTCGGTGGGGGTGATGGAGAAGTACGCGACGATGTGATCGGTGTCCGGGGGAGACCATACGTAGGTGCGTGCCGTGTCCGACCTCCGGGCGCGAAGCGCCGTCCTGACAAGCCATTCGTTCATGAGCGGGACCGAGCGGTCGAAGCCGCCGGGGTCGTGCTCCTCACGAAGGAAACGCGAAGGCCAGGTCATGCCGATTCGTGATAGCCGGGCCGTCGCCGCGCGACCCTGCGGAGCACGGGCGCGTCGTCCGGTTCGTCGAGCGACGAGAGCAACTCGTCGAACTGCTCGGCGGGCATCAATGTGACATCCGGTCGGGCGAGCACCCGACCGGCCTCCGCGCGGGCCGCGCGCAGCACGAAAGACGAGGTGGACTCTCCCGTGGCCTCCGCGGCCTGCACGATGAGTGCCTCGGTGGCCGCGTCCGTGCGCATCTCGATGCGATGTGTCTTGACGGTCATCACCATCACCTCCACCTCCTTTCCATCGCACGGTGCTGATAGGGCAGGCCTTCTGCCGCGGTAAGCGTATCTGTGACGTCTCCACCGCACAGTGTGATTACGGCCGACGGCTCATCGCCGGACGCATTCCGTCGCGAGAGCGGCGGACGTGACGCCTCGGTGCGTGAACGGAGACGAGCCGTGAGCCCGTCAGCACGTGTGACCGTGACATCCCGCCACGCCGGTCCGTGACGCGTTACGCGCCTCCGGCGTGAACCCGCAGAGCAGGGCGGAGGTCCCGACGAGATCGATGTCGTCGCCGGGGGCGCTCGTGCCGCCCGAGAAGCTCGGCGGGCTCCGGCTAGCCCTTCCTGCCGTTTCCTTTCCCGTTGTTCCCGCCGCCGTTCCCGTTCCCGTTGTTCCCGTTTCCGTTGTTCCCGCCGCCGTTCCCGTTGTTCCCGCTCCCGGTGTCGTTGCCGGGCTTCGGCTCGGCGTTGGCGGCCGTGGGCGCGGTGGTGGGCTTCGTCGTGCCGGGTCCGGCGGCGGTGGGCCGGGGAAGGGGCGCGGAAGGCTCGCTGGGCGCGGACGTGGAGCGGATCCTCGGCGTGGAGGTGGACCGGGTGCGCGGCGCGGGCGTGGGGGCGGACGTGCGCCGGGGGCGGGGGGTGGAGGTGGACCGGTCGCGGCGGCCGGAGGTGGATCGTTCACCGGTCACCGTCCGCGCCTCGGTGGCGCGGTCGAGCCGGAGCGTCGTGGTGGGGTCGGGGCTGGAAGGGGTGTCCCGCGTCGAACGGCCGGGTTCGCCGCTCCACCACACGGACGTGAGGGCGCCGGTCGTGACGAGAACCCCCGCGAGCAGCGCCGCGACGCCGGCCGCGAGCCACCGGTGTCCGATGACCCTCCGGCGCGCCGGAGCGGTACGCGGACGGTCACCGGCCCCGGCACCGAGACCGGGGATCAGACCGGATCCGGAGACGGGGCCGGAGGCGGGGGCGGGCACGAATCCGGGACGGGGGCCGGAGCCGGGGTCGGGATCAGGGACGGGACCGGCATCGGGGTGTCCGGCGATGTCGCCTGGGGTGACCGGCGCCGCGATCGCCCCGGTGCGGAAGGGGATCTCGGCGGCGCCGGTCTCCCGGTCCCACGACGCGACGGTGCCTCCCTCCCCGTCCCCCGGTGCCGCGGAGTCCTGTTCGCCGCGCCCCGAGGCGGCAGGGGCCTTCCGGCTCCACGGTGGGAAGGCTTCCCGTTCCCCGTCCCACAGCGCGGCGATCTCCCGCAGTTGCTCGCGGGCGCGGGCCGCACCGGTGCGGTGGGCGGGGTCCTTGTCGAGCAGGCCGGTGATGACGGGCGCCAGGGGACCGGCGTGCCGGTACGGCCCGGGGGTGGTCGTCATCACGGCGGTGAACGTGGCCATCACGGTGCTGCGGCCGAACGGGGCGCTTCCCTCGACCGCCGCGTACAGGGTGGCGCCCAGGGACCACAGGTCGCTCTCGGCGTTCGAGGCGCCGCCGCCGGCCCGCTCGGGGGCGATGTAGGCGGGCGTGCCCACGACCATCCCGGCGCGCGTGAGGCCGGGCTCCCCGTTCACGGCGGTGGCCAGCCCGAAGTCGGTCAGGATCGCCCGGCCGTCGTCGGTGAGCAGGATGTTGGCCGGTTTGACGTCGCGGTGGACGACACCGGCCGCGTGGGCGGCCTCCAGGGCCGACAGCACCTCCAGCCCGATGCGCGCGACGACGGGAGCGGGCAGCGGGCCCTCGGAGGCGATCACCTCTCCGAGGTCGCGGGACCGGATGAACTGCAGCATGATCCACGGATTGCCGTCGGTGCGGACCACGTCGTACACCGCGGCGATGTTGGGATGGCTCAGCCGCGCGGCCAGGCGCGCCTCCCGCATGGTGCGTTCCAGGAGGACCTCGCGCTCCGGGCCGGGCAGGTGCAGGGGGATCGCGACCTCCTTGGCGGCGACCTCGCGGTCCAGGAGCTCGTCGCGGGCGCGCCACACCGTCGCCATGCCGCCCCTGCCCAGTTCGGCGATGAGACGGTAGCGCCCGGCCAGCAGCAGGCCCTCGTAGCGCAGAAAAGACACGGGGCCTCCTACCCGGTCGATCGGTTCGGCATGCCGTTCACGTCCGCCCCATCGGGTGGACGCCCCCACCGGGTGGACGCGCCCGTCGGACGGACGCGTCCGGCGGGGAACGCGCCCCTCAGGAAGAGGGGATCTTCGAGGCGGCGGCCCGGTCCAGCAGGAAGAGGGTCCGGCTGCCGCCCCGGGCGCCCGCAGCGGGCACCGGCATCGGCCCCGACTCCGACAGGGCCGCCCGTACCGCCTCGGCCTTCTCCTCTCCCGCGGCGATCACCCACACCTCGGCGGAGTTGCGGATGACCGGCAGGGTCAGCGAGATCCGGGTGGGCGGCGGCTTGGGGGAGCCGTGCACCGCGACCACCGGGCGGGTGTCGTACAGGGCGGGCATGCCGGGGAAGAGCGAGGCCACGTGCCCGTCCGGCCCCATGCCGAGCATCGTCAGGTCGAAGACCGGTGCCGGGACGTGGTCCCCGGGACGGGCGGCGCGCCGCAGCTCCTCGGCGTAGGCGTCGGCCGCCTCCTCGACGGTCATCCCCGAGTCGGGGCCGCGCATCACATGGACCCGCTCCGGGGCGAGGTCGAGGTGGTCCAGCAGGGCCTTTCGGGCGCCGGTCTCGTTGCGTTCGGCGTCGCCGGACGGCAGGAAGCGCTCGTCGCCCCACCACAGGTCCACCGCGCGCCAGTCGACGGCGTCCCTGGCCGGGGAGGCGGCGATCTCGGCGAGGGTGGCGATGCCGACGGTGCCGCCGGTCAGCACCAGGTGGGCCGAGCCCCTGGCCGACTGCGCGTCGACGGCGCGGACGACGACCCGGGCCGCGACGGCCTTGGCGAGCACGTCGGCGTCACGGTGGATGATCACGGTGGGAACGCTCACGGGACTACTTCTTCTCTTTCGGCCCGGGACCTCGGGCGCGGGACTTCGGGAACGCCGGCGGGCGGACGGGCGCCCCGCGGCTCACCGCGGGGCGCCCGTCGCTCAGGACCTGCCGGTCTTGGCGAGCCGCTGGATCGCGGCCTCGTAGACCTCGTCGGGGTCCAGCCGCCGCAGCTCCTCGGCGAGCAGCTCCGACGTCGGGCGACGGGTCAGGGCGACCCGGCGGTCCGGCTGGCCCGGACGCGAGAGCGTGGCCAGGTGCCCGTCGGCCCGCGTGATCACGATGTCGCCGTCGGCGGCCGACAGCTTCACCGCGGTCAGGCCGGGCCCCTCGGAGTCGGAGACCTTCACGGACGCGCCGAGCCGGTCGCTCAGCCAGGCCGCCAGCAGCAGGGCGCTGGCGTGGCCGGGCACCGCCTCCACGCTGCCCCGCTTGACCTTGCCCACCGGCTGGTCGAACGCGGCGGCCAGCAGGCTCCGCCACGTCGTCAGCCGGGTCCAGGCCAGGTCGGTGTCACCGGGCACGTAACCGCGGGCCCGGCCGACGATCGCCTTGACCGTGTCGTTCGCGGACCGCGCGTCGATGATGCGGCGCTGGGCCAGCATGCCGATCGGGTCCTTGGACGGCACGTCCGGGCACTCGCCGGGCCACCAGGCCACCACCGGGGTGTCGGTGAGCAGCAGGGGGCTGACCACCGAGTCGGCGTGCCGGGTCAGCTCCCCGTACAGGCGGAGCAGGATCACCTCGCCCGGGGTCGACTCGCCGAACCGGATCTCGGCGTCGAGCCGGTTGGGCTCGTTCGCGTCGCGGGAGATGACGACGAGGATGCGCGAGGGGTGCTCCCTGGCCGCCTCGGTCGCCGCCCGGACCGCGTCGTACTGCTCGCTCTCGCCGCACACCACCACCAGGGTCAGCACCATGCCGACCGCGGGGGTGCCCATCTGGTGACGCAGATGGGTGAGCTGCGAGGAGATCTTCGAGGCGGTCGTGCCGCTCAGCATGAAGCTGGTCATCTACAGCCGCCTCCAGACGCGCCCGTCGCGGGCCATCATCTCGTCGGCCGAGGCCGGCCCCCACGTGCCCGCCGGGTACTCCTCCGGCGGACCCTGGGAGCTCCAGAACTCCTCGATCGGGTCGAGGATCTTCCACGACAGCTCCACCTCCCGCTGGTGCGGGAAGAGCGGCGGGTCGCCGATCAGCACGTCCAGCAGCAGCCGCTCGTAGGCCTCGGGGGAGGACTCCATGAACGACTCGCCGTAGGCGAAGTCCATCGAGACGTCCCTGACCTCCATCGCGGTGCCGGGCACCTTGGAGCCGAACCGCACCGTGATGCCCTCGTCCGGCTGCACCCGGATGACCAGGGCGTTCTGCCCCAGGATCTCGGTGTCGTCCTTGCTGAACGGCAGGTGCGGCGCCCGCTGGAACACCACGGCCACCTCGGTCACCCGCCGGCCGAGCCGCTTGCCGGTGCGCAGGTAGAACGGCACCCCGGCCCAGCGCCGGTTGGCGATCTCCACCTTGACGGCGGCGTAGGTCTCGGTGATGGAGTCCGGCGGGATGCCCTCCTCCTCGGTGTAGCCGATGACCGGCTCGCCGCCCTGCCAGCCGGGCCCGTACCGGCCGCGCGCGGTGGCCAGCGACAGGTCCGCCGGCAGCCGCAGCGCCTTGAGGACCTTCTCCTTCTCCCTGCGCAGCGAGTCGGCCCCGAACGAGGTGGGGTCCTCCATGCCGACCAGGGCCAGGAGCTGGATCAGGTGGTTCTGGATGACGTCGCGGGCCGCGCCGATGCCGTCGTAGTACCCGGCCCGGCCGCCGATGCCGATGTCCTCGGCCATCGTGATCTGCACGTGGTCGACGTACCCGCGGTTCCAGATCGGCTCGAACAGGTTGTTGGCGAAGCGCAGCGCCAGGATGTTCTGGACCGTCTCCTTGCCCAGGTAGTGGTCGATGCGGAACACCGAGCTCTCCGGGAACACCGCGCTGGTGATCGCGTTGAGCTCCTGGGCGCTCTTCAGGTCGTGCCCGAACGGTTTCTCGATCACGACCCGCCGCCAGGCGTCGTCCGGGCCGTCGGCCAGGTCGGTCCGCTTGAGCTGCTGGACCACGACCGGGAAGAACTTCGGCGGCACCGACAGGTAGAAGCCGTAGTTGCCGCCGGTGCCCCGGGTCTGGTCGATCTCCTTGAGCATCATCGCCAGCGCGTCGAACGCGCCGTCGTCGGTGAACTCGCCCCGGCAGAAGAAGATGCCCTCCGAGAGCTGCTTCCAGACCTCCTCGCGGAACGGCGTCCGCGCGTGCTCCTTGACCGCGTCGTGGGTGAGCTGCGCGAAGTCCTGGTCCTTCCAGTCGCGGCGGGCGAAGCCGACCAGTGAGAAGCCCGGCGGCAGCAGCCCCCGGTTGGCCAGGTCGTAGATCGCCGGCAGCAGCTTCTTGCGGGCCAGGTCGCCGGTCACGCCGAACAGCACCAGCACGCAGGGGCCGGCCACGCGCGGCAGGCGCTTGTCGCGCGGGTCGCGCAGGGGGTTGGCCTCGATCACGGCGTCGGTGATGCCGACGCTGGAGGCGGCGGTGGCCGCCGTGGTCGTGTCCGTGCCCTTCCCTGGGCTCTTGTGTCCCTTGTTCCCGCCCTGACGGTCGGAGGCGTCCGCGGAATCCTTCTTGCCCTCCCCGGCGGGCGCCGGGGAGCTGTCCTTGCTCATGCGAACCTCCAGCGTCCCATCAGACCTCCCTGGCGGCGGCCAGCAGGCGTGCGACGCCCGCGACGCGGTCGGTCAGGTGCAGCCGTACGGCGGGACGCCCGCGGCCGGTCAGCGCTCCCAGGTCGCCGAGCGCCTGGGCGAGCTGGAGCCGGCCCAGGGTGTACGGCTTGCCGGGCACCTCGAGATCGTTCTCCACGGCACCGGTGATCTGCAGGAACGCGCCGTTCTGCGGGCCGCCCTTGTGGTACTGGCCGGTGGAGTGCAGGAAGCGGGGGCCCCAGCCGAAGGTGACCGGGCGGTCGGTGCGGATGGCGAGCATCCCGCGCAGCGTGGCCGCGTCGGCCCCGCTCCACACGTCGGTCATCTCCTCGAACGAGGCGCCCTCGGCGTAGGGGGCGTCGAAGGCGGCCTCGCGGTCCAGGTAGGCCATCACCGCGAGGTAGCCGTCGGAGGGGATCGCCTCCAGCAGCCGGGTGAACACGTCGGAGAGGTCCTTGGCCTCGCCCTCCCCGGGCAGCTCGCCGTAGACCTCCACCGGGCCGTCCACCAGGATCGGCGTGCCGAGCGGCAGCTCGGCCCGGTCGAGCAGCGCGGCGGTGTTCTCCTTGGACTCCGACACGTTCGGCTGGTTGAACGGGTCGATGCCCAGCACCCGCCCGGCCACGGCCGTGGCGTACTCCCAGACGAGGAACTGCGCGCCCAGCGGCCCGGCCACGGTCACCACGCCGTCGGTGTCGATCCCGGCGAGCAGCTCGTCCTCGGCGTCGCCCGGGTCGGCGCCCACCACCGGCAGGATGCCCCTGCCGGACTTGCCGGTGGACTCGGCGACGAGCTGCTCGATCCAGTCGGGCAGGCCGTTGATCTCCGACAGCCCGTCCTCGATGACCAGCTTGTCGCGCCCGGCCGCCGCGGCGGCCCCCAGGGCGGCGCCGAGGTCGAGGCCGGGGTTGCCCTCGGTGCGCGACAGCAGCGGCAGCACCTCGGCGGCGTCGTCGAGCAGCCGCTCGACGTCGGCCCCGGCCAGCGCGCTGGGCACCAGGCCGAACGCGGTCAGCGCGCTGTAGCGCCCGCCGACGTTCGGGTCGGCCAGGAACACCTGGTAGCCGGCCTCGCGGGCGCTGTGCTCCAGCGGCGAGCCCGGGTCGGTGACGACGACGATCCTGCTCACCGGGTCGATCCCGGCGTCGCGGAAGGCCTTCTCGTAGATCCGCCGGTGGCTGTCGGTCTCGACGGTGCCGCCGCTCTTGCTGGCCACGACCACGATCGTGCTCTCCAGCCGGTCCGCCAGCGCCCGGCGCACCTGGCCGGGGTCGGTGGTGTCGAGCACGGTCAGCGGCACGTCGTCGGAGGCCGTGATGACCTCCGGGGCCAGGGAGGAGCCGCCCATGCCGGCCAGGACCACGTGGTCCAGGCCCTCGGCGCGGGCCCTGCTCACCAGCGCGCCGATCTCGGGCAGCAGCTCCCGGCTGGTGTGCGGCAGGTTCAGCCAGCCGAGGCGGACGGCCGCCTCGGCCTGGGCCTCGGCCCCCCACAGGGTGGGGTCGCCGGAGGCCAGCGCCTGGGGAACGCCCTCGGCGGCCAGGCGCCCCGCGGTCTCGGCGGCAAGCTCGGTGAGATCGTCCTCACCGAACGTCACGGACACTGACATGTGCTCCCTCACGCCTTCTTCAGCTCGGCGGAGACGGTCGCCAGCAGCTCGGTCCAGGAGGCCTCGAACTTGTCCAGGCCGTCCGTCTCCAGGAAGCCGACGACGTCGTCGTAGTCGATGCCGACCTCCTTGAGGGCGGCCATGGTGTTCCACGCCTCCTCGTAGGAGGAGCGGATCGTGTCGCCGTCGATCTTGCCATGGTCGGCGGTGGCCTCGAGGGTCTTCTCCGGCATCGTGTTGACCGTGCCGGAGGTGACGAGCTGGTCGACGTAGAGCGTGTCGGGGTAGTCGGGGTTCTTGGTCCCGGTGGAGGCCCACAGCGGGCGCTGCGGACGGGCCCCGGCCTCGGCCAGCGCCTTCCAGCGGTCCGAGGCGACGACCTCCTCGAAGGCGGCGAAGGCCAGGCGGGCGTTGGCGAGCGCGGCCTTGCCCTTGAGGGCCGACGCCTCGGGGGTGCCGATCGCATCGAGCCGCTTGTCGATCTCGCCGTCCACCCGGCTGACGAAGAACGAGGCCACCGACTCGATGCCGCCCAGTTCCAGGCCCTTGGCCTTGGCCTGCTCCAGACCGGTCATCCAGGCGTCCATGACCGCGCGGTAGCGCTCCAGGGAGAAGATCAGCGTGACGTTGACGCTGATGCCCTCGGCGATCACCTGGGTGATCGCCGACAGGCCCTCGACGGTGGCGGGGATCTTGATGAACAGGTTGGGCCGGTCGACCAGCCACCACAGCGCGCGCGCCTCGGCGACGGTCTTGTCGGTGTCCTTCGACAGGCGCGGGTCGACCTCGATGGAGACCCGGCCGTCGGTCCGGCCGCCGCTCTCGTAGACCGGCCTGAGCACGTCGGCGGCCCAGCGGATGTCGTAGGTGGTGATGGCGCGCACCGCCTCCTCGACGTCCACGCCGCGGATCTTCAGGTCGTGGATCTGCTGGTCGTAGGCGTCGCCCTTGCTCAGCGCCGAGGCGAAGATCGTCGGGTTGGACGTGACGCCGACCACGTGCCGGTCGCGGATCAGCTCCTGGAGGTTGCCGGTGCGCAGGCGCTCGCGGCTGATGTCGTCCAGCCAGATGGAGACGCCCTGCTCGGACAGTTTCCTGAGAATCTCACTCATGATCAGTTTCCCGTCGTCTCGCCCTTGTCGGCTCCGGTCTTGGCGAGGGTCGCCTTGGCGGCGGCGGCCACGCGCTCGGCGGTCAGCCCGAACTGCTCGTACAGGGTGCGGTAGGGGGCCGAGGCACCGAAGTGGTCCAGGCCCAGGATCACGCCCTCGTCTCCCACGAACTCGCGCCAGCCCAGCGGGATTCCCGCCTCGACGGCGACGCGCGCCTTCACCGAGGGGGGCAGCACCGACTGGCGGTAGGCCGCGTCCTCGGCCTGGAACCACTCCACGCACGGCATCGACACGACCCGGGCGGTGATGCCCTCGGCCTCCAGGAGCTTTCGCGCCTCGACGGCCAGCTCGACCTCGGAACCGGTGGCGATCAGCAGCACCGACGGCTGGCCGTCGGAGGCGTCCTGCAGAATGTAGCCACCGCGGGCGACCTTGGTGGCGTCCCGGGTGCCCTCGTAGACCGGCAGGTTCTGCCGGGTCAGCGCCAGCGCGGCCGGGCGGTCGTGGTGCTCCAGCACGACCTGCCAGGCGGCGGCCGTCTCGTTGGCGTCGGCCGGGCGGACCACGTCCAGGCCCGGGATCGCGCGCAGCGCCCACAGGTGCTCGATGGGCTGGTGGGTCGGGCCGTCCTCGCCCAGGCCGATGGAGTCGTGCGTCCACACGTAGGTGACCGGCAGCTTCATCAGCGCCGCCAGCCGCACCGCCGGGCGCATGTAGTCGCTGAAGACCAGGAACGTGCCGCCGTAGGGGCGGGTGCCGCCGTGCAGCGCGATGCCGTTCAGGATCGCGCCCATGCCGTGCTCGCGGATGCCGAAGTGCAGGGTGCGGCCGTAGGGGTGGCCCGGGAAGTCCTTGGTCTGGAACTCCTCGGGGATGAAGGACGGCTCGCCCTTCATCGTGGTGTTGTTGGACTCGGCCAGGTCGGCCGAGCCGCCCCACAGCTCGGGCAGCACCGGCGCGAGGCTGCTGAGCACCTCGCCCGAGGCCTTGCGGGTGGCGACCGAGGAGCCGATCTCGAACGTCGGCAGCGCCTCGCTCCAGCCCGCCGGCAGCCGCCGGGAGGAGATGCGGTCGAACTCGGCGGCGCGCTCGGGCTCGGCCTCGCGCCAGCTCTCGTAGCGGGCGTTCCAGTCGGCGCGGGCGGCGCGGCCGCGCTCGACGACCTCGCGGGCGTGCCCCAGCACGTCGGCGGGGACCTGGAAGTCCTTCTCGACGTCCAGGCCGAGGACCTTCTTGGTGGCGGCGACCTCCTCGGCGCCCAGCGCCGAGCCGTGGATCTTGCCGGTGTTCTTCTTGTTCGGCGCGGGCCAGCCGATGATCGTGCGCAGCCGGATGAACGACGGCCTGCCGGTCTCGGCGCGGGCGGCCTCCAGGGCCTGGTGCAGCGCCTGGACGTCCTCGACGTAGTCGCCGGTCTGCGTCCAGT
Organism: Streptosporangium sp. NPDC023615; assembly: GCF_040640155.1. Classification (NCBI taxonomy): domain Bacteria; kingdom Bacillati; phylum Actinomycetota; class Actinomycetes; order Streptosporangiales; family Streptosporangiaceae; genus Streptosporangium; species Streptosporangium sp. NPDC023615. The sequence goes on from NZ_JBFABE010000014.1 coordinate 65,590, forward strand.
CGACGGTCTGGGTGTGCCAGCCGTAGGCGTCGTAGCGCGCGACGACGTCCTCGCTCAGCGCGATCTGGGTGTCGTCCTCGATCGAGATGTGGTTGCTGTCGAAGACGACGGTCAGGTTGCCCAGCTTCTGGTGGCCGGCGAGCGCGCTGACCTCGTGGCTGATGCCCTCCTCGATGTCGCCCTCGGAGGCGATGCACCAGATGTTGTGGTCGAACACGCTGGTGCCCGGCGCGGCGTCCGGGTCGAACAGGCCGCGCTCGCGGCGGGCGGCCATCGCCATGCCCACCGCGTTGCCCAGACCCTGTCCCAGCGGGCCGGTGGTGGTCTCCACGCCCGCGGTGTGGCCGTGCTCGGGGTGGCCGGGGGTCAGGCTCTGCCACTGGCGCAACCCCTTGAGGTCGTCCAGGCTCAGGCCGTAGCCCGACAGGTAGAGCTGGATGTAGAGGGTCAGGCTGCTGTGCCCGGCCGACAGGACGAACCGGTCACGGCCCGTCCAGGAGGGATCCGACGGGTCGTGCCGCATGACCCGCTGGAACAGCAGGTAGGCGGCGGGCGCCAGACTCATCGCGGTGCCCGGGTGTCCCGAGCCCGCCTTCTCAACCGCGTCCATGGCCAGAGCCCGTACGACGTCGACCGCGCGGCGGTCCAGGTCGCTCCATTCAAGGGTTGGCACGAGTTCACTGCTCAAGTGCTCGATCTCCGGATCTTTAATCGTGTGATGATGGCACCGGTCTGGCTATTTCCCGCCCACACCGGACCCTAACGGTTTCGGCCGTGCCGTCGTGGCGCGGACGTTTCCCGGGCGAGGCCGCGGAATCGGCGATCGGTCCGCGCCGGTGCGGCGCGGACGTCCCCGGGGCGCCCCGCGGGACCCGTTGATCCGCCCGCGCCGGTGCGGCGCGGGCGTTCCCCGGGGGCGGGCCCGCGGGATCCGTGACCGGCGCGGACGCCTCCCCCGGGGGATGGCGCGCCGTGCCGCTTCCGTACCCCGTGCCAGGACCGGCCCCCCCTGCAACTACAGTGAGTCCTCAAGGCTGGCTGGTGCCCGCATTCACGGATCCGCTCTAATCAGAGGTTACGCGTTGACCCCGCACGTGCTGGAAGCGCCTTAGATGGTGCTCACCGAGAAGCAATCGACGGCCCCGCGCGAGCCGGGCGCGACCCCGCACACGGCGGGCGCGTCCCGCTCCCTCGGCGACGTCGTCAAGGCGTACGTGGCCCTGACGAAGCCGCGGATCATCGAGCTGCTGCTGATCACGACGCTGCCGGTGATGTTCCTGGCGGCCAAGGGGCTGCCGCCGCTGTGGGTCGCGGTCAACACGCTGCTCTTCGGCACCCTGTCGGCCGGCAGCGCCAACGCGCTGAACTGCTACATCGACCGCGACATCGACGCGGCCATGCGCCGCACCCGGCGCCGGCCGCTGGCCCGCCACCTGGTCCCGCCCGCCAACGCGCTGATCTTCGGGATCGTGCTGGGGGTGCTGTCCACCCTGGGGCTCGGCCTGACGGTCAACTGGCTCGCCGCGGGCCTGTCGCTGGCCGCGAACCTGTTCTACGTGCTGGTCTACTCGATGATCCTCAAGAGGCGGACCTCCCAGAACGTGGTGTGGGGCGGGCTCGCCGGATGCATGCCGGTGCTGATCGGCTGGGCCGGCGTCACCGGCGGCCTCGCCTGGGCGCCCGTGGTGCTCTTCGGCGTGGTGTTCTTCTGGACGCCGCCGCACACCTGGACCCTGGCCATGCGCTACAAGGAGGACTACGCCGCCGCCAAGGTCCCCATGCTGCCGGTGGTCGCCACCGAGCGCCGCGTGGTGCTGGAGAGCATCGCCTACACCTGGGCCACCGTGCTCTGCTCGCTGCTGCTGTGGCCGGTGGCCGGCACCACCCTGCTCTACCCGGCGGTCGCCCTCGTCCTCGGCGCCGCCTGCCTGTGGGAGGTGCACCGCCTCCTGGGACGGGTCAACGCCGGCAAGACCGGGGTGGACCTGCGCCCGATGCGCTTCTTCCACTGGTCCAACGCCTACCTGGCCCTGCTCTTCCTGGCCGTGGCGATCGACTCGATGTTCGTCTGAGCCGTCCCGCGACGCCGCGGGGCCCGTGGCGCACCCCCGGTGTCGCACCCCCGGTGCCCCGAGGGCCTCGGGACGGGGGGCGTGACCGGTCGCCCCGGGCGGTGACACGCAAGGGGCGGGGCGCCGGGAAAGGACGGGGATCCCCCGGATTCGCCGGGACGCGCCGGCTTCACCCGGGTGCCCGGAGGGCAGGATCCGCAAGGGGCGGGGCGGACCGTGCCGGGGGAGGGGCGTTCATGATCACCGATGGCCGGCGGCGCCGGGATCGCGGATCCGCTCGCGGAGACGGCCCGTCACCCGGTATGGTCACGGAATTCCGGGAGGCCGTACGGGGTCACCGGACCGTCGGCAGGGCGTGGGGGCCCCGCCGCCGGACGATCCGCCGTCCGGTGATCCACCCGGTGACCCGCGTCCGGCCGATCTCCGACGCCGGAGGTGGATTCCCCCTGTCTGAACCGCGGTGTGCGCCCCAGCGGTTACGGTTGCCACATGTCCAGCCGTGACCCCCGATGGGTGCTCAGGGACCGCCCGTCGCGCTCCCTGATCGCCGGGCTCGTGGCGACCGGGCTCTGTGGCCTGGTGTCGCTCTCCTTCGACGTGCTGAACGGCGACCCGGTCTACTTCTTCATCGCGCTCGTGCTGGCGCTGGCGCCCGTCCCGGTGCTGCTGGCCGCGGTGCTGGCGCTGGACCGGATCGAACCGGAGCCGCGCGGCAACCTGATCTTCGCGTTCGCCTGGGGCGCGGGGGTGGCCGTCCTGTTCGCCGGGGTGATCAACTCCTTCAACCTCATCTACCTGGAGAGCACCGTCCAGCTCGGCTACGACTACGCGCGCAGCCTCACCGCCACCTTCGGCGCCCCCGTGGTGGAGGAGACGATGAAGGGCCTGGTGCTGCTGGGCCTGCTCAGGTTCAGGCGCGCCGAGCTGGACGGTCCCACCGACGGCATCATCTACGCCTGCATGGTCGGCCTCGGCTTCGCCATGAGCGAGAACGTCAGCTACTACGTGGCCGCGCTCGACGAGATGGGCGCGCAGGGCCTGGCGGTGACCGTCGTGCTGCGCGGGGTCCTGTCGCCGTTCGCGCACCCGCTGTTCACCTCGATGATCGGCGTCGCGGTGGCCTACGCGGCGCAGCGCCGCGGACCGGGCCGGATCCTCGTCATCGCCGCCGGGTGGATCGGCGCGATGCTGCTGCACGGCATCTGGAACGGCTTCGCCTCCTACGTCGGCATCCTCGGCCTGGCCATCGCCTACGTGCTGCTGATGGTCGTCTTGTTCGTCCTGATCTGGATCGTCTTCCGCGACCGCAAGCGCATCATCGGGCTCATCCAGGCCTACCTGCCCGCCTACTGGGCGACGGGACTGGTCTCCTCCGCCGACGTCGCGATGCTCTCCTCCCTGCCCGGACGCCGTCACGCCAGGCAGTGGGCCAAGGCGAACGGCGGGCGGGCCGGATCGCGGGCGATGAGCGACTACCAGCTCGCCGCGACGGAGCTGGGCCTGCTCCACGAGCGGGCCAGGGGGCACGTGATCGACGAGGCCACCTTCAACACCGAGCAGCGGGCGCTGCTGGAGTGCATGGCCGCCTCCCGCGCGCGGTTCCCGGCCGTGCCCCCTCCGCCGCCTCCCGGCCGGGGCGGGCCGGCGCCGGCGTACGGGCCGGGTCCGTGGCGGGAACGGCGCCGGCCGGGCGGGACGCCGTAGCGGCCGGGCGCGCTCACCCCGACCGCAGCGCCGTCTCCAGGGTGGTCTCACGCGGCCCGGGGAAGACGGCAGGGGAGTCCAGGATCACGGAGTCCAGGAACCCCTTGGCGGCGGCGGCGAACTCGCGGGCAGCGTAGGCGCAGGTGGTGGAGGCCCACCGTCGTGACGAGTCGTCGCCCACGCCGAAGGCCTCCAGGCCCGCGGTGCGGCAGAGCGCGACGGCCCTGGGCAGGTGGAAGACCTGGGTGACCACGGTGAGCCGGGTGGCGCCGAACACGGTACGGGCCCGCACGCAGGAGTCCCACGTGTCGAAGCCCGCGTGGTCGAGGACGAGCGCGCGGCCGGGGATCCCGCGGGCGAGCAGGTAGTCGCGCATCACGGTCGGCTCGTCGTACCCCGCCCGGCCGTTGTCGCCCGAGAGCAGGATCGCCTCGACCCTGCCCGCCCGGTACAGCTCGGCGGAGACGTCCAGCCGCCTGGCCAGCATGGCGGAGGGGGTGCCCCCGAAGACCGCGGCCCCCAGCACCAGCGCCACCGGCGCCCGGGGCACGCCGGCCGTCCAGCCGGGGGAGGAGCCGGCCACCAGGCGGTGTCCGGAACTGGCCAGCCAGGCCCAGGTCAGCGGTCCGATCGCCAGGACGCTCAACAGCACGGCGCCCTGGTAGCAGAGGCGGAGAGTCCGCCGTGACGGTGGCATCCGGCCATTCTCCCGGCCGTACGGGGGCGGGGTCGAACCCGCCGGGTCAGGCGGGGCCACGGGACGGGCGGGCAGGGGGCCGCGGGTCAGGCGGGGACGCGGTCGAGCCGGTCGGCGTCGTCGGTCCCGGCGGGCTCCGCCGGGGCGTGCGGACGGGTCGCGAACAGCACCCGCAGGGCGCAGACCCAGACCAGGGAGGCCCCGAGCACGTGCAGGTTGACCAGGGCCGCGGGCACGCCCGTGAAGTACTGGACGTAGCCGACGACGCCCTGGGCCGCCTCCACGGCCAGCAGCGTCCACGCGGCCCGGCGGGCGCGCCCGGAGGCACCGGTGATGTGCAGCGCGAACGCCAGCGCGAAGGTGAGGCCGACCGCCACGTAGGCGATGTCGGCGTGGATCCGTGCCACGGTCTCGATGTCGAAGCCGAACCGGGAGGCCATCTCGTCGCCGGAGTGCGGACCGGTTCCGGTCACCACCACGCCCGCGACGACCAGGACGAACACCGAGGCCAGCAAGGCCCAGGCGAGCGCGCGGACCTCGCGGCGGACCGGCCGCTCGGGGGCCTCGTGCCCGGTGGCGGGCACCCGCGCCCGGGAACGCGCGTACAGCGCGTACGCCGCGGCGGTCATGCCGATGGAGACCAGGAAGTGCACGCTCACGGTGACCGGGTTGAGCGCGCTGCGCACCACCAGACCGCCCCAGACCCCCTGGAAGGCCACGCCGACCGGCTGCAGCCAGGCCAGCAGGACCAGGTCGCGGCGCCGGGGGAGCAGCCGCAGCGCGGCCAGCAGGCAGGCCACCGCGACGAGCAGCACCACGAAGGTGAGCAGCCGGTTGCCGAACTCGATCGCCATGTTGATCGGCGAGATCTCGTCGTGGGCGCTCGGGACGAAGCTCTCCGGGGTGCACCGGGGCCAGGTCGGGCAGCCCAGCCCCGAACCGGTGACCCGCACCGCCGCGCCCGTGACGGTGATCAGGACGTTGACGACCACCGCCGCCAGCGCCCAGCGGTGCACGGTGGGCAGGGTGGGCGGCCCCACGATCCGCGCGGCGCTCAGGAGGCGCCGGTCGGCCAGGGCGAGGAGGTGCTTCACGGCTCATATGGTAGGCGGCCAGGTGGGCGGTCCCGTGACGGGCCCCGGCGGCTCCGGTCCCTCCCCGCCGGCCTCCCCGCTCCTCCCGCCGGCCTCCCGGTCGGTCCTTCGGCCCCACCCGTGACCTTCACCGGGCCACGGCCTTCACCGGGCCGTGGCGGGCTCGCCGGGGCGGCGGTGGAACCGGCCGGGCGGGGGGACGACGGGGAGGCGAACGCGCCCCCCGTAATGTCTGATTTGGTGCATTGATCCGTTTAAAGGTATGTGACATAGTACTGACGGATCCGGGCTGCGGGAGCGAGGTGGGACATGCCGGACGTGGTGGTCATCGGGGCCGGGGTCGTCGGCGCCGCCTGCGCCTACTACGCCGCCCGTGCCGGACTCGACGTGGTGGTCGTCGACCGCGGACCCGTGGCGGGCGGCACGACCGGGGCCGGTGAGGGCAACATCCTGGTCTCCGACAAGGAGCCGGGACCCGAGCTGGACCTGGCGCTGCTCTCCAACCGTCTCTGGCGCGACCTGGCCGGGGGCGCGCAAGGAGCCGGTGCCGGAAGCGGGGGCGGGGCCGGAACGGGGACCGGGGCCGAGACGGGAATCGGAGCCGGGGACCTGCCGGAGGGCGGGTCCCGTCCCGGCGGCGGGTTCGAGTTCGAGGCCAAGGGCGGCCTGGTGGTCGCCGAGACGGACGAGGTCCTGGAGGCGCTCACCGGCCTGGCCGTCGCGCAGGGCGTCGAGCACGTCCTCGCCGGTCCCGGAGAGCTGCACGACTACGAGCCCCACCTGGCCAAGGGATTCGCCGGGGGCGTGTTCTACCCGCAGGACGCCCAGGTCCACCCCATGCTGGCGGCGGCCGGGCTCATCCGGCTGGGCGCCGAACGGTTCGGCCACGGCGCCCTGATGCTGCGTACCGGCGTCACGGTGACCGGTTTCGTCCGCCGGGGCGACCGGATCGCCGGCGTCGCCACCGACCAGGGCGAGATCCTCGCCGGGGCCGTGGTCAACGCCGCGGGCACCTGGGGCGGCGAGATCGCCGCCCTGGCCGGGGTACACGTCCCGATCCTGCCCCGCAGGGGGTTCATCCTGGTCACCGAGCCCCTCGCCGGGCCGCTCGTCCGGCACAAGGTCTACACCGCCGCCTACGTCACCGCGGTGGCCAGCGACTCCGCCGGGCTGGAGACCTCCGCCGTGGTGGAGAGCACCCCGTCCGGGCCCGTGCTCATCGGCGCCAGCCGGGAGCGGGTCGGCTTCGACCGCACGGTCTCGATCCCGGTGCTCGAACGCCTCGCCCGCCAGGCGGTGGAGCTGTTCCCGGCGCTGGCGGACTACCGGGCGATCCGCGCCTACTGCGGGTTCCGCCCCTACTGCCCCGACCACCTGCCGGTGATCGGGGAGGATCCCCGGGCGCGAGGTCTCTACCACGCCTGCGGCCACGAGGGCGCGGGCATCGGCCTGGCCCCGGCCACCGGCCACCTGATCGCCCGGCTCCTGGCGGGGCTCCGTCCCGAGCTGGATCTCACCCCCTTCCGCCCGGACCGCTTCATCGAGGAGGCGTCGTGAACCCCGCCGGAGGTGACCCCGTGAGCGGTGCCCCCTTGAGAGGTGACCTCGTGGGAGGTGTCCCCGTGGGAGGTGTCCCCGTGGGGAACGGCGCCGTGGGGAACCGCGCTGTGGGGAACGGCGCTCGCGCCGGGGACGTGCGATGAGGGGGCCGTACGAACTGGTGCGGGCGCGGCCCGAGCCGGAGTTCGAGATCAGCGTGGACGGCGCCGGTGTCCCGGTGGTCCCCGGCCAGACGATCGGCGCCGCCATGCACGGCGCGGGCATCCGCTCCTGGCGGACCACCCGGTTCGGCGGGCGCCCGCGCGGGCTGTTCTGCGGCATCGGGGTCTGTTTCGACTGCCTGGTCACGGTGAACGGCGTGCCCTCCCTGCGCGCCTGCCTGACCGAGGCCCGCCCCGAGGACCGGGTGACCACCGGCACTGACGCCACCGTCGGCACCGACGCGACCGACGTCACCGATGGCACCGACGACGCCGCCGCCGGTGACGAGGGGGAGAGCGAAGAGGGAGGGACGGTGGGCGGCCCGTGACGCGGATCCACGACCTGGCCGTCGTCGGCGCCGGCCCCGCCGGGGTCGCCGGTGCGCTCACCGCCGCCCTGGCCGGGCTCGACGTGGTCCTGCTCGACGGCGCGGCCAGACCCGGCGGCCAGTACTTCCGGCGCCCCGCCGAGGGGTTCAACGCCGCCCGGCCCGGCGCGCTGCACACGTCGGGGCACGGCCTCGACGGGTTCACCCGCCGCTGGGAACTGCTCGGCGAACGGGCCGAGGTGCTGCTGCGCCACCGGGTGTGGGCGGCCGGGCGCACCGGGGGGACGATCACCCTCCACTGCCTGGAGGGGGACCGCGAGGAGCGGCCCCGCACGGTGACCGCGCGCGCCCTGCTGATCGCCACCGGCGCGTACGACAGGCCGCTGCCCTTCCCCGGCTGGGACCTGCCGGGCGTGCTCACCGCGGGGGCGGCGCAGGCCCTGCTCAAGGGGGACCTGGTCCTCGCCGGGCGCAGGATCGTGGTCGCCGGCACCGGCCCGTTCCTGCTCCCGGTCGCCGCCGGCCTGGCGGACGCGGGGGCCCGCGTGCTCGGCGTGTACGAGGCCAACAGCGGGTTCGGGCTGGCCGCGCACCCGCTGCTCGCGGCGGGCCGGGCGGGGGAGGCCCTGGGGTACGCCGCACGCCTGGCCCGCCACCGGATCCCGTACCGCGGGCGCCGCGCGGTGGTCGCCGCGCACGGCCGGGACGCGCTGACCCACGTCACCGTCGCCACCCTGGACGACGGCTGGCGGCCGGTCGCGACGAGGACCGTCGAGTGCGACACCCTGGCCGTCGGCTACGGCTTCGTCCCCCAGCTCGACCTGCCGGTCCAGCTCGGCTGCGCCACCCGCCGCGACCACGACGGCGGCGCGGTCGTCGCGGTGGACGCGGGCATGCGCACCAGCGTGCCCGGCGTGTACGCGGCCGGGGAGAGCACCGGCGTCGGCGGCGCCGCCCTGGCCGAGGTGGAGGGCCGCCTGGCGGGACGCGCCGCGGCCGCCGACCTGGGCCGCCCCACCGCCCCGGCCGGTCCGGTGTCGCCCGACCCCGCGCTGACCCGCCGCAGGGAGCGGCTCGCCGCCTTCGCGCGCGCCCTGCAGGAGGCGTACCCGGTACGGCCCGGCTGGCAGGACTGGCTCCACGACGACACGCTCGTCTGCCGCTGCGAGGAGGTGCCCCTGTCGGCCGTACGCGAGGCCCAGGCCATGGGCGCCGCCGACGCCCGTTCCGTCAAGCTGCTGGCGCGGCCGGGGATGGGCTGGTGCCAGGGCCGGATCTGCGGCTACGCGATCTCCTGCCTGGCCGGTGAGGACCCCGCCCCGGCCCGGCGCCCGATCGCCCACCCGATCCGGCTCGGCGCCCTGGCGACGCGGGCCGACCCTCACCCGCCCGGCCCCCAGGACGAGCCCGCCCCCCACGGCGAGCCCGGCCTCCACGGGAAGCCCGACCCCCAGGACGATCTCGACCCCCACGGCGAGCCCGACCCCCACCGGAAGGACGAATCATGACGACCCGCGTGAAACCCTGGCACGGAGTGACGGTGGCCACCGCGCTGCCCCTGAACGAGGACCTCTCCGTCGACCTGGACGGCTACGGCGAGCACTGCCGGTGGCTGGTCGACTCCGGTTGCGACGGCGTCGTGCCGAACGGGTCGCTGGGGGAGTACCAGACGCTGACCCCCGAGGAGCGCGCCTCGGTCGTGGAGACCGCCGTGGCGGCCGTGGGCGGGGACCGGGTGATGCCGGGGGTCGCGGCGTACGGCTCCCTGGAGGCCCGCCGCTGGGCCGAGCAGGCCGGTGAGGCCGGATGCCGTGCGGTGATGCTGCTCCCGCCGAACGCCTACCGCGCCGACGAGCGGACCGTGGTGGAGCACTACCGGCACGTGGCCGCGGCGGGCCTGCCGGTGGTGGCCTACAACAACCCCTTCGACACCCGCGTCGACCTCACCCCCCGCCTGCTGGCCACGCTGTACGGCGAGGGCCTGATCGTCGGGGTCAAGGAGTTCAGCGGCGACGTCCGCCGGATCTACGAGATCGCCGAGCTCGCCCCCGGCCTGGACGTGCTCGTCGGGGCCGACGACGTGATGCTCGAGCTGGTCACCGCCGGCGCGGTCGGCTGGGTCGCCGGGTACCCCAACGCGCTGCCCGTCTCGACCGTGGCGCTGTACCGGGCGGCCGCCGAGGGGGACATGGCCACCGCGCTGCCCCTCTACCGCGCGCTGCACCCGCTGCTGCGCTGGGACTCCCGGCCGGTGTTCGTACAGGCGATCAAGCTCTCCATGGACCTGGCCGGGCGTCGCGGCGGCCCGTGCCGCCCGCCCAGGCTCGCGCTCGTCGGCGAGCAGGAGGCCGCCGTGCGCGCGGACACCGAGAAGGCGCTGGCCGAGGGCCTGCGATGACCCCGTCCCTCCGCGTCCCCGCCGGACCGGCCCCCGCCAGGTCCGGGACGGGGGCGCCCTCCCGCGAGGAGCGTCCATGAGAACGAAGAGGGTCTTCCACGCGGTGGACTCCCACACCGAGGGCATGCCCACGCGGGTGATCACCGGAGGGGTGGGGGTCATCCCGGGCGCGACCATGGCCGAGCGGCGCGAGCACTTCCTGGCGAGGATGGACCACGTCCGGACCCTGCTCATGTACGAGCCGCGCGGCCACTCGGCGATGAGCGGCGCCATCCTGCAGCCTCCCACCCGGCCCGACGCCGACTACGGGGTGCTCTACATCGAGGTGTCGGGCTGCCTGCCCATGTGCGGGCACGGCACCATCGGGGTCGCCACCGTCCTCGTCGAGACCGGGATGGTCGAGGTCGTCGAGCCGGTCACCGTCATCCGGCTGGACACCCCCGCCGGGCTGGTGGTCGCCGAGGTGCGGGTCTGCGACGGCGCCGCCGTCGAGGTGACCATCACCAACGTGCCCTCCTTCAGCGTGGGCCTGGACCGCGTGGTCCGGGTGCCCGGCATCGGCGAGGTCGTCTACGACCTCGCCTACGGCGGAAACCACTACGCGATCCTGCCGATCGAGTCCGTGGGCCTGCCGTTCGAGCGCTCGCACAAGCAGGAGATCCTGGACGCGGGCCTGGCCGTCATGCGGGCGATCAACGAGCAGGACGAGCCCGTCCACCCGCTGGACCCGGCCATCCGGGGCTGCCACCACGTGCACCTCACCGCGCCGGGCTCCGACGCCCGGCACTCGAGGCACGCGATGGCGATCCACCCCGGCTGGTTCGACCGCTCGCCGTGCGGCACCGGCACCAGCGCCAGGATGGCCCAGTTGCACGCCAGGGGGGAGCTTCCGCTGGGGGCCGACTTCGTGAACGAGTCGTTCATCGGCACCCGGTTCGTCGGGCGGCTGGTGGAGGAGACCCGGGTGGCGGACCTGCCCGCGGTGGTCCCGACCGTCACCGGGCGGGCGTGGATCACCGGCACCGCGCAGTACTTCCTCGACCCCTCCGACCCGTTCCCGGCCGGTTTCCTGCTCTGACCGCCCGCCCGTCCCGCGAGGGGTCCCCGCCCGTCCCCGGACGTCCCCGCCCGCCACCGCCCGCCACCGCCCGCCGTCCCTGCCCGTCCCCGCCCGCCACCGGCCGTCACCCGGTGATCCTCCCGAGCAGGTCCCTCGTGACACGGTCGAGGCGTGCCGCGGCGGCCGGGTCGAAGTCCTCACCGGTCAGGGGCAGCGGCCTGCCGCGCGTGTAGGCGGTGACGGGGGGTTCCGGCGCGGCGTCCAGCAGTGCCGCGATCGGCACCGTCGCCTTCGCGGCCGGCGTCGCGAAGAGCCGGGCGAGCGCCTTGGTGACGGTACGCGCGGGCTGCGGCAGCGGATCGGCCATGCCCGTCCTCACGAAGCCGGGGTTGTAGAGGACGTAACGCGTGCGGGCGGCCGGATGGCGGGCGGGGAAGGCCGCCCCGAGCAGGTCGTTGCAGCGGGAGGCCTGCATCGCCGCGCGCATCCCCGTGTAGCCCTCTCGCCACTGCAGGTCGTCCCAGTTGACGCGGCCCGGCAGGCCGCCGGGTCCGGCGATGTTCATCACCACGGGCGCCTCGGCGCGCTCCAGACGGCCCATCAGGCCGTGGCCGATCACGAAGCGGCTCAGGTAGGCGAGCGCGAAGGTGAACTCCAGCCCGTCCGCGGTCTCCTCGCGCACCGGGCGGAAACGCTGGGCCCCGAACACCAGCCCGTCCACGGCCCCGGTGGTCGCCGTCACCTCCTCGACCACCCGCAGCATGCCCGCGACGGTGCTCAGGTCGGCCCGGAGGAACACGGCCCTGTCCCCGGCCCCGGACCGGCGTGCCTCGGCGAGGAAGGCGCGCCCCCGGGCCTCCCCGCTGGCCACGGCGATCACGGCGTCCCCGCGCCGCAGGAGGCGCAGCCCCAGCTCCCTGCCCATGCCGTCCGTACCACCGGTGATCACATATGTGCGCATCCCCGAGCCCTCCCGCAAGTCATCGGTCGATGACCGAAAGGGTAGGGCGCTACGGCTCGCTAAGTCAACGTTCGATGACTTATGATGATTTCATGGAACAACCGAAACGCCGCGACAGGGCCGCCACCCGCGCCGCGCTGCTCGACGCCGCCCGCCTGCGCTTCGCCCGGCAGGGCTTCGACGGCACGGGTGTACGTGAGATCGCGGCCGACGTGGGCGTCGACCCGGCGCTGGTCTTCCGCTACTTCGGCTCGAAGGAGCGGCTCCACGAGGAGGCCGTGCGCGTGGAGATCCCGGCCGGCCTCGCGGACGACCCGGCGCGCCCGCTCGCCCACCTCGCCGACGCGTTGCTGCACGACGTCGTCTTCGCCGACTGGGAGCAGTTCGACGGTGAGCACCCGCTTCTGGTGATGCTGCGCTCCGCGGGACGCCCGGCCATCCGCGACCAGTTGCGTACGCAGATCTGCGAGGGTTACCTGCCCGGCTTCGCCGAGCGGATGGGCGGTGAGAACCCCGCCCTGCGGGCCGAGCTGGTGGGCGCGCTGCTGCTCGGCATGGGCGTGATGCGCTCACTCCTCGACAGCCCCGCCCTGCGCGACGCCTCCTTCGAGGAGACGCGCGCGCTGGTCGCGCGGCTGGTCACCGCCCTGGCCGAATAGACCGGAACCCGCCGCGCCGGGGCCGGGGCGGGGCCGGGGCGGGCCCTCCCCCCGAACCGCCGAAGAGGTGGTTCGTGCCGGTCGGGAGGGTTGCGCGGGGAAACGGCCACTTAACGCTAACGGTCTTATTTCGGCCCTTGACGTTGTCCTTCACTTGGCCATGCAATGTCACACATCACCAGATGTGAGGAGCGGCAATGCGCGCCATCCCCCTGAAGTCCTTCACGTCGCTGGCCGTTCTCGGTCTCCTGGTCACCGGATGTGGCCAGGGGCTGCTCGGTGGCGGCGAAGACGGCGGCGGCCAGGCGGCCGGCAAGAAGGACGAGCCGATCGTGCTCGGCATGCTGGTCCCGCAGTCGGGCAGCGAGGCCGCCATCGGTCCCTACATGAGCAACGCGGCACAGCTCGCGATCGACGAGATCAACGCCAAGGGCGGCGTGCTGGGCCGCCAGCTCCAGCTGAAGACCGCCGACGACGCCTGTGACGCCCAGTCGGCGGCGGCCGGTGCCAACAAGCTGGTCACCGAGGGGATCGACGTCTCCGTGGGCGGTTACTGCTCCGGGGCGACGCTACCCACCCTGCCGATCTTCGGCAAGGCCGGCATCCCGATGATCATTCCGGCCGCCAACTCCCAGGAGCTGGTGGACCAGAAGCTCAAGCACGTCTTCCTGATCAACGGCACCGGTTCCCAGCAGGCCGAGGCCGCCGAGAAGTGGATCGCCAAGCAGGGTTCCAAGAGCGTCGCGCTGATGCACGACAACACCAGCTACTCCAAGGACATCGCGCTGCGCACCCAGACCCTGCTGAAGGCTCCCGACGGGGCCGAGGCGGTCATCACCGAGGCGGTCACCCCCAAGGAGAGCGACTACAGCGCCAACATCACCAACGTGCTGGCCAAGAAGCCCGACTTCGTCTACTGGACCGGCTACTTCCAGGAGGGCGGCCTGATCGCCCGCCAGCTCCGGCAGGCCGGCTACAAGGGCTCCATCATGGTCGGCGACGGCTCGGTCTCGCCCAAGCTGATCGAGATCGCCGGTGACGAGGCCGCCGAGGGCCTCTACGCCACGATGACCCAGACCCCCGACACGCTGGAAGGCGCCGAGGGCTGGATCGACGCGTACAAGAAGAAGTTCGGCACCGACCCCGGGCCGTACTCCAACCAGGCCTACGACGCGGTGCGGCTGGCCGCCGAGGCGGTCACCAAGGCGGGCGGCACCGACGGCACCAAGGTGATCGCCGCCCTGGAGGCCGTCGACGGCTTCTCGATGTTCTCCGGGCCGCTGAAGTTCACCCCCGAGCACACCCTGGCCAACGGCGGGTTCCAGATCCTCGTCGTGAAGGACGACGCCTTCGCCCTTCAGGACTCCCTCAAGTGACCGGGAACACCTCGCCCGGGGCCCGCGGCGGCGACGCCGCGGCCCGCGGGAGCGCGCCGGGCGGCGAGAACGACGCCCGCCCGGAGACCCCGGGGGAGCGGTCGCCCGACGGCTACCGGGGCAGGCACCGGCGTCCGGGCACGAGCGGCGGCAACGGCGGCAGCGGCGGGCACGGCGGCCCGGACCGCCCGCTGGCGAAGCGGGCGGCGCGATGACGCAGCTCGTCTGGAACGGCCTTTTCGTCGGCTCGTTCTACGCCCTGGTGGCCCTGGGCTACAGCATGGTGTACGGGATCATCAAGCTGCTCAACTTCGCCCACGGCGACCTGTACATGCTGGGCGCGTTCGCCGGCTTCGCCATCCTCGGCGCGGTCGGCGGCGTGACCTCCTCCATGGCGCTGCCGCTGCTGCTCGCGGTCCTGCTGGCGACCATGGCGCTCACCGGCCTGGCCGGGGTCGCGCTGGAGCGGATCGCCTACCGCCCGCTCCGCCGCGCCCCCCGCCTGTCCCTGCTGATCACCGCGGTGGGCGCCTCCTTCGCCCTGGAGTACGGGATGCGCGCCGTGGCCGGGGCCGACCCGCGGGTCTACCCGGTACGCCTGGGCGGCACCTCGATCGAGATCCTCGGCGCCCGGATCACCCTGCAGCAGCTCGCCCTGATCGCGGTGGCGGTGGTGCTGATGGCCGGGCTCAACCTGCTGGTCACCCGCACCCGGCAGGGCCGGGCCATGCGGGCCATCGCGCTGGACCCGCGCACCAGCGCGCTGATGGGCATCGACGTCAACGCCGTGATCTCGCGCACCTTCTTCATCGGCTCGGCCCTGGCCGGGGCCGCGGGCGTGATGGCCGGGGCCTACTACGGCAAGATCGACTTCCTGATGGGCTTCCTGATCGGCCTCAAGGCCTTCACCGCGGCGGTCATCGGCGGCATCGGCAACATCCCGGGCACCATGCTCGGCGGGCTGCTGCTCGGGCTGCTGGAGTCGTTCGGCACGTTCTGGCTGGGCGGCGAGTGGCGCGACGTGTTCGCGTTCGGGGTGCTGATCCTGTTCCTGACCGTGCGGCCCACCGGCCTGCTCGGCGAACGCGTCACGGAGCGGGTGTGACGGCCGCGACCAAGGTCCGCCGCCGCGGCACGGACCGTCCCCCCAGCCGGGCGTCGAAGCTGATGCAGAACAGGTGGGCCGGGCTCGCCGGCCTGCTGATCGCGCTGCTCGCGCCCTTCGTCAACGCCAGCCCGTACGCGCTGTCGGTCATGACCAGCGCGGCCATCGCCGTGATGCTCGCGGCCGGGCTGAACATCGTGGTCGGCTACTGCGGCCTGCTCGACCTGGGATACGTCGCCTTCTTCGCGGTCGGCGCCTACACCAGCGGCGTGCTCGCCACCCGGTTCGACCTGCCGCTGATCGCCACGGTGCCGGCGGTGATCGTGGTCACCGTCATCGCCGGGATCGTCATCGGCGCGCCCACGCTGCGTCTGCGCAGCGACTACCTGGCGATCGTGACGCTCGGCTTCGGCGAGATCATCCGGATCACCGCCAACAACCTGGACGTCACCGGCGGCCCGTCGGGCATCTACGGCATCCCGACCCTGGTGGAGAACCCAGCGGTCTTCTACTACGTCACCGTGGCCGTCGTCTCGCTGGCGGTCCTCGGCTCGGCGCGGCTGGGCCGCTCCCGGCTGGGCCGGGCCTGGCGGTTCGTCCGCGAGGACGAGGACGCCGCCGAGGCGATGGGCGTGCACACCTACCGGGTCAAGCTCGCCGCCTACATCGCCGGCGCGGTCTGGGGCGGCCTGGCCGGGGTGCTGTTCGCCGCGCAGCTCTCGGCCATCTCCCCGGGCAGCTTCACCTTCCTGGCGTCGGCCCTGGTGCTGATGGCCGTGGTGCTCGGCGGCATGGGCTCGGTCTCCGGCGTCGTGGTGGGCGCCGTCGTGATCAGCGTCCTGCCGGAGATCCTGCGCGACCTGGCCGACTACCGCTACTTCCTGTTCGGGGTCCTGCTCATCGCCTTCATGCTGCTGCGCCCGCAGGGGCTGTGGCCCGCCCGTTCCAAGGAGGTCCCGTGAGCCTGCTGAGCGTGACCGACCTGCGCCTGACCTTCGGCGGGGTGACGGCCATCGACGGCCTGACGTTCTCGGTGGACGAGGCGGAGATCGTCTCGGTCATCGGCCCCAACGGGGCGGGCAAGACGTCGGCCTTCAACTGCGTCACCGGGTTCTACCGGCCGACCGCGGGGCGGATCACCCTGCGCGGCAAGGACCTGCCGGGACTGCGGCCCTCGGCCGTGGCCGCCCTCGGCGTCGCCCGCACCTTCCAGAACCTGCGCCTGTTCGGCGAGCTGTCGGTCCTGGACAACGTGCGGGCCGGATCGCACCTGTGGCTGCGCCAGAGCGTCTTCGACGCGCTGCTGCACACCCCCCGCTACCGGCGTTCCGAGCGTGAGTGCACCGAGCAGGCCCACCACTGGCTCGACTTCGTCGGCCTGCGCGGCGACCGGTACGGGCAGGCCCGCAACCTGCCCTACGGCGAGCAGCGCCGCACCGAGATCGCCCGCGCCCTGGCGCGCAAGCCCGACCTGCTGCTGCTCGACGAGCCCGCCGCCGGGCTCAACCACGGCGAGAAGGCCGAGATGCTCGACCTGATCCGGCGGATCCAGGCCCTGGGCGTGGCCATCGTGCTCATCGAGCACGACATGGGACTGGTCATGGAGGTCTCCGAGAGGGTGGTGGTGCTCAACTTCGGCAGGGAGATCGCCGACGGCCGCCCCGAGGACGTCCGGCGGAACCCGGCCGTCATCGAGGCCTACCTCGGCGGAGACATCACCGCCGAGGAGAGGGGCACCGCCGAGGAGAGGGACACCACGCAGACCGGGAGCGACGCCGATGCTTGAGATCGAGGACCTGGACGTCCACTACGGCGGCGTGCACGCCCTGCGCGGGCTCTCCATCTCCCTGGCCCAGGGGGAGATCGTGGCCCTGCTCGGCAACAACGGCGCCGGCAAGACCACCACGCTGTCCGCGGTCTCGGGGCTGGTGCGCCCCAGCGGCGGCACGGTCACCTTCGACGGCCGGAACATCACCGGCGGGAAACCGCACAGGATCACCGCCTCCGGCCTGGTGCACGTCCCCGAGGGCCGCAGGATCTTCAGCACGCTCAGCGTCCACGAGAACCTCCAGCTCGGTGGCTACCTGGTCCGTGACCAGGCGGAGGTCCGCGGCCGGATCGAACGGGTCTACGAACTCCTGCCCCGCCTGGCCGAGCGGCGCACCCAGCAGGGCGGCACGCTCTCGGGCGGCGAGCAGCAGATGCTCGCCATCGGCAGGGCGCTGGTCACCGGGCCGCGGCTGCTGCTGCTCGACGAGCCGTCCATGGGCCTGGCCCCGCTGGTGGTCGCCTCGGTCATGGAGCTCATCGCGGGCATCAACGCCGAGGGGACCTCGGTGCTGCTCGTCGAGCAGAACGCCACGGCCGCCCTCGGGATCGCGCACCGCGGCTACGTGATCGAGAACGGCGCGTGCCTGCTCGCCGGGTCCGCCGCCGAGCTCCGCCGGGACCCCCGCGTGGTCGAGGCCTACCTCGGCGGGGTCTGACGAGGGCCCGGCGGGGTCTGACGGGGGTCTGACGGGGCCCGGCGGGGGCGGCGGGAACGGCGCCCGCCCCGGCCCCCACCCGGGCCTGGCGGGGACGCCCGGGGGCGCCCGTGCCCCGCGCGAGATCCCGGGCGCCCCCGGGGGTTCGGCGGTGGCCGTACGGCCTGGGAGGATGTGACGGTGGCGGGTTCCGCCCACCGGGACATGGACGCGGTCGACAGGAGAGGCTCCGGTATGGCTTCGAGGGCGGACGGCCGACCCGACCTGCCCGCGGTGGGCGAGAGGCAGAGCCTGCGGGAGCAGGTGGCCCACGCGCTGCGGGCGGCCCTGATCACCGGTGAGATGCGGCCCGGCATGGTCTACTCCGCCCCGCTGCTCGCCGCCCAGTTCGGGGTCTCCGCCACCCCGGTGCGCGAGGCCATGCTCGACCTGGCCAAGGAGGGCCTGGTGGAGGCGGTGCGCAACAAGGGTTTCCGCGTCAGCGAGCTGTCCGAGCGCGACCTGGACGAGCTGGCCGAGATCCGCGAGCTCATCGAGGTGCCCACGGTGACGCGACTGGCCGGTGCCGATCACGCGCGGGCCTTCGAGACGCTGCGCCCGATGGCGCAGGAGATCGTCGACGCGGCCGAGCGGGGCGACCTGCTCGCCTACGTCGACGCCGACATCCGCTTCCACCTGGAACTGCTCGCCCTGGGGGGCAACTCCCACCTCGTGGAGGTGGTCCGCGACCTGCGCAACCGGGCCCGCCTGTACGGCCTGTCCGACCTCCAGCGGCGCGGCAGGCTCGCCGACTCCGCCCGCGAGCACCTCGCCCTGCTGGACCTGCTCTCGACCGGGGACGCCGGCGGCGCCGAACGGCTGATGCTGCACCACATCCAGCACGTCCGGGGCATCTGGGCCGGCTCCGCGGAGCCCTGACGCCCGCGCCGCGGGCACGGGCCCGCCGGGCCCCCGGGGGGCGCCGAGCCGGGGGGCGCCGAGCCCGGGGAGGGCGCGGGTTCCACGGCCCGGCGCCGGGGCGCCGCGCGGGTCAGCCGGAGGAGCGGGTGGCGCCCAGGGTCGCGACGACCACGCAGCCGACCGCGGCCCACTCGCGCGCCTGGAGCACCTCGCCCAGCACCACCAGGCCGACCAGCGCGGCCACCGCCGGCTCCAGGCTCATCAGGATGCCGAAGACCCGCTTGGGCATCCTGCGCAGCGCCTCCAGCTCGATCGAGTAGGGGATCACCGACGACAGCAGGGCCACCCCCAGGCCGATCAGCAGCACCTCGGGCCGGAGCAGGTCGACGCCGCCCGAGGAGATCCCGACGGGGGCGACCACCACGCAGGAGACGATCATCGCCAGGGAGAGCCCGGTCGCCCCGGGGAAGCGACGGCCGACCGAGGCCGACAGCAGGATGTAGGCGGCCCAGCAGGCCCCCGCGACCAGGGCGAAGGCGATCCCGGCCCAGCTGATCCTGGACGTGGCCGCGCCCCACGGGGCCAGCAGCACCACGCCCGATCCGGCGAGCGCCACCCAGAGCAGGTCGAGGCGGCGGCGCGAGGCCGCCACCGCGACGCCGAGCGGGCCGAGGAACTCGATGGCCACCGCGATCCCCATGGGCAGGCGGGCCAGCGCCTCGTAGAACGACAGGTTCATCACGCCCAGGGTCAGGCCGAACGCCGCGCCCGCCGCCAGGTCCGCCCGCGTCAGCCCCCTCAGCCGGGGCCGGGCGATCGCCCCCAGGATCACCGCGCTGACGGCGATCCGCAGGAACACCACCGCGCTCGGTGAGAGCTGGGCGAACAGGTCCTTGGCGAATCCCGCGCCCACCTGGACCGACAGGATGGCCAGCAGGACCAGCCCGGACGGCGGTACGGCGTCGGAGGCGGCCCTCAGCAGCGCTCCCGGCCTGGGCGGGCCGGGCTCGTAGGGTTCTGCGGGCCCGTGCAGGGCTTCGGCGGTCACGGCGCTCCTCAGGTGCAAAAAGGTCGGTGACACCTTACTGGGTGGGGCGTCTCCTCTCGGGAACGTCCGTCATCCGAGACGCGCCCGGCCCCGGGTCGCCCGGCCCCCGGGTCGCCTCGCGCCCGGCGCCACCCCGCGTCCCCGTGTCGTCAGCGGGTGTAGAGCGCCACCGTCATGCCCGGCACCCGGCCCGTCCGCCGGGCCCTGACGCGGGCGAACCCCTCCCGCTCCAGGACGGCGACCCGGCCGACGCGCGCGGCCGCCTCGGACCCGCCCCGCCAGATCACCCACACCCGGTCGCGCCCGGTGAGGGCGGCGGCCAGGTCGGCGTGCTCGGGGTAGCCGAACGAGTCCGGCAGCGGATCCGGGCCGGCGAGCATCACGTCGTCGGGCAGATTCCCGCCGCCGTAGTACAGCAGGCCCTGCCGCAGCGAGGAGCGCCCGTAGACGAGGGCGTCCCCGGGCCGGGCCTCGGCGGCCAGGATACGCGCCGCCCGGGGGTAGTTCTCGTGGTGGCCGTCCTCCCCGCGCACGTCGAGCTGACCGGGCAGTCCGGCCGCCAGCACGCCCGCCAGCACGAGCCCGGCGGGCGGCCGGGGCAGCGCGGCGAGCGCGAGCCCGGCCAGCAGCGCGTACGCGGGCACCGTGGCGAACAGGTAGCGGTCGACGTAGACCGGGGTGATCAGGTGGGACAGCGCGAACAGCAGCAGGGGCGGCAGGAGGGCCCAGCCGGCCAGCAGCGCGACCCAGAGCCGGTCGGCGCCGTGGCGCCGCAGGAAGGGGGCCGCCGCCGCGAGCAGGAGCAGCGCGCCCCCCGCCAGGGCGGTGCCGCCGATCATCCTGGGCAGTGCCAGGAACACGTCGGGCCCGGGCAGGGCGATCCAGCTGATCGCGTGCCGCTCGGCGAAGCCGACCACCGCCCAGACGGCCCCGGGGACGAGGCCGGCCGCCAGGCAGGCCAGCGTCCTGGGCAGGACCCTCCGCCCGTACAGGGCGACCGCCGCCAGGTGCGCCGCCGCGACGAGCAGGGCGAACACCTGGGTGCAGCCGAGCAGCGCCACCGCGGCCGCGTACCCCCACCACCCCCGGCGCCGCCCCGGCTCGGTGACGGCGCGGTGCAGCGCCCAGGTGGCCAGGACCGCGGCCGCGGCGGCGAACGCGTAGGAGCGGGCGTTCTGCCCGTGGTAGGAGACCGACGGCAGCGCCACGTGGACGGCGGCGGCGGCCAGCCCGGCGGGCCACGAGCTCAGCCGGCGCCCCAGGTCGGCGATGAGCGCGGTGGCCGCCCCGGCGGCGAGCGCCGAGGGCAGGCGCATCCACCACTCGGCCTGCCCGAACTCCAGCCACAGGTGCATGAACGCGTAGTACGGCAGGAAGTGCCCGTCGATGTGCAGGGCCAGCTCCCACAGCCCCCCGGCGCTCCGGCGGGCCGCGCTGAGGGTGGCGAGCTCGTCGGAGGAGTGGGAGACCGTGGAGGAGCCCGCGACGCAGACGAGCGTGGCGACGATCCCCGCGGCCAGGGCCGGCCACCTCCGCGCCGGTCGCGCCGGCGCCGGGGGGGCGTGATGTCGCGCCCCGGTAATGATCACCCGGAGGATGCTAGGGGGTAAAGATCATCCCTGCCCCTCTTTCGGGGAGAAAAGTATGATCACTCCCAGCGGAAGGTCCGCGCCGTCAGCAGCAGCGACACCGCCGCCCACGCCGCCAGGACCGCAACGGCCGCGAGCGGCGGCCCCGCGCCGTCGCCCAGCACCGCGCGCAGCCCGCCGGTGAGCGCGGAGATCGGCAGCAGCTCCAGCGCCGGCCGGACCGCCTCGGGGAACCTCTCCAGCGGGAAGGCGACCCCGCCGCAGGCCAGCAGGACCAGGTAGACCAGGTTCGCCGCGGCGAGCGTGGCCTCGGCGCGGAGCGTCCCGGCCATCAGCAGGCCCAGGCCGCTGAAGGCGGCGGTGCCCAGCACGACCAGCAGCAGCACCGCGAACGGCGAGCCGGACGGGCGCCATCCCAGGGCGAGCGCCACCGCGCAGACGACCGCGACCTGGACGACCTCCACGGCGATCACCGCGAGCGTCTTGGCCAGCATCAGCCCGGTCCGCGTCAGGGGGGTCGCGCCCAGCCGCTTCAGCACCCCGTAGCGGCGCTCGAAGCCCGTGGCGATGGCCTGCCCGGTGAAGGCGGTGGACATCACCGCCAGCGCCAGCACCCCGGGGGCCATGAAGTCGATCCGGGAGCCGCCGCCCAGGTCCAGGATGGGGGCCGTCGAGAGGCCGACGAGCAGCAGCACCGGAATGATCATCGTGAGCAGGAGCTGCTCGCCGTTGCGCAGCGTCGCCCGGATCTCCGCGCCGGTCTGGGCCGCCACCATCCGCCCCAGCGGCGCGGCCCCCGGGGCCGGGGTGAGGTCCAGCGTCGTCATGCGCGTCTCCTTCGGGGCGGGACGGGGCGTGG
Organism: Streptosporangium sp. NPDC023615; assembly: GCF_040640155.1. Taxonomy (NCBI): domain Bacteria; kingdom Bacillati; phylum Actinomycetota; class Actinomycetes; order Streptosporangiales; family Streptosporangiaceae; genus Streptosporangium; species Streptosporangium sp. NPDC023615. The sequence continues at coordinate 87,687 of NZ_JBFABE010000014.1, forward strand.
CCGGGCGTGTCACCGGAGCTCACGCCCGGTCAGCTCCAGGAAGACGTCCTCCAGGGTGCGCCGCTCGATGCTGAGGTCGTCGGCGGTCACGCCCTCGGCCGCGCACCAGGTCGTCACGGTCGCCAGCAGCTCGGGCGCGACCTGCCCCTCGATGATGTAGTGACCGGCCGGCGACTCCTTGGCCGCGCTGCCGACGGGCAGCGCGGCGAGCAGCTCGTCCAGGCAGAGCCCCGGACGGGCGCGGAAGCGCAGCTGCCGCTCGGCGCCGGTGAGGGAGGAGGGGGTGCCCTCGGCGACCACCCTGCCGCGGTCGATGATCACGATGTGGTCGGACAGGCGCTCGGCCTCGTCCATGTGGTGGGTGGTGAGCACCACCGAGACCCCGCTCCGGCGCAGCTCGCGGACCAGCTCCCAGCAGGCGTGCCTGGCCTGCGGGTCGAGGCCCGCGGTCGGCTCGTCGAGGAAGACCAGCTCGGGACGGCCGACGACCGCCCCGGCCAGCGACAGCCGCTGCTGCTGGCCGCCGGAGAGCCTGCGGTACGGGGTGCGGGCGTGCTCGGTCAGCCCGAGCCGCTCCAGCAGCGCCGCCGGGTCGAGCGGACGGGCGTGGAAGCGGGCCATCAGCCGCAGCCACTGCCCGCAGCGGGCCGCGGGCGGGACGCCGCCGCTCTGGAGCATCACCCCGACCCTGGCCCGCAGCTCCTGCGCGGACGGGTCGAGCCCCAGCACCCTCACGCTGCCGGCGTCGGCCCGGCGGAACCCCTCGCAGATCTCCACGGTGGAGGTCTTGCCGGCCCCGTTGGGGCCCAGCACCGCGGTGACCGCGCCGCGGGCGGCGGTGAGGGTCAGGCCGTCGATCGCGGTCGTCCTGCCGTATCTCTTGACCAGGTCGACGATCGCGACGGCTGGGGAGTCCATGGCCACGAGTTTAGAGACCGTACCGGGCGCCTTCGCTGCCGGACCACGCGTCCGGCGTCCGGAGCCGTCCCGCCGGTGCGCGCGGCCCGCCTTCCGGCGTGTCGCGGCGGGGTCCGTCCCGGGGGCCGCCGGACGCTCCGGCCAGCCCTTTTCAGGAAATTTCCGAAATACAGGAATTCGGCTGGCCAATTGATGGTTGGGACGCTTCGGCTCACGTGGCCCGCCGGGACTCGTGGGCCGTCCTGCGTCAACACGTCCACATCAATGCGTCATATGTCCGTGAGTCGTATGACGGTGACCAAAAAAGGGAGTGCGAGTATGACCGCGGCCGTCGTCGAGCCGGGGGTGACGCCGGCGCCGGGCTCGCGGCGCAGGACACTGCTGCTGCTGATCCTGGGCGCGCTGTCGGCGATCGGCCCGTTGTCGATCGACATGTACCTGCCCGCCTTCCCCGCCATCGCCGAGGGGCTGGTCACCGGGCAGGCGCAGGTGCAGCTCACCCTCACCGCCTGCCTCGTCGGGGTCTCCGCCGGGCAGGTCGTCGCCGGGCCGCTCAGCGACGTCCGGGGCCGGCGGGGCCCGCTGCTGATCGGCGTCGCCGCCTACGCGGCCGCCTCCCTGCTGTGCGCCTTCTCGCCCTCGGTGTACGGGCTGATCGCCTTCCGCCTGCTCCAGGGCTTCGCGGGCGGGGCCGCGCTGGTGATCGTCCGCGCGATCGTCCGCGACCTGTACGAGGGCGCGGCCATCGCCCGCATCTTCGCCACCCTCATGCTGGTCACCGGCCTGGCCCCGATCCTGGCCCCGATCGCCGGCGCCCAGCTCCTGGCCCACACCTCCTGGCGCGGCGTCTTCGTCGCCCTCAGCGCCACCGGGCTGCTGCTGCTGGTCGCGGCGCTGGCCGGGGTTCGCGAGACCCTTCCCGCCGACAGCCGCGAGGGCGGCGGGCTCCGGCACACCCTGGTCACCTTCCGCTACCTGCTGCTCGACCGGTCCTTCATGGCCGCCGCGCTGGCCGGCGGGATGGGGTTCGCGGCGATGTTCGCCTACATCTCCGGCTCGCCGTTCGTGCTCCAGGAGGTCTACGGCACCTCGCCGCAGGTGTTCTCCCTGGTGTTCGGGCTGAACGCGCTCGGCCTGACCGTCACCGCGCAGATCGGCGGGCGCCTGGCCGGGCGCCGGACGGACCCGGCCCGGCTGATCCTGCTGGGGCTGCTGCTGAGCGTGGCCGGGGCCGCGACGATCCTGGTCACGGTCGTGGCCGGGCTGGGGCTGCCGGTGCTGGTCGCCGGGCTGTTCACGATGATGTGCGGGGCCGGGTTCGTGCTGCCGGGCAGCGGCGCCCTCGCCCTGGCCGGCCAGCCCCCGCAGATCGCCGGGAGCGCGGCCGCGCTGACCGGCGTGCTGCAGTTCGGGCTCGGCGCGCTCGCCGCGCCGCTGGTGGGCCTGGGCGGCGAGGGCAGCGCCCTGCCGATGGCCGCCGTGCTGACCGGCTTCACGGTGGCGGCGCTGGTGGTCTTCACCGTTCTGCGCGGAAAACCGGGACGCGTTTCCGCTGGTTAGGTAAGCCTTTCCTACGTGATGCATCACATTCTCGACACGCCCACACCGGTTTGTCAGCGGGGAAGTAATTACGGCACACTGATGTTGTGAAATACGTGACCGGGATGCGAGACACCGAGAAGGCCGCCGCCGCGCGGCTCTCCGGCGTGTCCGCCGAGCGGAGCACGCGTGCGCGCGTCGCCCGGCTCATCCTGGAGCACGGACCGATCACCGCCGCCGCCCTCGGCGAGCGGCTCGGCCTGACCCCGGCCGCCGTGCGCAGGCACCTGGACGCGCTGCTGGCCGAGGGGATGGCCGAGGCCCGCACCGCCAGACCGCGCGGCCAGCGCGGACGCGGACGGCCGGCCAAGCTGTTCGCGATGACCGACCAGGGCCGCAGCGCCTTCGAGCACGCCTACGACGACCTGGCAGGAAGCGCGTTGCGCTTCCTGGCCGAGCGCGTGGGCGAGGAGGCCGTGGCCGAGTTCGCCCGGTCGCAGGTGGCCGGTCTCGTCGACCGCCTGCGGCCCCAGATGCGCGAGGTCCCCGCAGACCAGCGGGTCCGCGTCCTGGCCGAGGCCCTCTCCGACGACGGGTACGCCGCCTCGGCGAGCAAGGCCGGCGTCGGCGGCGAACAGCTCTGCCAGCACCACTGCCCGGTGGCGCACGTCGCCGCCGAGTTCCCGCAGCTGTGCGAGGCCGAGACCGAGGCGTTCGCGCGCATTCTCGGCACGCCCGTGCAGCGGCTCGCGACCATCGCCCACGGCGACGGTGTGTGCACCACGCATGTGAGCCCCCACCGGGCTCCGGGAGCGAGCGCGCGGGAGGGGGCGGCGTTCGCCCCGCCCGCCCCGCGCTCCGAACCGGCACCACCGCCGGCCGTCCACGAAACGATCGACATATCGAGCAAGGAGACCGGAAGGTGACTGTCACCGACCGCCCGGAGCTGGAAGGCCTCGGGAATTACAAGTTCGGCTGGGCCGACTCGGACGCCGCGGGAGCGACGGCCAAGCGTGGCCTGTCCGAAGAGGTCGTCCGCAACATCTCCGCGCTGAAGAACGAGCCGGAGTGGATGCTGGACCTGCGTCTGAAGGGGCTCCGCCTCTTCGGCAAGAAGCCCATGCCGAACTGGGGCTCCGACCTCAGCGGGATCGACTTCGACAACATCAAGTACTTCGTGCGCTCCACCGAGAAGCAGGCCGCCTCCTGGGAGGACCTGCCCGACGACATCAAGAACACCTACGACAGGCTGGGCATCCCCGAGGCCGAGAAGCAGCGCCTGGTCGCCGGGGTCGCCGCCCAGTACGAGTCCGAGGTGGTCTACCACAAGATCCGTGAGGACCTCGAGGAGAAGGGTGTCATCTTCGTCGACACCGACACCGCCCTCAAGGAGCACGAGGAGATCTTCAAGGAGTACTTCGGGACCGTGATCCCGGTCGGCGACAACAAGTTCGCCGCGCTGAACACGGCCACCTGGAGCGGCGGCAGCTTCATCTACGTGCCGCCGAACGTCAACGTGGAGATCCCGCTCCAGGCCTACTTCCGGATCAACACCGAGAACATGGGCCAGTTCGAGCGGACCCTGATCGTCGTGGACGAGAACTCCTACGTCCACTACGTCGAGGGCTGCACCGCGCCGATCTACACCTCCGACTCGCTGCACAGCGCGGTCGTGGAGATCATCGTGAAGAAGGGCGCCCGCTGCCGCTACACGACCATCCAGAACTGGTCGAACAACGTCTACAACCTGGTCACCAAGCGCGCCGTGGCCTACGAGGGCGCGACGATGGAGTGGGTCGACGGCAACATCGGCTCCAAGGTCACCATGAAGTACCCGGCCGTCTACCTCATGGGCGAGCACGCCAAGGGCGAGACCCTCAGCGTCGCCTTCGCCGGTGAGGGCCAGCACCAGGACGCCGGGGCCAAGATGGTCCACCTGGCGCCCAACACCAGCTCCTCGGTGATCTCCAAGTCCGTCGCCCGCGGCGGCGGCCGGACCTCCTACCGGGGCCTGGTGCAGATCGAGGAGGGCGCGCACGGCAGCGCCAGCACGGTCAAGTGCGACGCGCTGCTGGTCGACCAGATCAGCCGCTCCGACACCTACCCGTACGTGGACGTGCGCGAGGACGACGTGTCCATGGGGCACGAGGCCACCGTCTCCAAGGTCTCCGACGACCAGCTCTTCTACCTGATGAGCCGCGGTCTGGGCGAGGACGAGGCGATGGCGATGATCGTCCGGGGCTTCGTCGAGCCGATCGCCCGCGAGCTCCCGATGGAGTACGCCCTGGAGCTGAACCGGCTGATCGAGCTGCAGATGGAAGGAGCCGTCGGCTGATGGGCCTCGACACCGCCGTCAAGCCCCTCTCGACGCTGCACGAGAGGGCCTCCTACGACGTGGCCGACTTCGCCGTCCCCACCGGCCGGGAGGAGGAGTGGCGCTTCACCCCGCTCTCCCGGCTGCGGGGCCTGCACGAGGGCGTCGCGGCCTCCGCGAACGTCACCGTGCACGTCGACGCCGCGCCCGAGGCGACCGTGGAGACCGTCGGCCGCGACGACGCCCGGCTCGGGCGGGCCTACGTGCCCGCCGACCGGGTCAGCGCCCAGGCCTACGCCTCCTTCGAGAAGGCCACCGTGATCACGGTGCCCCGCGAGGCCGTCGCCTCCACGCCGACCGTGGTCACCTTCACCGGGTCGGGCTCCGGCACCGCCTACGGCCACACGGTCGTGCGGCTGGAGCCGATGGCCGAGGCCGTGGTCGTCCTCGACCACCGGGGCAGCGCGGTCTACGCCGACAACGTCGAGTTCGTCGTGGGCCAGGGCGCGACCCTCAAGGTCGTCAGCCTGCAGGACTGGGCCGACGACGCCGTGCACGTCTCCCACCACCACGCCCAGCTCGCCAAGGACGCCGTCTTCCGCGGCTTCGTGGTCACCCTCGGCGGCGACCTGGTCCGGCTCTCGCCGTCGGTCTCCTACTCCGGCCCCGGCGGCGACGCCGAGCTGAACGGCCTGTACTTCGTCGACGCCGGCCAGCACCTGGAGCACCGCCTCCTGGTCGACCACTCCACGCCCGACTGCCGCAGCAACGTCGACTACCGCGGCGCGCTGCAGGGGGCCGACGCCCACGCGGTCTGGATCGGCGACGTCATCATCCGCGTCGAGGCCGAGGGCACCGACACCTACGAGCTCAACCGCAACCTGCTGCTCACCGACGGCGCCCGCGCCGACTCGGTGCCCAACCTGGAGATCCTCACCGGGGAGGTCGCCGGGGCCGGCCACGCCAGCACCTCAGGCCGCCTCGACGACGAGCAGATCTTCTACCTCCAGGCCAGGGGCATCCCGTTCGCCGACGCCCGGCGCCTGGTCATCAGGGGTTTCTTCGCCCAGCTCCTGGAGAAGATCGAGATCCCCGAGCTCCGCGAGCGCGTCCTCGCCCGGGTCGAGGCGGAGCTCGAGAAGTGACGTTCGAGAAGGTCTGCAAGCTCGCCGACATCCCCGACGAGGGAGTGATCGGCCTGGAGGTCGGGGACGTCCCCGTCGCCCTGGTCCGCCGGGGCGAGGAGGTGCACGCGCTGCACGACGTGTGCTCCCACGCCGAGGTGAAACTCAGCGAGGGGGAGGTCTACGACGGCACCCTCGAGTGCTGGCTGCACGGCTCGTGCTTCGACCTGCGCTCGGGCAAGCCCACCGGCCCGCCCGCCATCAAGCCCGTCCCCGTCTACCGAGTAAAGATCGACGGCGATGACGTCCTCGTCTCGCTCTCGAAGGAGTCATAACGTGTCTGACACCAGCCGAGTCACCTCGGGTTCCACCCTTGAGATCCGCGGCCTGCACGTCTCCGTCGCCGACAAGGAGATCCTGCGCGGCGTCGACCTGACCGTGCGCGCCGGTGAGACCCACGCCATCATGGGCCCCAACGGCTCGGGCAAGTCCACCCTCGCCTACGCGATCGCCGGGCACCCCAAGTACGCCGTCACCGGCGGCCAGGTCCTGCTCGACGGCACCGACCTGCTCGACCTGTCGGTCGACGAGCGCGCCCGCGCCGGCCTGTTCCTCGCCATGCAGTACCCGGTCGAGGTCCCCGGCGTCAGCGTCGCCAACTTCCTGCGCACCGCGGTCACCTCGACCACCGGCGAGGCCCCCAAGCTCCGCCAGTTCGCCAAGGACCTCAAGTCCGGCATGGACGCCCTGTCCATCGACGCGGCCTTCGCCCAGCGCAACGTCAACGAGGGCTTCTCCGGCGGCGAGAAGAAGCGCCACGAGATCCTCCAGCTCGAGCTGCTCAAGCCGAAGATCGCCGTTCTCGACGAGACCGACTCCGGCCTCGACGTCGACGCGCTGCGCGTGGTCTCCGAGGGCATCAACCGCTTCCGCGCGGGCGGCGAGACCGGCGTGCTGCTCATCACCCACTACACCCGCATCCTGCGCTACGTGAAGCCGGACTTCGTCCACGTCTTCTCCGCCGGGCGGATCGTGGAGCAGGGCGGCCCCGAGCTCGCCGACAAGCTCGAGGAAGAGGGCTACGAGGCCTACACGAAGGCGTCGGCCTGATGAACGACGGCCTTGACGTGGAGAGGATCAGGAAGGACTTCCCGGTCCTGTCCCGCGAGCTTCCCGGCGGCAGGCCGCTGATCTACCTCGACTCCGGAAACTCCGCGCAGAAGCCCACCCAGGTCATCGAGGCGATGCGCGAGCACATGGCGATGCACTACGGCAACGTCGGCCGCGCCATGCACGTGCTGGGCGCGGAGTCCACCGAGGCGTACGAGGACGCGCGCGACAGGATCGCCGCGTTCATCGGCGCGCCCGGCCGCGACGAGGTGGTCTTCACCAAGAACGCCTCCGAGGCGATCAACCTGGTGGCGTACGCCTTCGGCAACCGGACCTGCGAGGACCCGCGCCTCCGGCTCGGCCCCGGCGACGAGATCGTCATCTCGGAGATGGAGCACCACTCCAACATCGTGCCGTGGCAGATGCTCGCCCAGCGCACCGGCGCCACCCTGCGCTGGTTCTCCGTCACCGACGAAGGCCGCCTGGACCTGTCGAACCTCGCCGAGCTCGTCACCGAGCGCACGAGGATCGTCTCGATCGTGCACCAGTCGAACGTGCTCGGCACCGTCAACCCGGTCGCCCCGGTGCTGGCCAGGGTCCGCGAGGTCGGCGCGCTGATGATGCTGGACGCCTCCCAGTCCGTGCCCCACCAGGGGGTGGACGTGGCCGCCCTGGGCGTCGACTTCCTGGCCTTCACCGGTCACAAGGTCGTCGGCCCGTCCGGCATCGGCGTCCTGTGGGGCCGCGCCGAGCTGCTGGAGGCCATGCCCCCGTTCATGGGCGGCGGCGAGATGATCGAGGCGGTCTGGATGGACCACTCGACCTACGCGCCCGCGCCGCACAAGTTCGAGGCCGGCACCCCGCCGATCGTCGAGGCCATCGGTCTCGGCGCCGCCGTGGACTACCTCACCGAGATCGGCATGGACGCCGTCGCCGGCCACGAGCGCGAGCTCACCGCCCACGCGCTCGGCGCCCTGGGGGAGGTCCCGGGCCTGCGGGTCATCGGCCCGGCGGACCTGGCCGACCGGGGAGGCACCGTGTCGTTCACGCTGGAGGGGATTCACCCGCACGACGTCGGGCAGATCCTCGACGACGAGTTCGGCGTGGCCGTGCGGGTGGGTCACCACTGCGCCCGCCCGCTCCACCTCAGGTTCGGGATCCCCGCGACCACGCGGGCGTCCTTCTACCTGTACAACACACCGGCCGAGATCGACGCGTTGGTCCGCGGCCTCCACCACGTGCGGAAGGTGTTCGCCTAGCCATGCCCGAGCAGTCGAGCCGGCGTACGGGCGGACGGCGGGGGCCCGGTGCCCTCCGCACGGCGTCCGGCGACGCGCGAGCGCACGGCGCAGCGAACGAGAAGGTGAGCACGACCCTATGATCGCCGAGTCCATGTACCAGGAGCTGATCCTGGAGCACTACAAGCACCCGCAGGGGAGGGGTCTTCGCGACCCCTACGACGCCGAGGTCCACCACGTGAACCCGACCTGCGGCGACGAGATCACCATGCGGGTGAAGCTGGGCGACGGCGGCAAGGTCGAGGACGTCTCCTACGACGGCCAGGGCTGTTCGATCAGCCAGGCCGCCGCCTCGGTGCTGCACGAGCTGGCCACCGGCTCGACCGTCGACGACACCCTCGGCGTGGTGGACGAGTTCACCAGGCTCATGCAGGGCAGGGGCAAGGTCGAGGCCGACGAGGACGTGCTGGGCGACGCGGTCGCCTTCGCGGGCGTGGCCAAGTTCCCCGCCCGTGTGAAGTGCGCGCTACTGGCGTGGATGGCCTACAAGGACGCGATCGTGAGGAGCACGAATTGACATCCTCCCCTCCCTGAGGGGAGGGGATTCCCGCGGTCGCCCGTGAGGGTTCCTGCTTCATCGCCGACGGCCCGCCAGAGAGGATTCTCGTTGAGGTCTTACGTCAGCTCCACAGGCGTTTCACCTCTCCGCCGGCCCGGCGGCGAGGATGTTCTTCGCGGCGTTGACATCCCGGTCATGGCAGGCGCCGCAAGCACACACCCAGTCTCGGACGTTCAGCGGCAGGGACCGCTGAAGGGTGCCGCACGCCGAGCACAGCTTCGAGGAGGGAAACCAGCGGTCCACCACCAGCGGCTCCCGCCCGTACCAGTGTGCCTTGTACTCCAGCATCGTGCGCATTTCCCGCCAGGAGGCGTCGCAGACGGCTCGGGCCAGGGTGTGGTTCTTGGCCAGATTGCGCACGGCGAGGTCTTCGATCACGACCGTTTGGTTCTCACGGACGAGACGTGTGGTGACCTTGTGCAGATGATCGCGGCGCCGGTCGGCGATACGAGCGTAGATGCGGGCGACCTTGAGTTTGGCTTTGTGCCGGTTGGCCGACCCTTTCTCCTTGCGGGCGAGGGGGCGCTGCGCCTTGGCGAGCTTGCGGCGATCAGCCCGCTCATACCGAGGGTTGACGATCTTCTCCCCGGTGGAGAGCGCCGCGATGCCCGCGTCCACGCCGACCGTGCCGGTCGTCGGAGGAAGCGCAGGGATGCGGTCCTCACACAGGATGGACACGAACCACCGCCCGGCCGCGTCCTTCGACACGGTCACCGTGGCCGAGGACTCCACGTAGGAGACCTTGCGGCCTTCGGCGGTGTAGGCGCGGCTGCGGTGTTAGAGGGCTTTGCTGTACACGAGGCGAGCGCAGCCGAACGTGCGAGACAGCTCCGCTGCCTGCTCGTTCGTCGGATGGAAGCGGAACTTGAATGCCCGCTTCACGATCTGCGCCACGCCTCACACGGTATCGCGAGATCAGCTACGCGCTGGGTGGGATGGATCGGGCAGGTCCAGGCACGCTCAGGCGCCAGAGCGTCTTCCCGCTCCCGTTTCCTTCCCGGCCCGAAGGCCGGAGTATCCACAGGAGTTATTCGATGAGCAAGGCTGTTGAGACGCCGACCACGGCGCAGGACGAGACCGTCACCCATGACGAGGTCATGGAGGCGCTGAAAGACGTGGTGGACCCCGAACTCGGCATCAACGTCGTGGACCTGGGCCTGATCTACGGGTTGCACCTCGACCCGGCAGGCGAGGGTGCCGAGGGAGCCGATGGTGCCGCCGCGCTGCCGGTCGCCACCATCGACATGACGCTGACCAGCGCGGCCTGCCCGCTGACCGACGTCATCGAGGAGCAGGCGCACTCGGCGCTGGAGGGCATGGTCTCCGACGTGAAGATCAACTGGGTCTGGCTGCCGCCGTGGGGCCCGGACAAGATCACCGACGAGGGGCGTGAGCAGCTCCGCATGCTCGGCTTCAACGTCTGAGGCGCCGCCGCCCGCGCCCCGTGGGACTCCCGGGGCGCGGGGGACAGAGAGGGAGAACCGCGCCGGACACGGCTCACGGGACCCCCGGATTCGAGCTGTGCCGAATTATGTGAGAGTATCTCCGAGGCCGGGAAGAAAAGCCCGGCCGGGAGTGTTGACTCCTACCGACGGACAAGCGGCCGGCCGATGCCGGACGCCCCGAACGAACTCGGCACTGCGAACGCCGGGTATGCTTGATCGTGGTTTGACTGCGTGCGGGTAAGCTAGACCCGCCCCGTGCGGTGCGCCTCGACTTGCACCGCACCACCGCCCCGATGTGGGTGTTCATCCAGTGCGGCCTCAGGCCGCGCGCTCCAGGCTCGTCCTTTCGCAGAAGTGACGTGCCCCGTTCTTCTATCGAAAGGCACGAGTCTTCGTGACCATGCTTGACGCTGTTCTGCCCGAGTTCACCGAGATCACCGAGATCGTCCAGGCCCCCGCGGGCCCGTCCGAGTTCACCCTCCTCGGCCTGCCGAAGCCCCTGGTGACCGGCCTCTCCCGCGCGGGTATCGACAGCCCCTTCCCCATCCAGCGGGCCACGATCCCCGACATCCTCGCCGGGCACGACGTTCTCGGCCGCGGCCAGACCGGCTCCGGCAAGACGCTCGCCTTCGGCCTGCCCATGATGACCCGCATCGCCGGCGCCAAGGCCCGCCCGGGCCGCCCGCTGGCCGTCGTCCTGGTGCCGACGCGCGAGCTCGCCATGCAGGTCACCGACGCGCTCGAGCCGCTCGGCCGCGGTCTGTCGCTGCGCATGAAGACCGTCGTCGGCGGCATGTCCATGGGCCGCCAGATCGAGGCGCTGCGCCGCGGCGTCGAGGTCGTCGTGGCCACCCCGGGCCGGCTGACCGACCTCATGCAGCAGGGTGAGTGCACGCTGGACGAGGTCCAGGTGACGATCCTGGACGAGGCCGACCACATGTGCGACCTCGGCTTCTTCCCGGTGGTCAGCGCGATCCTGCAGCAGACCCCGGCCGACAGCCAGCGCCTGCTGTTCTCCGCGACCCTGGACGGCGACGTCGACAAGCTCGTCCGCCGCTTCCTCACCGACCCGGTGACCCACTCCATGGCCCCGGCCACCTCCTCGGTCGACACCATGGAGCACCACGTCCTCGAGGTGCACCGCGACGACAAGTTCCCGGTGACCGCCGAGATCGCCAACCGCGAGGGCCGGACGATCATCTTCGTGCGCACCCAGCACGGCGTGGACCGGCTCTGCAAGCAGCTCGCCCAGGTCGGCATCCGTGCCGGCGGCCTGCACGGCGGCAAGCGCCAGAACCAGCGCACCCGCATCCTGGCCGAGTTCAAGGAAGGCACGATCAACGTCCTGGTCTGCACGGACGTCGCGGCCCGCGGCATCCACGTCGACAACATCAGCCTCGTGCTGCACGTCGACCCGCCCCAGGACCACAAGAGCTACCTGCACCGCGGCGGCCGTACCGCCCGCGCCGGGGAGAAGGGCACCGTCATGACGCTGGTGCTCCCCAACGAGCGTCGCTCCACCGAGTCGATGACCCGTCGCGCCGGCATCAAGCCGTTCCGCATCAAGGCCACCCCGGGCCACCCCCGCCTGGAGGAGGTCGCCGGTGCGCGTACCCCCAGCGGCGAGGCGATCCCGGTCTGGGAGCCCTCGGCCCCGGCCGCCAAGCAGCGTCAGGGCCGTGGCGGCTACGGCAACGGCGGCGGCAACGGCGGTGCCCGCGGCCCGCGCCGCTTCCGCTCCGACCGTCCCGCCCACGGCGCCGAGGGCGGCCAGCCCCGCGAGCGTTCCTTCGGTGACGACCGCCCGGCCGGTGGCGGCGGCTACCGCTCCGAGCGTCCCGCCGGTGGCGGCGGCTACCGTTCCGAGCGCCCGGCCGCCGGCTACCGCGGTGGCGAGCGGCGCGAGCCGTTCCGCGCCGACCGTCCGGCCCCGGCCGGTGGCGGTTACCGTTCCGAGCGCCCCTCGGGCGAGCGCGAGCCCTTCCGCGGCGAGCGTCAGGGCGGCGGCTTCCGCGGCGGCGAGTTCCGCGCCGACGGCCGCGGCTCGGCCCCGCGCGGCGGCGGCAGCCGCTACGGCCGCTGATCGCTGATCCACCGTCGGGCCCCCTCAGGGGGTCCCGGTACGACCCTTCGAAGGGCCGGCACGGCATCCGCCGTGCCGGCCCTTCGGCGTTCCCGCGTCGGCGTTCCCGCGTCGGCGGCACCGGGGCGGTGGCACCGGGGCGGCGGACGGCCCCCCGGTCAGGACGTGATCACGCCGGCGATCCGGACCGTGCCCCGCTCGCCCCCGGGCCGGGGAGCACGTCGACGTCGGTCGCGTGCATCGGCCGCTCGCAGACCGAGCAGCGCGGCTCGACGTGGCTGATCTCACCGCAGGCGTGGTGCCGGTAGAGGACCGGGGGACCGGCCTCGCCCGCCGTCCACCGGTCGCCCCAGCGCACCATGGTCAGCAGCAGGTCGCACAGCTCCATGCCCTTGACGGTGAGCGTGTACTCGTGACGCGGGGGACGGCTGGAGTACTCGGTGCGCTCCAGGACGCCCTTCTCGACCAGCCACCTGAGCCGTTCGGCGAGCACCTTGCGCGAGATGCCCAGGCTCTGCTGGAGCCGCTCGAAGCGGGTGATGCCGACGTAGACGTTCCGCAGGATCAGCGGTGACCACGGCTCGCCGACGACGTCCAGCGTGCGGGCGATCGAGCAGGCCATGTCACCGAACGGGGTTCGCTGCATGAGGCCAGTGTAGGCGAGTGGGTTCCCTCAGGAGACCATCCGCTGCTACGGTCGATCGAGTACGTTCCCTGAAGAGACTGAAAGGGGCAGGGGCATCATGAACCTTCCGGAGATCGTGTCGGAGGAGCGGTGGCGGGCCGAGCGGGACGCGCTGCTGGTGAAGGAGAAGGAGCACACCCGCGCGCTGGACGCGCTGGCCGCCGAGCGGCGCGCCATGCCGATGGTCCGGGTGGGGAAGGACTACGTGTTCCAGGGGCCGGACGGGCCGGCGAGCCTGCTCGACCTGTTCGACGGACGGCGCCAGCTCATCGTGTACAGCTTCATGTGGCACGGCGGCGAGGACTTCTGCTCGGGGTGCTCGATGTTCACCGACAACGTCGGCCACCTGGCCCACCTCCACGCGCGCGACACCTCCTTCGTGCTGGTCTCCCGCGGCCCGCTGTCCGAGATCACGCCGTTCAGGGAGCGGATGGGCTGGACGATCCCGTGGTTCTCCTCGCTGGGCACCGATTTCAACGACGACATGGGGGCGGGGGACGGGTTCGCCCTGAACGTCTTCCTCCGCGGCGACGGCGACGGCGACGGCGGTGGTGGTGACGGGGGCGCGGACGCGGTGTACCGCACCTACGACACCACCGGGCGCGGTGTCGAACGGCTGGGCAGCGTCTGGACCTTCCTGGACCTGACCCCGCTCGGGAGGCAGGAGACCTGGGAGGACTCGCCCGCGGGCAGGCCGCAGGGACCCCCCTACACCTGGTGGCGCCTGCACGACGAGTACGACGAGCGGGCCGGGCACGCCGCGCGCGAGGCCTGACCGCCGCCGGTCGCCCGCCCGGCCGTCACCGGCCGTCCGCGTGGCCCCGTGGCCGAGTGACTCCGTGGCCGAGCGGCCCCATGGGCCGAGCGGCCCCATGGACCGAGTGGACCCAAGGCCACGGGGCCCCGTGGCCACGGGGCCGCTCGGCCTTCTCGCGTCACCCGCGCGAGGAGCCGTCCCTCCCCCCGGGCGGGGGAGCGGTGCTGCCCCGGGGCGTGAGGCGCGCGGCCCCGTCCTCGTACGGGCCGACGTCCTCGCCGGAGATCAGCGAGAGCAGGTGGCGGGCGGCCTGCGCGCCGTAGGCGGAGATGTCGCGGCTCAGGGCGGTGAGCGGGGGATGGACGACCCGGGAGAGCGGGGAGTCGTTCCAGGCGACGACGGACAGGTCGCCGGGCACGTCCAGGCGCAGCTCCCGGGCGGCGGACAGGCCGGCGACGGCCATGATGTCGTTGTCGTAGACGATCGCGGTGGGCCGGTCCGGTGAACTGAGCAGGCGCCGGGTGGCGCCGGCGCCCTCCTCGCCGGTGTAGTCGGTGTGCACGGTCACGTACTCGGCGACGCCGTCGCACGCCTCGGCGAAGGCGCGGTCGCGCAGCACGGTGTGGACCAGGTGCGGCAGGCCGGCGATCCTGGCGATCCTGCGGTGGCCCAGGGCCAGCAGGTACCGTACGGTCTCGCGGACGGCGTGGGCGTCGTCGGACCAGACCGGGAGCAGCGAGCCCGCCCCCGAGGGGTGGCCGACCACCACGGAGGGCAGGCCCAGCGCCTCGAACGCCGGGACGCGCAGGTCGTCCACGTTCAGGTCGACGAGGATGGCGCCGTCGACGCGGCCCTCGCCCCACCAGCGGCGGTAGACCGCGATCTCCTGCTCGTGGTCGGTGACCATCTGCAGCAGGAGCGCGTACGAGCGGTCCGACAGCTCGCCCTCGATGCCGCTGATGAGCTCCATGAAGAACGGCTCCACGCCGAGCGTGCGGGCCGGGCGGCACACGGCCAGGCCGACGGTGCGGGCGCGCGCGCCGTTCAGGGCGCGGGCCGCGCTGCTGGGACGCCAGCCGATCTCCTCGGCGATCGCCATGATCCTGGCCCGGGTGCTCTCCGACACGCCGGGCTGCCCGTTCAGGGCGTAGGAGACGGCCCCCTTGGACACCCCGGCCTGCCGGGCGACGTCCGTGATCGTCGGTCTTCTCATGTTCCCCCCCGTCGATGAGTGGGGTGATTGTAGCTGAACCGGTCCAGTGCTCTATTGACAGGGCCGACACAGGGACTTTACGGTCTCGATACTTATCCGGTTCAGCAAGCGCATGCGGTCGCGTCTAGTCGGTTGGGAGCGCTCCCATGCTGGAGAGGAGAACTGTCCGATGCGGATTCGACGAAGGTTCGCGGTGCTCGGGACGGCGGCCTGCCTGGCCGCCGCCGGATGCAGCGGAGGTTCCAGCACGCCGTCGGCCCCCTCCGGGGCGCCCCCGGCGTCCGGTGGCGCGGGAGTCCCGGCGGGCTCGGCCGGGGCCGACGCCGCGTTCCCCCGCAACGAGACCCTGTACACCAGCGGCACCCAGTGGGGTCCCCCGGCCAACTGGAACCCGCTGCGCACCTGGGACTCGGCCACGGGCACCAAGGGACTCGTCTACGAGACCCTCTTCCTGTACGACCCCCAGAACGACACCTTCACCCCCTGGCTGGCCGAGAGCGGCGCCTGGACCGGCGAGAAGACCTACGAGCTCAAGCTCAGGCAGGGCGTGACCTGGGCCGACGGCAAGCCGTTCACCGCCGACGACGTGGTCTTCACCGTCGAGCTCGGCAAGATGAAGACCGTCCCCTACGCCAACCTGTGGGGCTGGCTGGAGAAGGCCGAGGCGGTGGACCCGAACACCGTCAGGTTCACCTTCTCCAAGGCCAACCACCAGCAATGGGCCAACTGGGTCTACAACAACGCGATCGTCCCCAAGCACATCTGGGAGGGCCGCTCCGAGGACGACGTGATGAACGGCGTCAACGACAAACCGGTCGGCACCGGCCCGTACAGCTACCACAGCCACGACCAGGACCGGATGGCCTGGGTCAAGCGGGACGGCTGGTGGGCCACCAAGGCGCTGGGCAAGGACGTCAAGCCCAAGTACGTCGTCGACATCGTCAACTCCAGCAACGAGGTCGCGATGGGCCTGCTGCTGCAGAAGGGCCTCGACCTCAGCAACAACTTCCTGCCCGGCGTGGCCAACCTCGTCAAGGGCAACTTCGGCATCCAGACGTACTTCCCCGAGCCGCCGTACATGCTCTCGGCCAACACCGCCTTCCTGGTCCCCAACACGAAGAAGAAGCCGCTGGACGACCCGGCCTTCCGCAAGGCCGTCGCCAACGCCATCGACACCAAGAAGATCGTCGAGGGCGTCTACGGCAACCTCGTCAAGGCCGCGAGCCCCACCGGCCTGCTGCCGCAGTGGGACAAGTACGTCGACCAGGCCGTGGTGAGCGAGAAGGGCTTCTCCTTCGACAGCGCCAAGGCCAAGAAGCTGCTGGCCGACGCCGGGTACAAGGACCGCGACGGCGACGGGCTGGTGGAGAACAAGGACGGCTCCAAGGCGTCCCTGAAGCTCATCGTCCCGGCCGGGTGGACCGACTGGATGGAGGCGAGCCGGGTCATCGCCGAGGGCGCCAAGGCCGCCGGGATCGACCTCGTCGCCGAGTTCCCCGACTTCAACGCGCTGGTCGACCAGCGCTCCTCCGGCAAGTTCGACCTGCTCATCAACAACGAGCGGCAGCTGTCGAACACCCCGTGGATGTACTACGACTACATCTTCCAGCTCCCGGTGAACAAGCAGCAGAACACCGTCAACTTCGGGCGGTACGAGAACAAGAAGGTCTGGGACCTCGTCCAGGAGCTCGACGGCAAGAAGGTCGACGACGTCGAGGGCATGAAGCAGGTCGCCTCCGAGATCCAGAAGATCCAGCTCGACGACCTGCCGGTGATCCCCCTCTGGTACAACGGCCTGTGGGCCCAGACCAGCACCGCGGTCTGGACGAACTGGCCCTCCTCGGCCCCCGGCACCCCCAAGAGCCCGCCGACCATGTGGCGCAACTGGCTGGAACTGGGCGGTGTGCTGACGCTGACCGAGATCAAGCCCGTCGGAGGCTGACCCCGCGATCTCTCGCCCCCTCCCGCGCCCGGCGCGCGGGAGGGGGCCCATCTCGCCGATTCGGGAGGATCGCGTGCGACGTTACTTCGGCCGGAAACTGCTCGTCTACGGCCTGACCTTCCTGGTGGCCGTCACCGTCAACTGGATGATCCCGCGCTTCATGCCGGGCGACCCGGTGCAGAGCATGCTGTCGCGGGCCAACGTGTCCCAGCCGGCGGCGGTGGAGGCGATGCGCGCCCACTACACCGCCCTGTTCGGGCTCGACCTGCCCCTGTGGCAGCAGTACCTCAACTTCTGGGCCGCGCTGTTCCGGGGCGACCTGGGGATCAGCATCTGGGTGTTCCCCACCCCGGTGACCGACCTCATCATGCGGGCGGTGCCGTACACGCTGGCGCTGCTCATCCCCTCGATCCTGCTGAGCTGGTGGGCGGGCAACCGGTTCGGCGCCTTCGCGGCCCGGCGCAAGTGGCTCGACAACACCGCGCTGCCGATCGGGTACGTGCTGACCGCCACCCCGTACATGTGGCTGGCCATCCTGCTGGCCTGGGGGCTCGGCGTGGTGGCCGGGATCTTCCCCGTCTCGGGCGGCTACAGCTTCGCGATGCGGCCCAACTGGTCGTGGGAGTTCATCGGGAACCTGGCGCTGCACTGGTTCCTGCCGTTCGCCTCGCTGTTCCTGGTCGCGTTCGGCGGCTGGGCCATCGGCATGCGCAACATGATCATCTATGAGCTGGAGGCGGACTACTCCACCTACCTGGCCTCGCTCGGCGCGCCGCGCAGGCTCATCCGCCGCTACGCGTTCAGGAACGCGGTGCTGCCGCAGATCACCGGCCTGGCCCTGCAACTTGGCGTGCTGGTGGCCGGGGCGCTGGTCACCGAGATCGTCTTCTCCTACCCGGGCCTCGGCCACCTGATCCTCAAGGCGATCCAGAACCAGGACTTCTTCCTGCTCCAGGGAGCCTTCCTGTTCATCGTCGTGGGCGTGCTGATCGCCAACTTCGTCATCGACATCGTCTACGTCCTGGTCGACCCGCGCACCAGGATCGGCATGGGAGGGGAGGCGACGTGACGGCCGTTCCCGCACGACGCCGCGAGGGCCTGTACTTCGCGATCCGCAACGGCAAGCTGCTGGCCGGCCTGGCCGTGCTGGTCCCGCTGCTGCTCCTGGCCGCCGCGGCCCCGCTGATCGGCGGCCAGGACCCCAACGCCTACGTCGCCGCCCCGGCCTCGCCGCCCTCGGCGCAGAGCTGGTTCGGCACCACCATGTTCGGCCAGGACGTCTTCTCCCAGTTCGTCTACGGACTGCGCTCCACCTTCGTCGTGGGGGCGCTCGGCGGCGGGCTGGCCGCGATCATCGGCATGACGATCGGCTTCACCGCCGGGTACCGGGGCGGCCTCGTCGACGAGGTGCTGAACATGCTCACCAACATCGTCCTGGTGCTGCCCGCCCTGGCGGTGCTGCTGATCGTCAACGCCTACCTGGGCGTGCGCAGCGTCGGCGTGCAGGCGCTGTTCATCGGCCTGACCTCCTGGCCGTGGGCGGCCAGGGCCATCAGGGCCCAGACCTTCTCGCTGCGCTCGCGCGACTTCGTGGACCTGGCCAGGCTCAGCGGGGTGCGCACCTGGAAGATCATCGCTCGCGAGATCGCGCCCAACATGAACTCGTACCTCTTCATGACCTTCATCCTGCTGTTCGGCGGGTCGATCCTGATCGCGGCCTCGCTCGACTTCATCGGGCTCGGGCCCAGCCAGGGCATCTCGCTCGGCCTGATGCTCAACAACGCGGCCCGCTGGAGCGCCCTGCACCTGGGGATGTGGTGGTGGTTCATCCCGCCCGGCGCCGGGATCACCGCGATCGTCGGCGCCCTGTACGTGATGAACGTCGGCCTGGACGAGGTCTTCAACCCCCGCCTGCGGGAGCTGTAGTGAAGGAGAAGAGGACATGACCCTGAGCGTGCGCGACCTGAGGGTCCACTACAGGACCCTGCGCGGTGAGGTGAAGGCCCTCGACGGCGTCGGCTTCGACGTCGCCGACGGCGAGATCCTCGGCCTGGCCGGCGAGTCCGGCTGCGGCAAGACCACCCTGGGCAAGAGCCTGATCAGGATGGACGGCCGGATGCGGCTGGCCGGGGGCACCGCCGAGCTGGACGGCGAGGAGCTGCCGCTCGGCGAAGACCGCCGCATGAACCGCTTCCGCTTCGGCAAGGTCTCGCTCATCCCGCAGTACTCGATGAGCGCGATGAACCCCACCCGGAAGATCGGGAAGATGGTCGGCGAGCTGCTCGCCTCCCGGGGCGAGAGGCTGGACCTCGTCGAGCTGGAACGCCGCCTGGACCTGGTCGAGCTCCCGCGCGACGTGCTCGGGCGCTACCCGATCGAGTTGTCGGGCGGGATGAAGCAGCGGATGGTGATGGTCATCTCCACCCTGCTCGACCCGTCCCTGCTGATCGCCGACGAGATCACCTCCGCGCTCGACGTGTCGACGCAGAAGGCCGTGGCCAGGACCCTGGTGGAGTTCCGGGACCGGGGCTTCGTCCGCAGCATGATCTTCATCACCCACGACATCTCGCTGACCTACCAGATCGCCGACACGATCATGGTCATGTACGCCGGGAAGCTGGCCGAGAAGGCCCCGGCGGGGGTGATCGTCAGCGAGCCGCGCCACCCGTACACCCGGATGCTCATCTCCTCGCTGCCCGAGGTCGGCGTCCGGCACGCCGAGCGCAGGCTGTCGGGCATCCCGGGCAGGCCGCCCTCGCTGCTCGACCCGCCCTCGGGCTGCCGGTTCCGGGACCGCTGCCCGCTGGCCTTCGAGCGGTGCGCCGAGGAGCCCCCGCCGGTCGAGGTCGCCCCCGGTCACCACGTCGCCTGCTGGAAGGCCTGACATGCCCCGCGCCACCCCGGCACGCCCCGCGCCACGAGGAAGGGCGACGCCGCAGGGGCGGATCGCGCCACCGACAAGGACCGCACGGCGCGGGACGACCACGCCGGCCCCGCCCGCGCCCGCAGGAGTGAGACGATGCTGAGCCTCGAAGGGGTCACCAAGACCTACCGGGTCGGTGCCTTCGGCACCTCCACCCTCACCGCCGTCGACGACGTGAGCCTCGACCTGGCGCCGGGGGAGGTGGTCTCCCTCATCGGCGAGAGCGGCAGCGGCAAGACGACCCTGGGCAAGATGGTCCTCGGGCTGCTCTCCCCGACCAGGGGGAGGATCACCCTCGACGGCGAGCGGGCCAGGCCAGGGAAGGCGTACTACCGGCACGTGCAGGGCGTCTTCCAGGACCCGTTCAGCTGCTACAACCCGGTCTTCAAGGCCGACCGGGTGCTCACGATGATCAGGAACGAGTACTTCCCCGGCGTCGCCGACCCCGAGTGGCAGGGCAGGATCGAGACCTCGCTCGCCGACGTCGGCCTCGACCCCGGCCAGATCCTGGGCCGCTACCCGCACCAGCTCAGCGGCGGCCAGCTCCAGCGCCTGCTGATCGCCAGGGCGCTGCTGCTCGACCTGCGGTACCTGGTCGCCGACGAGATCACCAGCATGCTGGACGCCTCCACCAGGATCGACGTCCTCAACCTGCTCGCCGACCTCAAGGCGCGCGGGCTGGGGGTGCTGTTCGTCACCCACGACCTGTCGCTGGGCAACTACATCAGCGAGCGGGCCGTGGTGCTGTACCGGGGGCGGGTGGTGGAGTCCGGCTCCACCTCGGCCGTCTTCGGCAACCCCCTGCACCCGTACACGATCAGGCTGCTGTCGTCGGTGCCGAGGCTGACCGCCCGCTGGGGCGGCGACGAGGACACCGGGTCCGGCGAGGTGCCGGCGCCGGACGACCACGACGGGCCCTCCTCGCTCGTGGAGGCCGAGCCCGGCCATCTCGTCCGGCGCGCCGGCGCCGGCCCCAAGTCGCTGAGGAGCGTGAGTTGAGCACCGAGCCGATGACCGAGCCGATGACTGAGCCGATGACCGAGCCGATGACCGAGCCGATGACCGAGCGGGGCACCGGGCCGGGCGTCCGGCCGGGCACCGGCCCGGGGCTCGCCCCGGGGACCACGTTCAGGACGCTGCACGACGGGTGGACCCTCCGGCAGGTGGACGGGGAGGTCTCCGGCGTCCCGGCCACGGTGCCCGGGTGCGTGCACACCGACCTGCTGGCCGCCGGGCTCATCGACGACCCCTACCTCGACGACAACGAGAACCGGCTGACCTGGATCGGCCGCTCTCCTTGGGAGTACGAGACGGTCTTCGACTGGCACGACGACGGGCACGAGCGCGCCGACCTGGTCTGCGAGGGCCTGGACACCGTCGCCGTCGTCGAGCTCAACGGCGTGGAGGTCGCGTCCACGGCCAACCAGCACCGCTCCTACCGCCTGCCCGTGCGCGAGCTGCTGCGCGAGGGCGGCAACACGCTGCGGGTGCGTTTCGCCTCCCCGGTGGCCTACGCCGAGGCGCGCCGGGCCGAGCTGGGCGAGCGGCCCGGCGCCTACGAGGCGCCGTACCAGTTCATCCGCAAGATGGCCTGCAACTTCGGCTGGGACTGGGGCCCGGCCCTGGTCACCTCCGGCATCTGGCGGCCGATCGGGCTGCACTCCTGGAGCGGGACCCGGCTGGCCGGGGTCAGACCGCTGGTGCGCACCGACGGGCCGGACGGCCTCGTCGAGGTGCACGTCACCCTGGAGCACTCCGGCGGGCCCTCGTCGTCCGCCCAGACCCCGGTGACCGTGACGGCCTCGGTCGCGGGCGTCCGGTGCGAGGCGCGGACGGCCCCCGGCGAGCGCGAGGCCGTCCTGACGCTGCGGGTGCCCGGCGCGGAACGCTGGTGGCCACGCGGGTACGGCGCCCAGCACCGCCACGAGCTGACGGTGAGCCTCGGTGACGCGCCGTCCGCCGGCCCCGGGGCGCACGACGGGTCCGGGGCGTCCGGGACCTCCGGAAGGGGCGAGCCGGCCGGGCGGCGGTGGAGGGGCCTGATCGGGTTCCGCGACGTCCGGCTGGACCGGACCGGCGACGCCTTCACCGTGGTGGTCAACGACGTGCCGGTGTTCGTACGCGGCGTCAACTGGATCCCCGACGACTGCTTCCCGGCCAGGATCACCCGCGACCGCCTGGCCGAGCGCTTCGGCCAGGCCGCCGGGGCGGGGGTCAACCTGCTGCGGATCTGGGGCGGCGGCCTGTACGAGAGCGAGGACTTCTACGACCTGGCCGACGAGCTGGGCCTGCTGGTGTGGCAGGACTTCCCGTTCGCCTGCGCCGCCTACCCCGAGGAGGAGCCCTTCGCCTCCGAGGTCGAGGCCGAGGCGCGCGAGAACGTCGCCCGCCTGGCCTGGCGCCCGTCGCTGGCGCTGTGGTGCGGCAACAACGAGGTGCTGGAGGGCCACGCCGACTGGGGCTGGCGCGAGAGCCTGGGCGAGCGCACCTGGGGGGCGGGCTTCTTCCACGACCTGCTCCCGTCGGTCGTCGCCGAGCTGGACCCCACCCGCCCCTACTGGCCGGGCAGTCCCTACTCCGGCGGCCCAGAGCTGCCCCCCAACGACCCGTCACGCGGGACCCTGCACATCTGGGACGTGTGGAACCGCGAGGACTACACCCGCTACGGCGACTACCGGCCCCGCTTCGTGGCCGAGTTCGGCTTCCAGGGGCCGCCGGTGCACGCCACGCTGCGCGCCGCCGTCAGCGGCGAGCTGGCCGCCGACGCGCCCCTGGTGCTGCACCACCAGAAGGCGCACGAGGGCAACGCCAAGCTGCTGCGCGGCCTGGGCGAGCACCTGCCCGCGCCGCGCACCTACGACGACTGGCACTACCTGACCCAGCTCAACCAGGCCAGGGCGGTCGCCTACGGCATCGAGCGCTTCCGTGCCCAGGCCCCCTACTGCGCGGGCACGATCGTGTGGCAGCTCAACGACTGCTGGCCGGTCACCTCCTGGTCGGCCGTCGACGGCGCCGGGCGGCGCAAGCCCCTGTGGTACGCGTTGCGCCGCGTCTACGACGACCGCCTGCTGACCGTCGCCGACGGCGCCGTGGCCGTGATCAACGACGGCCCCGAGCCGTGGGCGGGCGAGCTGGAGCTGCTGCGCCTCGCCCTGGACGGCGAGCCGCTGGCCAAGGAGACGGCCGCCGTCGAGGTGGCACCCCGCTCGGTGGCCGCCGTCGCGCTGCCCGGCCCGGTCGCGACCCCGGGAGACCCCACCGCCGAACTGCTCGTGGCCAGGCTCGGCGACCG
Organism: Streptosporangium sp. NPDC023615; assembly: GCF_040640155.1. Classification (NCBI taxonomy): domain Bacteria; kingdom Bacillati; phylum Actinomycetota; class Actinomycetes; order Streptosporangiales; family Streptosporangiaceae; genus Streptosporangium; species Streptosporangium sp. NPDC023615. The sequence goes on from NZ_JBFABE010000014.1 coordinate 110,889, forward strand.
GCGCGCCGTCTCCTTCTTCGCCGAGGACACCCGGGTGGCGTTCCCGCGCGCCGCCCACCGCGCCGAGGTGACCGCGGTGGCCGGCGGCCTGGACGTCACCGTCACCGCCGGGACCGTCCTGCGCGAGCTGGCCCTGTTCCCCGACCGCCTCGACCCGGCGGCCTCGGTCGACGACATGCTGGTGACGCTCCTCCCCGGCGAGAGCGTCACCTTCCACGTCACCACCGACCGCGAGCTCGACCCGGCCGCGCTCGTCACCCGCCCGGTCCTGCGCTGCGTCAACGACTGAGCCCGCCCGCGACGGCCCGCCCGGTCCGGACGGGGACGCGACCCCCCGTCCGGCCCGATCATCGGACGGATCGCGTCCCGGAGCGTGGACCCGCACACGCGGAGGCCGGTCGGCCCGTTAGGCTTGACGCGCACATCCGACGACGCCGAGAGTGATCATGAAGACCTTCGAAGAGCTGTACGCCGAGCTGTCCGACAAGGCGCGCACCCGGCCCGAGGGCTCGGGCACCGTGGCCGCGCTGGACGCCGGGGTCCACGCCATCGGCAAGAAGGTCGTGGAGGAGGCCGCCGAGAGCTGGATGGCGGCCGAGCACGAGTCGAACGAGCGGGCGGCCGAGGAGATCTCCCAGCTCCTCTACCACGTGCAGGTCCTCATGATCGCCAAGGGGATCGGGCTGGACGAGGTCTACAAGCATCTGTGAGCCGGTGCGCCCGGCTTCCGGTCTCGCAGGCAGATCCCGTCCACACCTAAGGAAACCCGCCATGCTCCGTCTCGCCGTACCCAACAAGGGCGCCCTCACCGAGGGGGCCCAGACGATCCTCAAGGAAGCCGGGTACCGGGCCCGCAAGGACAGCAAGGAACTCGTGGTCGTCGACCCGGAGAACTCCTGCGAGCTGTTCTTCCTGCGTCCCAAGGACATCGCCGTCTACGTCGGCGAGGGCACCCTGGACGCCGGGATCACCGGCCGTGACATGCTGCACGACTCCGGGGCGCAGGTCGAGGAGCTCATCCCGCTCGGCTTCGGCCGCTCCACCTTCCGTTTCGCCGCCAACCCCGGCGACTTCGACTCCGTCGTCGACCTCAAGGGCAAGCGCGTCGCCACCGCGTACGCGGGACTGCTGGAGTCCTACCTCGCCGAGCGGGGCGTCGAGGCCAGGGTGATCAAGCTGGACGGCGCGGTCGAGACCGCCATCCGGCTCGGCGTGGCCGACGCCGTGGCCGACGTCGTGGAGACCGGCACCACGCTGCGCAACATCGGCCTGGAGGTCTTCGGCGAGCCGATCGCGCACTCCGAGGGCGTGCTGATCAAGCAGGTCGGCGCGGCCGAGGCCCCGGGCCTGCGCCAGCTCATCCGCCGCCTGCAGGGCGTGCTGATGGCGCGCGACTACGTGATGATGGACTACGACATCCGTGCCGAGCGGATCGAGGAGGCCATCGCCCTCACCCCCGGCATGGAGGGCCCGACGGTCTCCCCGCTGCACCGGGAGGGGTGGGTCGCGGTCCGCGCCATGGTGCCGCGCAAGGGCCACCAGCAGATCATGGACGAGCTCTCGGAGATCGGCGCCAAGGCGATCCTGGTGACCGCCATCTTCGCCTGCCGCGTCTGACAAATGTCACCGCCGAACCCGGAGGAGTGGCACTGCGGATCGGCGCCGGGCGCTCCTAGCGTTGGGGCATGAACGCGATCACCTTCACCGACGTGAGCAAGAGCTACGGGGACGTGCTCGCCGTCGACAGCCTGGATCTCACCGTCGAGGCAGGGCGGACCGTCGCCCTGCTCGGCCCCAACGGGGCCGGGAAGTCGACCTCGATCGGCATGCTGCTCGGCCTGACCCGTCCCACCCGCGGCCGCGTGGAGGTGCTGGGCGGTTCCCCCGACGAGGCCGTCGCCCGCGGCGACATCGGGGCCATGCCGCAGACCGGCGACCTCATCCCCGAGCTCACGGTCCGCGAGACGGTCGACTTCGTCCGGCGGCTCTACCCCGAGCCGCTCGGCCTCGACGAGGTCCTGGCGATGGCCGATCTCACCGACCTCGCGCGGCGGCGCGCCGACAGGCTGTCCGGCGGGCAGGCGCAGCGGGTCAGGTTCGCCCTGGCCGTCGCCGGGGCGCCCAGGCTGCTGGTGCTGGACGAGCCGACCGCGGCCATGGACGTGGAGTCGCGGCTGCGGTTCTGGGAGAGCATGCGCGCCTACGCCGCCGGGGGCCGCACGGTCCTGTTCGCCACCCACTACATGCAGGAGGCCGACGAGAACTCCGACCGGGTCGTCGTCATCGCCAGGGGCCGGATCGTGGCCGACGGCACCGCCGACCAGATCAAGGCGGGCAACGGCGGGCACGTCGTCCGCTTCTCCCTCGGCGGGCAGGCCGTCGCCGGCCTCGACGCCCTGCCCGGGGTCGTGGCGGTGGAGGTCGCCGACGGCGCCGCGCTGCTGCGCACCGCCGATCCCGACGCCACCGTGGCGGCCCTGTACCGCGGCACCTCGCTGGACGTCCGCGACCTCAGGATCACCGGCGCCGACCTCGAAGACGCCTTCCTCGCCCTCACCCGGGAGCCGTGATGCCGAACCACATCAGGATCGAAGCCCTGCGGATGCTGCGCAACAAGCGCTACGCCATCTTCGTGGTCGGCTTCCCCGTGGTGTTCTACCTGGTCTTCTCCAGCGTGTGGGGCGACGGGATCAGCGCCGACGGGGCCAGGGCCTCCGCCGTCCTCATGGTCTCCATGGGCGCCTACGGGGCGATCGCTGCCTCCATGATGAGCACCGCCGTGCCGTGGGCGCAGGAGAGGCGGTCCGGCTGGCTGCGCCAGTTGCGGACCACCCCGTTGCCCGGCTGGTCGATCATCGTCACCAAGCTGGTCACCTCGCTGCTGCTGGTGCTCCCGTCCCTGCTGCTGGTCTGCCTGGCCGCGGTCCTCTTCCAGGGCGTCCGGCTGACGGCGGCGGAGTGGCTGTCGCTGATCCCGATCCTGTGGATCGGCGCCGTGCCGTTCGCCGCGCTCGGCCTGACGATCGGCTCGCTGCTGCCCGGGGACACCGCCCAGTCGGCCGCGATGGTCGGGGTGTTCGGGCTGGCGCTCCTGGGGGGTCTGTGGTTCCCTGTGGAGATCATGCCCGAGGCCATGAGGACCGTCGCCCAGGTGCTGCCCTCCTTCTCCTACGCCGACATCGGCCGGCACATCGTCGCGGGAAGCGCGCCGCCGGTGTCCGAGGTGGTGACGGTCGTGGCCTGGGCCGCCGGGCTCTGCGTCGTCGCGGTGCTCACCTACCGCCGGGCCCTCGCCCGCGCATGACGATCCTCTCCGGGCTCACCTTCGGCGGCACGGGCTCCCCCCCGTCCCGCCGGAGGCGGCTGGCGGGGATCTCCATCGGCCTCGTCTACCTGTGCTTCCCGGTGCTGGAGATCGTCACCGGCGAGGTGAGCGGCACCAGGGCCCTGTGGGGCGGCGCGGGGCTGGCGGTCTTCGTCGCCTGCTACGTCGCCACCGTGCTCAGCCCGGCGGACTTCGGCGAGCCGACCCGCCTGACGTACTGGCTGCTGGGGGTGACCACGCTGCTGGGGGTCGGCCTGGCGGCGGCCTTCGGCGGCGGCTGGACGACGCTGCCGATCTACATGACGGTGGTCTACAGCATGGCGCTGAGCCCCCGGCTGTCGGTGGCGGGCGTCACCGCGATGGCCGTCGCCGTCCTGCTGATCGGCCTGCTGAAGGAGCACGACCTCGGCACCACCCTGGTGCTCGTCTTCCAGGTCGTCACGCTCGGCGTCCTGTTCATGGGGATGCGCAACACCAGGATGCTGGTGATGCGGCTCCGCCGGGCGCAGGAGGAGGTGGCGCGGCTGGCGGCGAGCGAGGAGCGGCTGCGCATCGCCAGGGACCTGCACGACCTGCTCGGCCACAGCCTGTCGTTGATCGTCCTGAAGAGCGAACTGGCCGGGCGGCTGGCCGAGGACGGCTCGGAACGGGCCGTGGCGGAGATCCGCGACATCGAGTCGGTGGCCAGGCAGGCGCTGGTCGAGGTGCGCGACGCCGTCACCGGCTACCGGCAGCGCGGCCTGGCGGGCGAGCTGGACGGCGCCCGCGCCGCCCTGGAGGGGGCGGGGACGAAGGTGACGATCCGGCTCGCGGGCACCCCGCTGCCCGGCGCTCTGGAGGAACTGCTCGGCTGGGCGGTGCGCGAGGGCGTCACCAACGTCATCCGGCACGCGCGGGCGACGCGGTGCGAGATCGAGGTGACCCTCGACGACAGGGCCGCCACCCTGGAGATCGTCGACGACGGGCGGGGCGCCGACCCCTACGGGCCGGGCAACGGGCTGACCGGGCTCACCGAGCGGGTACGGGCGGCGGGCGGTACGGTCTCCGCCGCGCCGCGCCCGCCCGGCTTCGCCCTGCGGGTGGTGGTGCCCCGTGGCTGACCTCCGGCGGGGACGACCGGGCGCGCCCGCCGTGCCCCCCGTGCCCCCCGTGCCTGCCGCGTCGGACGCGGCGGGCACGGTGATCCGGGTGCTGCTGGTGGAGGACCAGGCGATGGTACGGGGCGCGCTGGCCTCGCTGCTCGGCCTGGAGCCCGACATCGAGGTGGTGGGGGAGGCGGCCTCGGCGCGGGAGGCGCTCGCCGTGGCGCTGGAGACCCGCCCCGACATCGCGCTCCTCGACGTCGAGATGCCCGGCGGGGACGGCATCACCGCCGGGGCGCGGATCCGCGAGGCGCTGCCCGGCTGCCGGGTCATGATCCTGACCACCTTCGGGCGTCCCGGCTACCTGCGCAGGGCGATGGAGGCGGGCGCGGCGGCCTTCCTGGTCAAGGACAGCCCGGCCCGCGAGCTGGCCGCCGCCGTACGGCGGGTCCGCGGCGGCGAGCGCGTCATCGACCCGGGCCTGGCGGCCGCCGCGCTCAGCGCCGGCCCCAACCCGCTGTCGTCCCGCGAGCGCGACGTCCTGGCCTCCGCCGAGGGCGGCTCCAGCATCGCCGACATCGCCGCTCACCTGCACCTGTCGGAGGGCACGGTCCGCAACTACCTGTCCTCGGCCATCCAGAAGACGCACGCCCGCAACCGCACCGAGGCCGCCGAACGCGCCCGTACCCAGGGCTGGCTCTGACCGGATCCCCGCACGGCCCGCCCTCTCCCGAAGGGCCTGAACGGGCGTGCGCGCGCCGGCGCACCGAGGCCCGGGGCAGGGGGCGGTCCGGGGGAAGGCGGGGAGAGGCCGGTCCGAAGGGAGAGGGGGCCGGTCCGGGGAAACCGGGACGGACCGGTTCAGGAGGACAGGGCCGCGGCCTCCTCGGCCTCGATCTGCTCGTTCCACTCGCGCTTGGAGGAACGCCAGGCCTCGTCGTCGCGGCCCACACGCCAGTAGCCCGAGATGGACAGCCGCGACAGCGGGATGCCGCGCTCGGTGCGCAGGTGGCGCCTGATCTCGCGCACGGCGCCCGCCTCGCCGTGGACGAAGGCGTGCACGACGCCGTCGGGGAAGTCGAGCTCGCGGACCGCCCTGACCAGCATCTCGCCGTACGGGGCGTCCCCCCGGTGCAACCAGACGATCTTCACGTCGCCGGGGGAGTCGAGGCGCTGCTCCTCCTCGGGACCCGCGACCTCGACGAGGGCCCAGGCCGGGGCTCCGGCGGGCAGGTGCTCCAGGGCGACGGCGATGGCGGGCAGCGCGCTCTCGTCACCGGCGAGCAGGTGCCAGCCGGCCTCGGGATCGGGGCTGTACGCGCCGCCGGGGCCGAAGAAGTGCAGCTCGTCACCGGGCCGGGCCCGGTCGGCCCACGGCCCGGCGAGGCCGCTGTCGCCGTGGTGGACGAAGTCGATCGTCAGCTCACCCGCCTCGGCGTCCCAGCGGCGGACGGTGTAGGTGCGGGTGGTGGGCCACTGCTCGCGGGGCAGGTCGCGGCGGACGGCCTCCATGTCGAACGGCCGCGGGTAGCTCACCCCGGCCGGGGGGAACAGCAGCTTCACGTAGTGGTCGGCGTACTCGTCGGTGCTGAAACCGGCGAGGCCCTCACCGCCCAGCACCACCCGGATCATGTGCGGGGTGAGCCGCTCGGTGCGCAGGACCCGGCCTGTCGTCACCTTCCGTGCGGGGCGAGCGTCCTTGTCATCTGCCATGCGGTCACTCCCGGGGTACGAGTTAGGTAAGCCTAAGTAGTACCTTACGTCACCTGAGGGAGGCCACGGCCTTGACCGCCTGGTCGACCTGCTCCGGGGTGGTGACGATCCCGGGACCGAAGCGCAGGTAGACCTCCTGGTAGGGGGTGACGCTGGTGATGATCCGGTGGTCCTTGCGGAGCCTGCCCGCGGCGGACGGGGCGTCCAGGCCGTCGATCGCGCAGCAGACCAGGCCGGCGGACAGCTCGGGGGAGCGGGGGGTGACCAGCCGCACGTTGGGCAGGGCGGCGAGCCCGGCCTTGAGCCGGGTGGCCTGCTCGGTGATCCTGGCGGCCACCCGCTCCCTGCCGATCGCCCGGTGGAAGGCGAACGCCTCGCCCAGCGCCCAGCGGTGCTCGAAGCTGTGGTAACCGCCCGGGGTGCCGAGCAGCCCGCCCGGCCCGTACGGCCGGTAGGCCTCGCCCGTCCCGCCGCCGGCGTCGAGGTCGACCCTGCCGGAGAAGGTGGGGATCACCGGGAGCAACGCGTCCCAGGCCTTCCCCCGCCCCCACAGCACGCCGGTGCCCCGGGGGCCGAACAGCCACTTGTGGGTGCCCGCGGTCAGGAAGTCGCAGCCCAGCGCCTCGACCTGGTCGGCCGTGGCGCCGAGGCCGTGCACCCCGTCCACGCAGAGCAGCGCCCGGTCGGCGGCGTCCCTGTCCCGGTTGGCCTCGGCGACCATGTCGGCGATCGCCCTGACCGGCATCCGCACCCCGGTGCCCGAGTGCACCCAGGTGATCGCCACCACCCGGGTCCTCGGCCCGAGCCCGGCCCTCAGCCGGGAGACGATCGCGTCGGCCGAGGCCGTGGCCGGGTCGTCGTAGAGACGGACCCTGCGGACCCGGGCGCCCGTCCTGGCGGCGAGCAGCCGCAGGGCCTCGTGGGTGGCGTAGAAGTCGTGCTCGGTGGTCAGCACGTCCTGGCCCGGCGACAGCCGCATGCCGCCGTAGAGCAGGCCCAGGCCCATCGTGGTGCTGTCGGTCAGCGCCACGTCGGGGGCTTCGGCGCCCAGGTAGGCCGCGGCGGCCTCGCGTACGGCCCCCTCGTGGTCCTCGCCGTGCAGGTAGGCGTCGGTGTCGGTGTCCAGGCCGCGCCGGTGCTCCTCGATCGCCCGCCGCACCGGCGCCGGGTGGGCGGCGAGCACGTAGGCGGCGAACTGGGCGTAGGAGGGGTCCAGCGGGAACTGGGCGCGCACCGAATCCCAGTCGGCGGGGTCGAAGCGCGGTGTCCGCGACCCGGCCGCGTCGCCGGAGGAACCGGCAGCGCCGCCCGAGGTGCCCGAGGTGCCGGGGGTGCAGCCGGACAGCGTGCCCCCGGCCACCAGCCCCGCGCCCAGCAGTCCCGCGCCCAGCAGCCTCCGCCGCCCGACGGGAGGTCCCTGATGGTCCATGCCGTGCCTCCCGCCGCCGCCCGCCGCCCTTGTACGCCCTTTCCTATCGGGATCGTCCGTCCCTGCCAAGGGCGGAGCCGTGAATCTACAACGTAAAGGAGGCAGGTCGGTGCGAGATCGTCAGTGCTCCATGGCGGCGACCTGGCGGATCAGGTCGGAGACGCGGACGATGCCCATGCAGCGGCCGACCTCGTCGGTGACGACCAGGTCGTCGTAGACGCGCTCGGCGTCCTGGCCCGCCACCTGCATGGCCGCGATGGCCGGGGTGGTCCTGGGAACCGTACGGGCCGGGTCGGCCAGCCGCCCGGCGGCCTTCCTGCCGTGCAGGGCGTGGCCGAAGCGGCCGGCGATCGAGAGCAGGAAACGGCTGCGGTCGAGGCTGCCCCGCGGGCGCTGGTAGTCGTCGACGAGGATCACGCTGGTGATCGACGGCTCGCCGCCGAAGGCGTCGATCACGGCCTCGGCGGTGGCCTCGTAGGGGAGGGTGACCGCGGGCATCAGGAACTCCTGGACGCGCGGGCCGAGCACGAACCGCGACGGCTCCCGCTCGACGACGGGGAGCGGGACGTGCACGCGGCCGGACGGGCCGGGGACCAGCAGCGGTCCCTGCGCCAGCCGCACCCCCCAGCCGCGGACCGCGGCGAGCTGCGCCTCGTCGCGCACGCCGGGGGCCAGCACGTGCGCCCCCGTCCCCCGGGCGAGCCTGGCGACGCCCTCGCCGATCGCGGCGCGGCGCGGGTCGCGGGCCGCCTGGGCGACCAGGCCGGAGGAGAGCACCGCCAGGTACGGCGCGGCGTCGGCGAGCAGGTCCAGCGGGATGTGGCCGCTTCCCAGGTCGCCCACGGCGATGAGGTAGCCGATGGCGCGCAGGCCGTCCAGCCCGGTGAGCAGGGAGCCCCGCTCGAACTGGGCGAAGTCGCCCCTGACGGTGAGGATCACCTCGCGGGGCCGCCGGCCGGACGCGCGCAGCGCCTCGTGGAGCAGCGCCAGCGCGGCCGACCCGCCGATCACCGCGGCCGTGGGCAGGGTCAGCACCAGCGGGAGCGGGACGTCGCCGCCGGCGAGGCCGCGTACCGTCTCGACGGTGGAGGAGATGTTGCCCTGGCCCTGGTGCCCGCCGCTCGCCTGGAGGGCGATGACGCCCCCGGTGTCGAGATCGACGACGGGCGTGACGCCCACGGCCGCCGGCGCGGCGGCCGTCGCCGGGGAGTGCGGAAGGGCGTGCGCTCTGGTCGTCACGTGGAGAGCATGGTGTCTCCCGGAGCGTTACAGAAGTGACTCATGGTGATGTTCACCGACATTTCGCTGTTCGTTGACATCGATCACCGGGATCGCACGGCGGCCACGGCGGCCGTGGCGGCCCTGGTGGCCGTGGTGGCGGTCGTGCCCGGGTAGTGTCTTGTCCCGTGACGTCGCGACCGGCAAAGGGCGGAGGCCGCTGGGTCTCGGTGGCGCCCGAGCGGCTGAACCGCTGGATCGACGGCTTCGTCGAGCGGCACGGCCCGCCGGAGGTGACGGCCTCGCCCGGCGTCGTACGGCTGCGGGGGGCGGACGGCGCGGTGGCCGAGTGCCAGGTGCCCTTCCCGCCGCTGACCGGCGCGGGGGGCGGGCCGCTGGCCCGGCTGGTCACCCACGTGCGCACCGAGCGCAGGATCGGCGTGCTGCTGGTGCGCCTGGGCGGCCACGCGGCCGGGATCTTCCAGGGTGAGGAGCTGGTCTCCTCCAAGGTGGGCTCGCGGCAGGTCCACGGGCGCAGCGCGGCGGGCGGCTGGTCCCAGCGGCGCTTCGCCCGGCGCAGGGAGAAGCAGGTGGACCAGGCGCACGAGGCCGCGGCCGAGGTGGCGTTGCGGGTCCTGTCCCCGTACGTGGACGGGCTGGAGGCGGTCGTGCTGGGCGGTGACCGGCGGGCGGTCGACGCGCTGCGGCCCGACCGCAGGCTGGCGCCGGTCTTCGCGCTGGAGGCCGAGCCCTTCCTGACCGTTCCCGATCCGCGGCTGGTGGTGCTCAGGGACACCCCCGCCCAGTTCCGCGCGGTCCGCATCAGGGTGACCGACCCGGCCTAGCCGGGTCCCGTGTCGCCGGTGACCGGCTCCGGGTGGCCCGGTCCGCGCCGGGACGACCGGTCCGGCGTGACCGGGGCCGGGTAAACGAGGAGAAGAGGGCCGGTGACGCGCCGTACACTGATCGGTATGCGCACTCCCGATTGACCGTCGTCCCGATGAAGGCGAGACGGCCGAGCCGAGAGCCGGGAGACACAGGGCGCGGCGGGTTCGGCCACAGTGAAGCGAGCCTGTGTATTTCCTGCTGGGAGTGTTCTCCAACCATGATCGTAGCTTCTGACATCGAGCTGAGGGCCGGCGCGCGGCTGCTCATCGAGGGTGCCTCGTTCCGGGTCAACCCGGGCGACAAGATCGGGCTCGTCGGCCGCAACGGGGCAGGCAAGACGACGCTGACCCGGGTGCTCGCGGGAGAGGGGTCGCCCGCGGGCGGCACGGTCTCCATCACCGGCGAGGTCGGCTACCTGCCCCAGGACCCCCGCACCGGTGACCTGCACGTGCTGGCCCGCGACCGGATCCTGTCGGCCCGGGGTCTCGACCAGGTGCTGAACGGGCTGCGCGAGGCCGAGCTCGGCATGTCCTCGGCCGACGACCGCACCCGGGACCGCGCGGTACGCGCCTACGGGCGCCTGGAGGACCGGCTCCACGTGCTGGGCGGGTACGCCGCCGAGTCCGAGGCCGCCTCCATCGCCTCCAGCCTGGGCCTGCCCGACCGGGTGCTCGGCCAGCCGCTGGAGACCCTGTCCGGAGGGCAGCGCAGGCGGGTGGAACTGGCCCGGATCCTGTTCAGCGGGGCGGAGACTCTCCTGCTTGACGAGCCGACAAACCACCTAGATGCGGACTCAATCGGGTGGCTTCGTGATTTTTTACGATCTCACCAGGGCGGCTTGATCATTATCAGCCACGACGTGGGTCTTCTTGAAGCGACGGTAAACCGCGTCCTGCACCTCGACGCCAACCGCGCCGTGATCGACACCTACAACGTCGGCTGGAAGGCCTATCTGGCCCAGCGGGAGACCGACGAGAAGCGCAGGCGTCGTGAGCGGGCCAACGCCGAGAAGCAGGCCTCGGCCCTGATGTCGCAGGCCGACAAGATGCGCGCCAAGGCCACCAAGGCCAAGGCCGCGCAGGACATGCAGCGCCGCGCCGAGCGCCTGCTGTCGGGCCTGGAGGTGGAGCGGCGCAGCGACAAGGTCGCCAGGCTGCGCTTCCCCCAGCCCGCCCCGTGCGGGCGTACCCCGATCATGGCCGAGGGGCTGTCGAAGTCCTACGGCTCGCTGGAGGTCTTCACCGACGTCGACGCCGCGGTCGACCGGGGCAGCAGGGTCGTCATCCTGGGCCTGAACGGCGCGGGCAAGACCACCCTGCTGCGCATCCTGGGCGGGATCGAGGAGCCCGACACCGGCGCGGTCAAGCCCGGTCACGGGCTCAAGCTCGGCTACTACGCCCAGGAGCACGAGACCATCGACCCCGACCGCACCGTGCTGGAGAACATGCGCTCGGCCGGGGGGGAGCTGCCCGACGTGGAGCTGCGCAAGGTGCTGGGCTCGTTCCTGTTCACCGGCGACGACGTGGACAAACCCGCCGGGGTGCTGTCGGGAGGGGAGAAGACGCGGCTGGCGCTGGCGACGCTGGTGCTGTCCGCGGCCAACGTGCTGCTCCTGGACGAGCCCACCAACAACCTCGACCCGGCCAGCAGGGAGCAGGTGCTTTCGGCCCTAGCGTCCTATTCTGGGGCAATTGTGCTCGTCACGCATGATGAGGGTGCTGTAGAGGCTCTACGACCCGATAGGGTGATCTTGCTGCCTGACGGAATCGAAGACGCGTGGAGCGAGGAATTTTCCGATCTTGTGGCACTTGCCTGATCTTAATTTGAGCGGGTACGGATCTTTTCCCATGGAGTAGGTAGCCGATCTCGCTGAAATGACTGATCATGGCGTGTGTAACGCTGCGGAAGTCTGGCACTACAGGAGGTACTCGTGGCCGACACACTGAAGAAGGGCACCCGGGTCACCGGGGCCGATCGGGAGAAACTGGCCTCCGATCTGAAGAAGCGATACAGCGCCGGTGAGAGCATCCGTGCTCTGGCCGCTTCGACCGGAAGGTCATACGGGTTCATCCACCGCATCCTCAGCGAGTCCGGTGTGACTCTGCGCGGACGCGGCGGAGCCACCCGGGGCAAGTCAAAGCGCTGACCCCGCCTCGGAACGCGCGACCGCAGCCGCTCGATCCCCCACACGCCGACGCCGTCCCGCCCGACCTGTAGAACCTCATTCTGGAGGTCGATAGGCTCGGGCGAGGCGGAGACGGAAGGCGGGAGAAGAGGCGATGACGGAAGTGTCGTTCGGGGGGAGTGCGGAGGAGATCTCTCTGAAGGAGGTCGGTCTGCGCTACGAGGTGGACGGCGAGATCGCGACGATCACGCTGGACCGGCCGGACAAGCGGAACGCTCAGACGTTCGCGACCTGGTCGGCCTTGGCTCATATCGGTGACGGCCTGCCGCAGCAGGTGAGGGTCGTCGTGATCAGAGGTGAGGGGCCGTCCTTCTCGGCAGGGATCGATCTGAGGATGTTCACCCCGGAGGGGGTTCCGGGGCAGGGGTCGTTCGCGTCCTCGGTGGCACACGGAGAGGCGAGGTTCGCCGACCGGGTGGCACAGGCCCAGCGGGGTTTCCTCTGGCTGAGGCGTCCCGACATCGTCTCGGTGGCAGCGGTTCAGGGCCACGCGATCGGTGCGGGGTTTCAGCTGGCGCTCGCCTGTGACCTGCGGGTCCTGGCGGACGACGCCAAGCTGTGCATGAAGGAGCCCGCCCTCGGGCTGGTCCCCGACCTGACCGGCACCAAGCCGCTGGTCGAGCTGGTGGGGCTGTCCAGGGCCATCGAGATCTGCCTGACCGCCCGTGTCGTGGGGGCACAGGAGGCAGCGCGGATCGGGCTGGCCGAGCTGGTCGTCGCGCCCGGGGAGCTGGACGAGGCCGTACGGGACCTGACGGCCGCGCTGCTGGCCACGAACCGGGACGCCGCGACGGCGACCAAGCGGCTGCTCCAGGGCGCTTCGGGGCGCACCCTGGCCGAGCAGGCCGAGGCCGAGGGCCGCGAGCAGGCGGCGAGGATCAGGGCGCTCTTCGGGGAGGGGAGCGGGAAGGCCTCCGGATAGGCCCCGGACCGGTACGGGAGATCCGTTCCCGCGGGTTCTCGGGTGTTCGCCCGGAGCTGACGGGGGAATGGGCGCGCCCTTCGCGGTGCTCGCATCGACGAAGGAGGCCGGATGACGATGATGGGCGGGGGCTTCGGGCCCCAGATGATGCGCTCGCTGCGGCGCGACAGCTCGGTGACCAAGGAACGACTGGCGCCGGGCACGGTCCGGCGCATCGCCCGCTACGCCCGGCCCTTCTCCCGGCACATCGCCGCCTTCCTGGCGCTGGTCGTGGTCGGCTCGGTCATCGTGATCGCCAACCCGCTGCTGATGAAGGCGATCATCGACGACGGCATCGGCGCGAGGCGCACCGGAGTCGTGATCGCCCTGGCGCTGGTCATCGCGGGCCTGGCGGTCGCCGACGCGGCGCTCACCCTGGCCCAGCGATGGTTCTCCTCGCGGATCGGCGAGGGACTGATCTACAACCTGCGCACCGAGGTCTTCGACCACGTCCAGCGGATGCCCGTGGCCTTCTTCACCCGCACCCAGACCGGCGCCCTGGTCTCCCGGCTCAACACCGACGTCATCGGCGCCCAGCGGGCCCTGACCAGCACGCTGTCGTCGGTCGTGGCCAACGTGGTCATGCTGGTGCTGGTCCTCGGCGCCATGCTGGTGCTCTCCTGGCAGATCACCGTGGTCGCCCTGGTGCTGCTGCCGGTCTTCATCCTGCCCGCCAAGTGGGTCGGCAGGAAGATGTCCGGCCTCACCCGCGAGCAGATGGAGCTCGACGCCGAGATGAGCTCCATGATGACCGAGCGGTTCAACGTCGCCGGCGCCATGGTCGCCAAGCTCTACGGCCGCCCGGCCGACGAGGCCTCCGCCTTCGCCGGGAAGGCCGGGCGGGTGCGCGACGTGGGCGTCACCGTCGGCATGTACGGCACGGTCTTCCGCGCCGCCCTCGGCCTGGTCGCCGCGCTGGCCACCGCGCTGGTCTACGGGGTGGGCGGCGTGCTGGCCGTCTCCGGGGCGTTCGAGCTGGGCACCCTGGTGGCGCTCGCCGCTCTCCTGATGCGCCTGTACGGGCCGCTGACGAGCCTGTCGAACGTGCACGTGGACGTGATGACCGCGCTGGTCAGCTTCGACCGGGTCTTCGAGGTGCTCGACCTGCGGCCCATGGTCGCCGACCGGCCTGGCGCCGGGCCGGTCCCGCCCGGCCCGGTCTCGATCGAGTTCGACGACGTCCGGTTCACCTACCCGTCGGCCTCGGAGGTGTCGCTGGCCTCGCTGGAGGCGGTGGCCCGCCCCGACACCGGGCCCGGCCACGAGGTGCTGAGCGGTGTCACCTTCACCGCCCGTCCCGGCGAGATGGTCGCCCTGGTCGGCCCCTCCGGCGCGGGCAAGACGACCATCACCGCCCTGGCCTCCCGGCTGTACGACGTCTCGGCCGGCGCGGTCCGCGTCAACGGCCTGGACGTGCGCGAGGCCACCCTGGACTCGCTGCGCGACACCGTCGGGGTCGTCATGCAGGACGCCCACCTGTTCCACGACACGATCGGCGCCAACCTCCGCTACGCCAGGCCCGGGGCGGGCGAGGAGGAGATCTGGGACGCGCTGCGGGCCGCCCAGATCGCCGACCTGGTCCTGGACCTGCCCGACGGGCTGGAGACCGTGGTGGGCGACCGGGGCCACCGGCTGTCGGGCGGGGAGAAGCAGCGGCTGGCGCTGGCCAGGCTGCTGCTCAAGGCCCCCCGCGTGGTCGTGCTGGACGAGGCCACCGCCCACCTGGACTCCGAGTCCGAGGCGGCCGTCCAGCAGGCCCTGAAGATCGCGCTGGCCGGGCGTACCTCGCTGGTCATCGCCCACCGGCTCTCCACGATCCGCGAGGCCGACCAGATCCTGGTGGTCCAGGACGGCAGGGTGGTCGAGCGGGGCCGCCACGAGGAGCTGCTGGCCCTGGGGTCGGTCTACGCCGAGCTCTACCGCACCCAGTTCAGCGAGGCCTCCTGAGGGGTCGTTCCCGCCGGCGGGACGTCCCCGGAGGGCCGGCACCGATCCGAGTGGATCTTCAAGCGCCGATGGTGTAGATCATGTGATCGTGGATGACCGCCTGAGACGTGATGACCTGACCGACGACGAGTGGGAGTCCCTGGCGCCGCTGCTGCCCGCTCACGCCCGGCAGGGAAACCGGTGGGCCGACCACCGCACGATCATCGACGGGGTGTTCTTCCGCACCAGGACCGGCTGTTCCTGGCGGCGACTGCCGGAGACGTACGGGAAGTGGAAGACCGTCTACAACCGCCACCGCCGCTGGACGCTGGACGGCACCTGGGAGACGATCCTGAAGACCCTGCACGCCCGGGAAGCCCTCCCGGCGCGGCCGGGGGACATCCGCCCCTGGGCGACGTTCGAGGTGCCGGCGCACTGAGGCCGTGCCCCTCCCGCGGGGCCGGCCGGCCCGGCGTCAGGACGGCCGGCTGTAGCCCAGGCGGGCGAGCTCCTCCCGGGCGACCTTGGAGACCAGCTCGACGTCGCTCTCGCGCAGGCGGGTGCGCCAGATGCCGACCCTGGGCACGCTCGGACCCAGCAGGGCGACCCTCGGGACCCGGGTCTCCAGGAAGCGGGAGAGCCCGTCCACGGTCTCGGCGGGCGAGGAGACCAGGTCCTCGTACCGCAGCGTGAGCAACTGGTCGCGGGGCAGCTCGTGGTGCAGCGAGGCCGAGAGGCGGACCGCGCTGCGCCAGCGCAGCGCGCACTTGCCCGCCGTGGCCATCGCCTTCCAGCGCTCGCTGTGCTCGCCGGAGTTGACGCCCAGGAAGGGGTTGGGGAACTCCGTCTCCTCGCTCAGCATGGAGGGCTTGAACCACGTCAGGGAGGCGGGGTCGGCCAGCATGTCGGCGGCCACGTCGCGGCCGTCCCTGATCAGCTGCACGAAGCGGGCGTCGGGGAAGGCCTGCAGCAGCACCGGGGCGCTGTAGATCAGGTCGGGGCTGGCGTCGCCGAAGCGGGCCACGGCGTCCGAGGTCGTGCACGGCCCCGCGCCGGTCACGCCGCCGGCCTCCCGGCAGGGGGGCGGGCACTCGGCGCAGGCGCCGGGCAGCAGCTGCCAGGACTCGGCCAGGGCGTCGCGGAGCACGCGGGTCGCCCCCATGCCCCGGCCGGCGATCGAGGGCCGCCGGGCGAAGGCGTAGACGACGTGCGCCACCGACGCCCGCCCCATGGTCATGTGGAAGCCGGGGGAGCGTTTCAGGGCACGGGCCAGCAGGTCCGCGCCGGAGTGGGGGGCGGCGAGCACGAACACCGGCCGGCGGACCTTGATGCCGTTGACCACCAGGATGTGGGGCGGAGGTCGCATATGAAAGCCCAGTGTGGCACCGTTTGCGGGGTGAAAGAACCGGCCGCCGGGCTGACGCTCCCGCCCCCGCCGCGTCCGGGCGACACGGTGGCCGTGGTGGCGCCGTGCGGCCCTCCCGACCCCGAGCGGCTGGCGCGGGGCGTCCGCGTGCTGGAGGGCCTCGGCCTGAAGGTCCGCACCGGCCCGCACGTGCTGGAGCGGGACCGCTACCTGGCGGGCCCGGACGCCGGCCGGGCGGCCGACCTGCAGGACGCCTGGTGCGACCCCGAGGTGACCGCGGTGTTCTGCGCCCGCGGCGGCTACGGCGCCACCCGGATCCTGGGGCTGCTGGACTGGGACGCCATGCGGGCCGCCGGGCCCAAGGCGTTCGCCGGTTCCAGCGACGTCACCGCGCTGCACGCCGCGCTCGCCGTGGAGCTGGGCATCGCCTCCTGGTTCGGCCCGATGCCGGCCTGTTCCACGATCAGCGACCCCGAGGGGCCCGAGCCGCGCACGTTCGAGAACTTCACCGCCGCCCTGGCCGGTGCGCCGCCGGCCGTCACCGGAGACCGGGTGATCACCGGCGGCGCGGTCACCGCCCCGGTGACCGGCGGCAACCTCAGCCTGCTGGCCGCGCTCTGCGGCACCCCGTACGCGCTCTCGGCGCGGGGACGGATCGTCCTGCTGGAGGACGTGACCGAGGCGCCGTACCGGATCGACAGGATGATCACACAGTTGTTCCAGGCGGGCGCGCTCGACGGGGCCGCCGGATTCGTCCTGGGCTCCTGGGTCGGCTGCGGGGACCCCTATCCGGTGCTGGAGGAGCTCCTCGGGCCGCTCGGCGTGCCCGTGATCGCAGGTCTCCCCATAGGTCACGGAAAGCCACAATTTTCCGTATTACTAGGGACACTTGGTGCTATTGATGCAGAATCGTGCTCTCTGGCCTACTCAACCGGGGGCGCGAACACGGCACTCTAGGTGCGAACCTAGGAGGAAACCGGCAGAGGGGACGCACGCGTGAGATTGTTCCGGCGGCGCCGCGACCGGCGGGCCGAGACGCCCAGGCGTCCGGTCGAAGAAGTCGACCTCGACTCCCTGCTCGCCCTGGTCGCGGACAATCTCGGCTACGCCTGCGCCTTCGAGCCGGACGGCGCCACCCTGACGCTCACCGGCCCGCGCCGGCTCACGGTGCGCCTCGCCGGGCTGCGCGCCGAGGCCCTGCGCCGCTCCCGCGAGGACTGGCCCGTCCTCGTCTCCGGCCACCTGGCCCACGCGCTGGCATGCGCCGACGAGCCCTTCGACGCCTGTGACCTCGAGCAGGCCCGGCCGAGGCTGCGGACCCGCATCCAGCTCGACGACGATCTCGACCCGGCCCACGTGGTCGGGCGCCACCTCACCGCCGACCTGGTCGAGGTGCTCACCATCGGCCCCGCCTCCACCGGCTCCGGCGGCCGTCCGGTCCGCCCGGAGGAGGTCGGCTGCTGGCCGATCACCGCCGGTCAGGCGCTCGACCTGGCCCTGGAGAACGCCCGCAGGGACGAGCGGCTCTCGATGACCGAGGGCGATCTCGGCGGCGTGGCGGTCCGCAGGCTGACCGGTCCCACCGAGGGCGCCGCGGCCCACCTGCGCAGACTGGGCGACTACCTGCGCGTCCCCTCCGACGGGGTCCTCGTCGCGCTGCCCGATCCGGCGACGTTGATCGTGCATCCGGTCGAGGGCATCGGCGTGGTCCGCGCGATCGAGCGGCTCCGGCTGTTCGCGCAGCGGGAGTTCGACCGGCGGGCCGGGGCCCTCAGCCCCCAGGTCTACTGGTGGCACGCCGGCCGCCTCTCCCTGATCAGGGCGGACCTGATCGACCAGGACGGGCAGACCCGGCTGGTGGTCGCGCCCCCGCCGGACTTCGCCCGCGTCCTGGCCGCCCTGGCCGTACGGTCGGAGGGCGGCACGGAGGGCTGACCGCCTCGCGCCGCCCTCCGCTCTCCGCCTCGTGCCGCGTCCGTCCCCCTGTCCGCCCCCCTCTGCCTGGCGCCGTCTTCGTCCCGAGCCGCTCTGCCCCGCCCCGCCCTTCCCGTGCCGGAGCGGCGCCGTGGCGGGCCCTGGACCGGTCCACGAACCCCCGCGCGCCCCGTGAGGGGGCGCCGGATGCGGGATGATGGAGGTCTGGATCTACGGGGAGTGGGATATGACGCAGTGGTGCCTCGGTGTCGATCTGGGAACGAGCTTCTCCGCCGGGGTGCTGGCGGCCGAGGGGCGCTTCGACGTCCTGGAGGTCGAGGGGGAGCGGCGGATCCCCTCCGCCGTCATGCTCGACGAGCGGGGGACGCTCGTGGCGGGCCGGATCGCCCAGCGCGGGATCGCGATCAGCCCCGAGCGCGTCGAGCGGAACCCCAAACGCTACGTCGGCCGCGGCCGCATGCTGCTGGGCGGCGTCCCGGTGGACGTGGCCGACGCCCTGGCGGCCCTGCTGGAGCTGTTCGTCAGTGAGGGGCGCCGCCGGTTCGACGGCGCCGATCCCGACTGCATCGCGCTGACCCACCCGGTGGCCTGGGGCTCCGACCGCAAGGCCGTGCTGCTGGCGGCGGCCAGGAAGGTCGTCAGGGGCGTGCGGATCGCGCTCGTCGACGAGCCCGTCGCCTCGGCCCGCTACTACGCCTCCGCCGGCCGGGCGGCCGGCGGGTCCCGGCTGGCCGTCTACGACCTCGGCGGCGGGACCTTCGACGCGGCCGTGCTCGCCGCGGACGGCGGGGACTTCGCGGTCGTCGGCGAGCCGGGCGGCAGTGACGAGATCGGCGGGGAGGGGTTCGACGAGCAGGTGTTCGCGTTCCTCGGGGCACAGATCGAACGCCTCGACGCCGACTGGTGGCTGCAGGTGACCACCAACCCCGAGCGCCGCTACGTGAGCTACGCCGCCGACCTGCTCACGATGGCCAGGGAG
Source organism: Streptosporangium sp. NPDC023615 (assembly GCF_040640155.1). Lineage (NCBI taxonomy): Bacteria > Bacillati > Actinomycetota > Actinomycetes > Streptosporangiales > Streptosporangiaceae > Streptosporangium > Streptosporangium sp. NPDC023615. The sequence continues at coordinate 129,896 of NZ_JBFABE010000014.1, forward strand.
GCCAAGGAGACGCTCTCGAAGTTCGACACCTCCTCGCACTACGTGGTGGGCGTCAACGACGACGTGCACATCACCAGGGCCGACCTGGAGGGGCTCATCGGGGAGGAGATCACCAGGACGGTCGACATCCTGGACCGGACGATCCGCGACGCCGGGGTGGAGCCGGACGAGCTCTCCGCGGTGTTCATGACCGGTGGGCCCAGCCGGATGCCCCTGGTGCAGAAGGCGGTGCGCGAACGCTTCGGCGACCGGGTGAGGACCTACGACGACCCGAAGATCGTGGTCGCGTACGGTGCCGCGCAACTGGCCTGGAGACTCAAGGTCGAGCACCGCGAGCCCGGCACGACGGCCCCGGGGATCCCGGTGTCCGGCACCCCGGTCCCCGCAGCCCCGGCTCCCGGCACCTCGATCCGCGGCGTCCCGGCTCCGGGTGTCCCGACCGGCGGGCACCGGGCGTTCAGCGGACCCGCGGGGGGCGCCACCGGGGGGCACCGGACGCCCGCGGGCGCCGTCCCCGGTGCGGGTCCCGGCCCGGGCACCGCCACCGGCGGTCACGGCACCCCCGCCGCCGCCCGGGCGGCCGGCGGCACCGGAGTCGGCGGCACCGGAGCCGGCGGTGCCGCGGCGGGCGGACCGGTCGTCCAGGGCGTCGAGAGGGTTCTGGACGGCGTGCTGGAGGCGCGCCTCGTGGCCGGCGGGGTCTTCATCCACCAGGCCTTCGAGACCGGCCACCTCCTGCGCAGGCTCGACGGCGTCGGAGGCCGCCACGACCGGGAGCTCGGCTTCGGCAGGCTCGTGGAGTGGGGGGCCTCCCCCGAGGGCGTGGTGACGGTGGAGCAGGTCGGGCCCGCACAGGTGCTGGTCCGAACCCTCACCCTCGACCTGGCCGTCCGCGCCACCCACCCGCTGCAGATGTGGGGCGACCCGACCGTGATCGCCCACGGCCGCACCGCCTGGGTCTTCTTCCACTCCCGGCAGGCTCTCCCGGCCGACGCCTCGATGGGCCTGCCCTGGGGTGAGACCGGGCAGCTCGCCGTGGTCGAGCTCGACCTGGGCGGGGGCTCCGCCTTCCAGGCCCTCCAGCCGCGCGAGCTCGGCCCGTACGCCCAGTGGTTCCTGAACGAGGACAACAGGTCGCGCCGGCTGCTCGACCAGGAGGCGCCCAGCGGCACCGAGCCGTCGTCCTCGGTGGGCGCGCCGGGCTGCACGGTGGTGCTCGGGCAGTTCAGCAGCAACAAGCCGATGTTCCAGAACCGCTACCAGGACTTCCGCCCCTGGCAGGTGCTCTGCCTCATCGACCCCGGCGGCGTGGTGCGCCCGACGGTACGGGAGCCGGGGCGCGCCTGGCTGCACCAGGTCGTCCTGCACCGGGGCAGGTGGTTCACCTCCGGCTCGGCGGGCCTGGAGGCCGACGCCGCGGGCGGCAGGACCAGGCTGGTCATGCCGCGCCCCCGGGGCGGCGCCCTGCGCTGGTTCCCCGCGGGAAACGAGATCTACGCCGTGGGCACCGACCAGGTGAGTCCCGCCAGGGGCTGGTCGGTCGGGATCTTCGACCAGCGATCCCAGAAGCTGGAGTTCCTGATGGGCAAGCAGTCGGCGACCCTGGCGGGCCACCTCACCTCGCGGCACCGCTGGGAACGGCCCAGGCTGGTCGCCGACGGCGACTCCATGTGGATGACCATGCTGGACGCGGGCCGCAGCAGGCTGGTGCACGTCACCCCGTCGGGGGCGCGTGAGGTGCACCGCACGGCCGGCACGTTCGAGCCGGTCGCCCGGGTCCCCAGCGGCCTGCTCTGCCTGCACCGCCCCGCCGATCCGGTCGGCGCCACCCGCGACCGTCCGGCGACGCTGGTGCACCTGCCGCTCTGACGCCCCGCCCCGCCCCGCCGCTCCGGTCACCGGGTCGGGGCCTTCCCGGCGCGTCTTCTCGGCGCCTCCCGAGGGGCCTCTCGACGAGCCTCTCGGCGGGTCTTCCTCTCGGGCCGCCGGCGCCGGGGATCCACGCCGAAGGCCGGGCCCCGGGCGGGGTGCTCCGCCCGGGGCCCGGCCTTCGGCGAATCGCTCTCACGGGCCTGCTCTCACGGGCCCGTTCTCACGGGTCCGCGCTCGACGACCCGTGCTCAGTCGTCACGGTCGGCGCGCAGGGAGGACACCGGGTGCGGGCCCTCCGTCTCCAGCCGGTACTCCCGGCCGGACTTGCCGCGGTTCTCGTCGATGACGACCTCGCTCGGGGGCTTCTCGCCACCGTGGATGGCCGCCTGCCAGCCCTCGAACCGCTCGTGCATGTCCCTGACGTAACCGGTACCGATCGTGGTGAAGTCGATCGTGTTGGTCAGCAGATCGCGCAGGTACGCCTTGTTCGGCTCGAAGGTCACCGGCGCCGGCAGGACCGGGGCCAGGACCTGCTCGGGCTCACGCCCGTCATGACGCTTGAACATCTCCGCGGCGAGGCGCAGGTGCTCCAGCTCCATGTTCAGGTGCAGCTCCCAGACGGCCTTGACCTTCGGGTCGGACTCGGTCTCCATGAACGAGTGGTAGAGGTAGCACTCGTTGTACTCGTGGGTGAGCAACTGCTCCCACCAGGTCTCACCCGGGTCGACCAGCGACTCGTAGTGGGTGACGTGTTCCTCCTCGATCAGCCCGATCTCCTGGTAGAGCTGGCGGGCGATCGGCTCCATGTAGGTGGGGCCGACGTTCATGTAGAAGTTCATGGTCTGCTGCTCGGCCGCCATGATGGTCAGCGCGTGCAGCCGGGAGAGCGGGTCGACGACGTTCTTGTCGTAGGGTTCGCGCACGTTGTCGACCGGGTGGCGGTGGTGCAGGTAGGTCGGCCGACCCGGAGTGACCTCCGTGAGGTTGTCGACGATCTTCTCTGCCTTGCGGTGCTCGATCATCTCGTACAGGTTGGCGTACCGGTACAGGTGGTCGAAGTCCTCCAGGACGCCGAACTCGTAGGCGCGCTTGAGGTAGGGGTCGGGCTCCATCCGGGCGACCCACGCGGTCAGGTCCACCGCGACCTGCTCGTAGGCGATCGTGGTCTCCAGCACCGACGCCAGGCCGGGCAGCAGCCAGTTGACCACCTTCTGCTGCTGGGCCTCGATGTAGCGGACCTCGGCGAGCTGCTGCTTGACGGCCGGGTCCGGGCAGTGGCGGGCGAACTGGTGGCTGAACATGATCGACTCGACCTCGATGCCGTTCAGCGCGATGATCCGGCAGCGGGTGTAGGGGTCGCCATGGTCGGGATCTATGGGGGTGACGTTGAGTTCACGCCAGTTGCGCAGTTGCCTGTCCAGCGGGATGCCCCGCTCCTGCAGGGGGTTGAAGGTCACTTGCTCTCGCTCCTTCTAAAACAGTGACGAGTGCGGAAAGCCTCCGGTACCCCTCCTTCCGGGGGCCAATCCAACATGGCCCTCACGCTGGGGGTCAGCGTTCCCGTCAGGAGAAACGGGTGGCGGAGCCGGGTGATCCGCCTTGGTCCGTCAGCGTTTCCGCCAGGAGAAACGGGTGGTGGGCCAGGGTGATCCGCCTTGGCCTGTCAGCGTTCCCGTCAGGAGAAACGGGTGGCGGACCCGTACGGTCCGCCCGTGGTTTGGCGGACCGGCCGGGGGGGAGTGCGACGCCATGACGTACGACGTGGTGGTCATCGGAGGTGGGGCCGCGGGGCTCAACGCGGCGTCGGTGCTCGCCCAGGCGAGACGGCGCGTCCTCGTGATCGACGCCGGAACGCCTCGCAACGCCCCGGCCGCGCGGATGCGCGGCTACCTGTCCCGGGAGGGGACCAGCCCCGCCGACCTGCTGGAGGCCGGTCGCGCCGAGGTGCGCTCCTACGGCGGCGAGGTGGTGCGGGAGCACGTCACCGGTGTACGGCGGGACGGGGCGGAGTTCCTGGTGGAGCTGAAGGAACGGGTGGAGGTGCGGGCGCGGCGGCTGCTGGTGGCGACCGGGCTCCGTGACGACCTCCCCGACGTGCCGGGCCTCGCCGAGCGCTGGGGCAGGGACGTGCTTCACTGCCCCTACTGTCACGGTCACGAGGTACGCGACCGGCCGATCGGCGTGCTGGGCACCGACGAGGAGGGGCCGGAGCACGCGCTGATGCTGCGGCAGTGGTCGGACGACGTGACGCTCCTGTCGCAGGTGCCGATCGGTGACGAGGACAGGCGCAGGCTGGACGCCCGGGACGTGACGGTGGTGGAGGGGCCCGTCACGGGACTGGTGGTCGAGGACGACCGGCTGACCGGTGCGCGTGTCGCCGAGCGGGACGTCCTCCCGATCGCCGCGATGTTCGTCACCCCGGGATCCACGGCCAACGACGACCTGCTGATCGCGCTGGGGTGCGACATGGACGAGAACGGCTGGGTGCGGACCGACCCCGACGGGCTGACCAGCGTGCCCGGCGTGTGGGCGGCGGGGAACGTCGCCCACGACACGGCTCACGTCATCACCGCCGCCGGGAACGGCCTGGTCACCGCGATCGCGATCAACGCCGATCTCGTCGAGGCGGACGTGCAGGCCGCGCTCTCCGCGCGCGCCGCCGGGGCGGGGCGGAACGGCGCGGCGTGACAGGCCGGCGGAACCGTACGGCGCGGCGCGGGGGGACCGGCGGCCGGGACGATGCGGGGGCGACCGGCGACCGGCGGCTGGCGGCCGGTTACCGGTGACCGGTGGCCGGTGACCGGGAGGGTGCGGGGCGGCCGGTGGGCGGATATTTCCGCCCACCTGGCGCGTGTCGCCGGTGCCGGTCGGTGACGGCCGTCTAGGGTGATGTCGTCCGCGTCGCGCGATCATCGGCGACCTGGCCTGATCTCCCCTTGTGTGCCGATGCCGAAACCGGGGGAGAGTCCATGGTCCGCAGACACGTCCTTGTCGCGGGATGCGTTCCGGTGATCACCACGCTCGCCCTCGCGGCCGTTCCGGCCCGCGCCGGCCTTCGCGGCGCCGTCCCGCTCCCGATGACGCTCGCGGCCCCGCTCGCCCCGGCGGCCCTGCCGGCGCCGGCCGCCCCGGCGGTGTTGACGGCGCCGGCCGTCCCGGCCGCCAAGCCTCCGCCGGGCATGCTGGAGGCCATCCAGCAGGATCTCAACATGAGCAGGACGGAGGCCGAGACCCGGCTGCTCAACGAGGGGCGGCTGCTCCCGGTCGCGGCCCGGCTGAAGGAGAGGCTCGGCGCCCGTTTCGGGGGCGCCTGGCTGCGGACCAAGACCGCGCACACCCTGGTGGTGGCCACCACCAGCGCGGCCGACATCGCCCAGATCATCGCCGAGGGCGCCCAGGCCGAGGTGGTCCCGCGTTCGCTGGCCCAGCTGCTGACGATCAAGAAGAAGATCGACGCCGTCCTGCCCCCGCTGCCGCTGGTCTCCAGCGTGCGTTACGTCGACGTCAAGCGCAACAAGGTGATCGTGCTGGCCCAGGAGCCCCAGCAGGTCGCGGTCTTCGTGAGGAAGGCGGGCGTGATCCCGGGGGCGGTGACCGTGCAGCCCTCGGTCGAGATCCCCCTGCCCCTGACCGCCCCGTCGTACGACCTGGTGGGCGGCGCCGCCTACTACGTCGGTCCGGTCAACCGCTGCTCGGTCGGCTTCTCGGTGCTCAAGGGCGTCCAGGAGGGTTTCGTCAGCGCGGGCCACTGCGGCAGGAAGGGGGACGTCACCACCGGCTTCAACCGCATCCCCCAGGGCGTCTTCCAGGCGTCGACGTTCCCCGGCGGGGACCACGCGTGGATCATCGTCAACAAGTCCTGGAAGACCGTCCCCGCGGTGGACAGCGGAGCGGAGTCCACCGTGCCCGTCTCCGGCGCCCGGCAGGCCGTCGAGGGCGCCTCGGTCTGCCAGTCCGGGTCCACCACCGACTGGCAGTGCGGCCGCATCCAGCAGCTCAACGCCAGCGTCACCTACTCCCAGGGCGTCGTCGGCGACCTGACCCGCACCAGCATCTGCGCCGAGCCCGGCGACTCGGGAGGTCCGATCATCTCCATCGACCAGGCCCAGGGGATCACCTCCGGTGGTTCGGGGGACTGCGCCTCGGGCGGCACCACCTACTTCCAGCCGATCGGGGAGATCCTCACCGCCTACGGCCTGACCCTGAAGACCGTCAGGGACGCGCCGTCGGCGGGCGCCGGCACCGACTGCGGAAGCTACCCGCGGCAGCTCACCGGCACCCTGGTCAAGGGGCAGGACGACTACCGGCCGGAGACCCCGTACCGTTCGGCCGTCGCCGGTCTGCACCTCGGGTGCGTGAACGGCCCCGAGGGCGCCGACTTCGACCTCTACCTGGAGAAGTGGACGGGCCTGAAGTGGCTGGCCGTCGTCCCCGGCGACACCGTGGCGCCCGACGAGACGGTCAGCCACTACGGCACCCCCGGCGCCTACCGCTACCGGATCACCGCCACCGCGGGCTCCGGCCCCTACACCCTGGGGTTCAAGACGCCCTGAGCGCCTCGCCCCGCTGGAGCCAGACGGTGAGCGAGCCGTGCGGCGCGTCCGCCGGAGGTCACAGGTGCGGGCTCTCGCCGTCGTGCTCGATCTCGTATCCCGGCGCCGCCGACCAGAACGCCGCCTTCCTCCTGCTGTCCCGTACGCCGAGTGTCCACTGCGCGAACCGGCTCGTCATGCCGAGGGACCTCCGGTGCCCAGGGCGGCCACCGCCGAGGCCAGTTCGGCGCGCAGTTCCCGTCCTCGGGTGGTCAGGGTGCCGATCGCGGCGATGCGTTCCTGGCCCGACTTCCTGGCCTTGAGGCGCTCGGCGGCCGAGCGCGCGGAGGCGGACTTCAGCTCGGCCTTCCTGGTCTCCAGTTCCTTGCGCCGCCGGGCCAGGCTCTCGTCGGCGGTCTGCTCGACGCCCACCCGCCAGGTCGCCACCATCCGTTCCAGGTCGAGCGTCATCTCCCGCGAGACCACCGAGAACTGGTCGCGCAGCGCCACCCTGATCGCGGCCTGGCTGCGCTGCACCTTCTCCATCGAGCGGCGTCCCGCGAAGATGGCCGCGCCGATGACCGGGGCGACCAGGACGAAGCCCACCGGGCCGAGCAGGGCCGTGGCGAAACCGCCCAGCGAGAGCCCGATCGAGGCCGACGGCAGCACGTCCCGGATCAGGTCCACGCCGCCCGCGTCGTCGGCCGCCATGTCGCCCCTCACCTGGACCTGCGACAGGCCGGGCATCGCCCGGCCCCCTCCGGCCAGGTCGACCGGGTCCATGCCGAGGTCGCGGGCGAAGGCGTCCAGGGTGGTCCTGGCCAGCTTCTCCACGTCGTAGACGATCTGCGACCAGGCAGCCTCCAGGGAACGCTGGACGCTCTCGGGCAGCTCCGCCATGTACTGGTCGATCTGGGCCTGCTTCTTCAGCGTGGCGATCGTGTTCTCGTACGGCTGGCGGATCTCGGCCACCCGCGCCGCCACGATGCCCGCAACCTCGCGCCCGAGGAAGGTGTTGGCCACCACGCCCGCCCTGCGGCGGCCGGCCAGCTCGGCCAGCTCGGCCAGCCCGGCGTCCACCGCGGCGAGGCGCTCGGTGACGTCGCCCTCGTCGTCGGAGCCCGCGGCCACGTCGTCCCTGGCGCCGGCCGCCAGCGAGCCCAGCACCGACAGGGCGGCGGCGACCACGGTGGCGCCGCGCGCCGAGTCCCTGCCCTCGGCGAACCCGCGCAGGTGGCGTTCGAGCACGTCCATGCCGCTGCGCGCCCGCAACGAGTCCGCCCGCTCGGCGCGCCCCTCACGCCGCTTGGCCTCGGCGGCCTCGGCGAGCTTCGCGCTCACCGGGATCCACGGCGCCTCCAGCAGCGGGGCCAGCGTCGCCGCCCTGGCGGGGGAGGCCGCGATCTCCTCGGTGACGAACGTCCTCAGCCGCGCCCTGTTCTCCTCCATCAGGCTCCGCCAGTTGGCCGAGTCCTCCACCTTGGTCAGCACGAACGCGATCGCCTGGACCCGCTCGGCGGCCTCGGCGAGGAACTCCAGCTCGTGCCGGAGCACCGGCTGGTCCTGGGCGCTGAGCGTGAACAGCAGCGCGTCGGCCCGCTGGAGCATGGCCACGGTCACCTGCCGGTGGCCCACCGTCAGGCTGTCCACGCCCGGGGTGTCGAGCAGCCGCAGGCCGTCGAGGAGCGGGGAGTCCAGCGTGATGTCGACGCTGACGACGTCGCGGCGCTTGCCCGCGTCGCCGCGCAGCGAGGCGTAGTCGGGGATCGACTCGACGGTGATGGGCGTCTGGACCGGGCCCGCGCCGGTGGCGCGGTGCACGACCGCGGCCAGGCGGGGGCCGCGCCGCAGCGACAGGAAGCAGTTGGTGGCGACGTCGGCGTCGACCGGCAGCAGGTCGGGGTGGCCGACCAGGGTGTTGAGCAGGCGGCTCTTGCCGCGCTTCTGCGCCCCGGCGACCACGATGTCGGTGCACTCGTCCTTCCAGCGGCCCGCGCAGGCGGCGAGCACCTCCGCCAGGTCCGGCCTGCCGCACTGCCCGGCCAGCGCGTGCACCTCGTTGGCGTAGCGCAGCAGCCGGGCCACCGGGCCGTTCGGATCGGGGGTCGTCATCGGACACCTCCAGCGTGGGGACCCGGGACCTCGGTCCCGTAACGCGTCCAGACGGTCTCGTACGCCTCGCAGAGCGTCTCGGCCGCGCGCCGCTGCCGCAGCGAGAGCGGCCGGTGGGTGAGGACCCGGAACCGGGCGCCCAGGGCGGCGGCGCGGCCCGCCACCTCGGCGGGCGGGGCGCCGGGCGGTGCCCCGAGCTGGGTGGCCAGCTCGGTCCCGGTGACCAGCAGCTCCAGTGCCCGCCGGTCGTCGGCCGGCACCAGGGGGGAGGCCCGCAGCGCCTCGATCGCGGCGGGGGACACCCGCAGCACCGGCAGGGGCTCGCCACCACCGCCACCGCCACCGCCGGCGCCACCGTCGGCGGCGGCCTCTTTCGCGTCCAGCGCCGCCGAGACGAGATCCTCCAGGACGGTCAGCACGTCCCTGGCCCGGTGCCCGCCGGTGCGGCCCTCGCTCATCATGGCGAGCGTGCGCCAGCGCGTCGACGCCGCCGTGGCCGCGGCGGCGATCTCGTCGGGGGACGCCTGCGCGGGCAGGCCGAGCTGCCCGGCCGGCTCGTCGTGGCGGGCCAGGCGGAGCAGTTCGCCGGTCATCTCCTCGTTCAGTACCAGCGTCCCCCGGCCGAGCGCCTCGGCGGCGGTGAAGATCCGCAGGCCGCCCAGGGCGGTGGCGATCGGGCGGTTCTCGTCGAGCTGGGCCGCCAGCGCGTCCAGGGTGACGCGGTCGGACCCCAGCGCGGGCGTCCGGGCGATCGCGCGCAGCCGGGTCAGCGCGTCGAGCGCCTTGAGCTGGTCGGCGCGGCGGGCGAAGTGTGCCAGGCCCGCCGCCACGGAACCGGTGGCGGCCCGTCCGGCCGAGGCGTAGCCCGAACGTTCCAGCAGCAGCGTGGTGAGCGCCCCGGGGTCGGCGGCCCCGCTCTCGCGCACCGCCCGGACCGCGACGGTGAGGCCGTAGCGGTGCAGCCGCTCGACCAGCCGGTGGCGCACCTGCGCCGGTACGGGCAGCTCGGGCGCCGTGCGGAAGTCCTCCAGGTCCAGCAGGTAGTCCTCCAGGTCGTCCTCGTCCATCGCGGCCAGCGCCTCCAGCGCGGCCGTCTCCTCGGCGTCCAGCGGGCGGGCCCGCGCGGTCTCGGCCAGCAGGCCGATCACCGGGACCACGTCGAAGACCGAGGTGCGCAGGTCCCGGTAGCCCTGGGCGGCCAGCCGCCTGGCGGTCGGCCAGGGGTCGTCCTCGTCGCCGCGCCGGTCGACCTGGCCGAGCACGGCGAGGGTGTTGACGCAGCTCATGCCGGAGGCGTCGGTCAGCGGGCGGAACTCCGACAGGGTGGTGTCGTCGAACCTCTGCACGTAGCGGAGCACGTAGATCATCGCCTGGGCGCGGTCGTCCTCGTCGCCGGAGCCGAACAGCATGCTCCTGGCGGCCCGCTCGTTGGACGCCGTCACCGTGTTCATGCCGGGGGTGTCGACGATGGTGATCGTGCGCAGCGACGGCACGTCCAGCGCGACCCGCAGCCGCCGGATCCGGGACGCCTCCACGCCGAGATCGGAGGGGAGGCGGTGGCCGGGCAGCAGCCGGGAGTGGGCCACGCCGCCGTCGGCGAGCTCGATCGTGATGCGGCCGTCGTCCTCGCCGTACTCGTACTGGGTGACCACGAACGTGCACTCACCGGCGTCCACCGGCGCGACGGGCAGCCCGAGCAGCGCGTTCACCAGGGTGGACTTGCCGCTGCTCACCGCGCCCGCCACCGCCACCCGCAGCGGCGCGTCCAGCCCGGCGCGCACCTGCGCCACCCGCTCGCGCAGGTGCGCGCCGGCCAGCCGGGCGGCGGTGGTGTCGCACAGGCGGCGCAGCAACTCCGCGGGCCCGGCACTCATGGTCCCTCCATCATCGCTCTGATCCGGGATCGTCACGGTCCACCGTGGGGGCCGGCGGGCGGCGGGCGGCCGACGCGCTCCGGGGGACGCCCGCGAGGAGCCGGCCGATCCACGGGCCCGCCGGGGCGGGGGGGCTCACCGCTCCGCCCCGGCGCCCGCCGACCCGTCGCGGTGGACGTCACCGTGGAGGTCGTGGTGGACGTCGTGGCGGACGTCACGGTAGACGGTGACCCGCGGGACGCGAACCACGCGCTCGCCGTCGGCGTACCCCTGCCTGACGGTCTCGGCGACCAGGTCGTGCAGGTCGGGCCGGGGGGCGGGCTCGGTGCCCGACGCCTCGTGCAGGCGCGGGTCGAACCGCTGCCCGTCCGCGACGATCTCCCGTACACCGGCCCGGTTCAGCCCGTCCAGCAGCGTCCCGGCCAGCCGGGGGTGCCGCTCGGCGAGCTGGTCGCGGTAGCCGATGCAGGCCGTCACCAGGGCCTCGCGGCCCGGGTGCCCCTCGGCGAGGAGCCGTTCCACCTGCTGCGCCAGCGCCGGGCTGATCCCGCTCCCGGCCACCTCGGCCAGCGCGACCGTCAAAGGGTCGGCGGCCGCATCGGTGCCCGGGGAGGCGGCCGCATCGGTGACCGCATCGGTGATCGGGGCGACGGTCGGAGCGGTGGTCCTGTCGTCCGGCGGCCCCGGCGGCCCCGGCGGCCCCGGCGGTTCCGCCGGCGTCTCTGGGAACGGCGGCGTCGGCCGTGCCCCGGAGGGCGCCGGCGTGGGCAGTGCCCCGGGGAGCGGAGGCCCCGGCGGTGTCTCGGGGAACGGTCCCGGGACCGGCCCGGGGAACGGTCCCGCTCCCGGGACCGGCGCGGAGAACGGTGCCCCGGTCGCCCCGGGGAACGGCCGCGGGGCCGGCGCGGCACGGTTCCGGTGCCACAGGTACAGGCCCGCGGCCACGGCGGCCAGCACGGCCACCGCCCCCGCGAGCAGCGACGGCAGCGGAAGGACCCCCATCGGCGTCTCCACCGTCCCGAGCCCCGAGCCGGGGAACACCCCTCGGTCCCTCATCGGTCGCCTTCCTGGTCGGCGACCCGTGTGACCCGGGTCCGGGTCCCCCCCTCGGTACGGTCACACGGGTTCATGCCGGTTCGTGTGATCAGACGGTCGGGAAGGGGCCGGCGGTCTCGGTGTAGTCGGAGACGCCGTCGCCGTTCAGGTCGACGCGCGTCTCGTCGATGTAGCCGTCGCCGTCGTGGTCGAGGTAGACGACGTCGGTGGCACCGTCGCCGTCGGTGTCGTAGCGCTCCTCGTCCGCGACACCGTCCCCGTCGGCGTCGATCAGCTGGGCGTCGGTACCACCGTCGCCGTCGTAGTCGATCAGCTGGGCGTCGGTGCCGCCGTCGCCGTCGTAGTCGACGAAGTCCGTGGTCACGCCGAAATCACTCATGGTCCGTCCCTTTCCGGTGGTGTTACAGGGGGTGAGAGTCCCGATCACACGGGATTGTTGCGGACTTGAGCCAACTTTCCAGATGAATTTTGGGAAATCGGCTCATCCGATACCTGTGTCCCCGCAGGGAAGAGGACGAATAATCTCAAAGCGGTTGAAACCGCCTCAGGTGAGCGCGCGAGCGGTGTGGATCAGGGGCACGTGGCTGAACGCCTGGGGGAAGTTGCCCACCAGCCTCTTGTAGCGGGGGTCGTACTCCTCGGCGAGCAGGCCGACGTCGTTGCGCAGCGCGAGCAGGCGCTCGAACAGCTCGACGGCCTCGTCCTTGCGGCCGATCATCGCCAGCGCCTCGGCCAGCCAGAAGCTGCACGCCAGGAACGCGCCCTCGCCGCCCGGCAGGCCGTCCACGTCGTTGTCGGGGGAGACCGGGTAGCGCAGCACGAAGCCGTCGACCATCAGCTCGCGCTGGATGGCCTCCACCGTCCCGGTCACCCGGGGGTCCTCGGGGGGCAGGAAGCCGACGATCGGGATCAGCAGCAGCGCCGCGTCCAGCTCCTGCGATCCGTACGACTGGGTGAAGGTGCCGCGCACCGGGTCGAAGCCCTTGTCGCAGATCTCGGCGTGAATCCGGTCGCGCAGCTCCTTCCAGTGCTTCAGCGGCCCCGGCTTGCCGAACGCCTCCACCTGCCGGACGGCCCGGTCCAGGGCGACCCAGCACATGACCTTGGAGTGCACGAAGTGCCGGCGCGGGCCGCGCACCTCCCACAGCCCCTCGTCCGCGTCCCCCCAGTGCTGCTCGACGTAGGAGATCAGCTCGAACTGCAGGGTCCACGCCCGCTGGTCGGCCTCCAGCCCCGAGACGCGCGACAGGTGCAGGGAGTTCATCACCTCGCCGTAGACGTCGAGCTGGAGCTGGTCCACGGCGCCGTTGCCGATCCTGACCGGCCGGGAGTTCTCGTAGCCCGGCAGCCAGTCGAGCTCCAGCTCCGTCAGCCGCCGCTCCCCGGCGACGCCGTACATGATCTGCAGGTCCTGGGCGCGGCCCGCGATGGCCCGCAGCAGCCAGGAGCGCCAGGCGCGGGCCTCGTCGAGGTATCCGGCGCCGATGAGCGCGTCCAGGGTCATGGTGGCGTCGCGCAGCCAGCAGTAGCGGTAGTCCCAGTTGCGGACGCCGCCGATGTCCTCGGGCAGCGAGGTGGTGGGGGCGGCGACGATGCCGCCGGTGGGGGCGTACGTGAGCGCCTTGAGCGTGATGAGCGAGCGGACCACGGCGTCGCGCCACGGCCCCTGGTAGGTGCACTTCTCGACCCACTCGGCCCACAGCGCCTCGGTCTCGGCGAGCTGCTCGTGCGGGTCGATCTCGACGGGCCGGGGCTCGTGCGAGGGGTGCCAGGTGAAGACGAACGCCATGCTGTCCCCCTCCGACACCGTGAACCGGGCGTGGTGGGCGTAGTCGCCGCCCTCCAGCGGGACGGGGGAGTGCAGCCAGACCGAGTCGGGGCCGCCGACGGCCTGCAGGAGGTCCTCGTCACGCCGCACCCACGGCACGATCCGGCCGTAGTCGAAGCGGATGCGGATCTCGGTGGCCATCTCCACCGTCCCGGACACGCCCTCGACGATCCGTACCAGGTCGGGGTTGGTGTGCCGGGTGGGCATGAAGTCGACCACCCGCACGGTGCCGGTCGGGGTGTCCCACTCGCTCTCCAGGACGAGGGTCTCGCCCCGGTAGCGCCGCCGGGTGGCGCGCGGGCGCTCGGCGTGCGCGGGCCCGATCCACCACTGCCCGTGCTTCTTGTCGCCGAGCAGCGCCCCGAAGCACGAGGGCGAGTCGAACCGCGGCAGGCAGAGCCAGTCGATGGAGCCGTTCCGCCCGACCAGGGCGGCCGACTGCATGTCGCCGATGAGCGCGTAGTCCTCGATCCACATGCCTTGACGCTAACGCCTCGGCCACGGTGCGCGCTCCCGCCCGCGTTCCTTCGGCGTCCCTTCCGGGACCGTTCCGGGACCGTTCCGGGCGGGGACGCCGGCGCCCCCTCAGGGGACGGCCCGCTGCGCCGGGTGCTCGCGCATCATCGCGTGGAGCCGGCCGGCGAACGCCAGCAGCACCAGCGACGCCACGATGGCGATGCCCGCCAGCGTGAGGAAGTACGCGGGCTCGGACATGTACCGTCTCAGCCGCCAGGTCTGCCCGCCCACCGCGTCGCCCACCGAGAAGGAGATGAACCACAGCCCCAGCATCTGGCTCTTGAACGCCTCGGGGGCGAGCTTGGTGGTGACCGAGAGCCCGACCGGGCTCAGCGCCAGCTCCCCGAAGACCTGGACGAAGTAGACCAGCACCAGCCACCACACCGAGATCCTGCCGCCCAGGGCGAGCTGGGCGGCCAGTGCCATGAGCACGAAGCTCACCCCGTTGAGGAACAGGCCCGCGGCGAACTTCTGCGGGGCGCTCACCCGGTTGCCCAGCCTGACCCACAGGGCCGCGAAGACCGGCACCAGGATCATGATGAAGAACGGGTTGAACGCCTGGGTGGTGGCCGGGGTGATCTGAAGGCCGAACAGCGACAGGTCCGTCCTGTTCCGGGCGAAGAACAGCAGCACGGTCGGCGCCAGGTCGTAGATCATCCAGAAGATCGCGGAGGCGATGAAGAGCCAGACGTAGGCCTTCACCCGCGAGCGCTCGTCGTCGCTCAGGTTGTGGCTGCCGAGCAGGACGTAGCCGAAGTAGAGCACCGGCACGGCCACGATGAACAGCGTCATCACCAGCGCGAAGGCGTCCAGCGTGAACGTGCCCGACGCCGTCCAGGCGGCCAGCGCCCCCGCGACCGCCACGACGGAGACGACGACGGCCAGCAGGAAGTGCCCGCGCTCGGCCCGGGTCATCCGGTGACCCGGCCGCTCGCCCACCCCCTTCAGGTGGCGCCCGCCCAGCACGTACTGGGTCAGGCCGAGCGCCATGCCGACCGCCGCCGCGCCGAAGCCCAGGTGCCAGCGGTCGCCCGAGGCCAGCCAGCCCACGACGAGGGGGGCGACGAAGGCGCCGATGTTGATGCTGAGGTAGAAGATCGAGAAGCCCGCGTCCCTGCGCCCGTCCTCGTCCGGCGGGTAGAGCCTGCCGACCATCGTGGAGACGTTCGGCTTGAGCAGGCCGGTCCCGACGATGATCAGCAGCAGCCCGAGCACCACGAAGACGCCACCCCGCACCGGGACGGCCATGCTGATGTGGCCGAACATGATCACGAAGCCGCCCCAGAGCACCGCCCTGCGCGCCCCGAGCACCCGGTCGGCGATCCACCCGCCGGGCAGGGCGACCAGGTAGATGAGGGCGCCGTAGATGCCGATGATCGCCTGCGCGGTCTGCTCGCTCAGGCCCAGTCCGCCGGTCGCCGGGGAGGCGGCCATGAAGGTGGCGAGGATGGCCCGCAGGCCGTACCAGCTGAAACGCTCCCACAGCTCGGTGCCGAAGAGCGTGGCCAGGCCGCGCGGATGCCCGAAGAAGGTCCTCTCGCGAGTCGCTCCCTGCGATGACATGCGCCCCCCCGGTGCCGCCGTGTGATCGGATGGCCACTCTACGTACGGGACCCGGCGACACGCGGACGCGGTTGTGCAACGTGGCGTTTCTTCTCCCTTTCAGGGGCTTGTCCGGAGGGAACGGCGTGTGGTGCGATGCATGCCACTTGCGCAAGCAAACACTTTCTGGAGGAGCGCCATGGCCGGTGTCCTTGAAGAGCGGGCGGAGATCGAGCGGGAGATCGCGGGCCGTACGGTCTGCGATCAGCTGAAGGAGGCCGCCGAGGGCAATCCCGACGCCCCCGCCTACTCCGACCCGGTCGAGGGGGGCTGGTCGACGCTCACCTACACGCAGGCGCGGCAGCGGGTCCTGGAGATCGCCGCCGGGTTCGCCGCCCTCGGGCTGGAGCCCGGCGAGGCCGTCGCGCTCATGATGGTCAACCGCAGCGAGCACGTGCTGGCCGACCTGGGCGCGGTGCACGCCGGCGCCGTCTCCTGCTCGGTCTACTCGACGTTCGCCCCCGAGCAGGTGGCCTTCGTCGCCTCCGACGTGCGGGCGAGGATCGCGGTGCTCGGCGGCCCGGCCGAACTGTCCAGGTGGGAGCCGGTCCTCGACGAACTCCCCGAGCTGCGCACGATCATCGTGCTGGACGGTGCCCCGGCCGGAGACCGGTTCATGAACTGGGACGACTTCCTGGCCCTGGGCCGCGAGCGGCTCGCCGCCGACCCGGCGGCCGTCGACGCCCGCTGGCAGGCGGTGAACGCCGACGACGTCCTCACCGTGCTCTACACCTCCGGCACCACCGGCAACCCCAAGGGCGTGCCGCTGACGCACTCCAACGTGTTCTTCGGGGTCGTGGCCACCAACCGGATGGCCGACCTGCCCGTCAGGGGCCCCCAGATCTCCTACCTGACCTACGCGCACATCGCCGAGCGGGTGCTCAGCCTCTACCTGCCGCTGTTCAAGTTCTCGCACACCCACTTCTGCACCGACCTCGCCCAGCTCGGCGCGACCCTCGGCCAGGTCAAGCCGGTGCTGTTCTTCGGCGTCCCCCGGGTGTGGGAGAAGATGATGGCCCGCCTGCAGGCGCTGCTGGCCTCCCAGTCCGAGGAGCAGCAGGAGGGCGTGCGCGCGGCCATGGCCGCGGGGCTCGCCTACGTCGAGGCCAACCAGTACGGGCGCACCCCCTCGCCCGAGGTGACGGCCGCCTACGAGCAGGCCGACGCCTCCCTGCTGTCGATCATCCGGTCGATGATCGGTTTCGAGAACGCCGGCTGGCTCGCCACCGCGGCCGCCCCCATGCCGCTGGAGGTCCAGCGCTTCTTCGCCGGGCTCGGCCTGCGGATCCTGGACGTGTACGGGATGACCGAGACGACCGGCGCGTTCACCGCCAACGCCCCCGAGCGCTTCAAGCTCGGCACGGTGGGGCAGGCGGGGCCGGGCGTCGAGGTCCGCATCGCCGAGGACGGCGAGATCCTCACCCGCAGCCCGGCCAACACCCGTGGCTACCTGGGACGCCCCGAGGCCACCGCCGAGCTGATCGACGCGGACGGCTGGCTGCACACCGGCGACGTGGGCTCCATCGACGAGGACGGTTTCGTCAGCATCGTCGACCGCAAGAAGGAGCTCATCATCACCGCCGGGGGCGAGAACATCTCCCCGGCCAACATCGAGAACTACCTCAAGGAGCACCCCCTCATCGGCCAGGCCCTGGCCTACGGCGACGGCAGGCCGTACCCGGTGGCGATCCTCACCCTCGACGGCGAGGTGGCCCCCGGCTGGGCCCAGGCGCACGGGATCGCCTTCGAGACCCTGGGCGACCTGGCCGAGCACCCCGACGTCCTCAAGGCCGTCGAGGGCGCGATCGCGGTGGCCAACGAGAAGCTGGCCCGCGTCCAGCAGGTCAAGCGCTGGCGGCTGCTGCCGGTGGAGTGGACGGCCGAGACCGCGGAGCTCACCCCGAGCCTGAAGCTCAAGCGCCGCATCATCCACGCCAAGTACGCCGAGATCATCGACGAGATGTACCGCGACTGACCACGCCGCCGCCCCCGCGGGACGACCCGTTCCCCGGGGGCGGCTCCGGCGCCGGTGCCCGCCGAAGAAGGAGCTGAACACCTCGGCGGGAAGTTCGGCTCGCCGGTGTCGGCCGTGTGGCCGGACGGGTTGCGAGAGCGCACGGTGCCGTAGGAGTAGCCGGTGACGAGCACCGGGTGACCGCCTCGGCCGGCACGGTCATCTCGATCGGGCGCCGGTGACCCCGGCGAAGGTCGCGCGATGCGGCCGCGTCGGCAGATGCGGCAGGAGCGCGGCCTGCCGGCTCTCGTGCGGCTCGTCCAGCGGCAGCCGGGCCGCTAGGACGTGTCGTCAAAGTGGTTGGGGATCGTGCAGCATGTAAGACGTGGTGCGACGCTATGGGCTGACGGACGCCGAGTGGCAGGCGCTGGAGCCGTTGCTGCCGACCTCGCGGATGGGACGGCCCCGGGCCGATGACCGGCGGATCCTCAACGGCATCGTGTGGAAGTTCCGGGCCGGGGTGGCCTGGCGGGATGTGCCCGAGCGTTATGGGCCGTGGGCATCGCTGCACACCCGCTTTCGCCGCTGGGCCGCCGACGGGACCTTCACCGCGATGCTGCAGGCGGCTCAGGCCCGGGCCGATGCCGCCGGTGACATCGACTGGCCGGTCGCGGTGGACTCCACCATCGTGCGCGCCCATCAGCATGCCGCCGGGGCGCGAAAAGGGGGCACACGACGGCGGCGCTCGGACGCTCCCGGGGCGGCCTGACCTCCAAGATTCACCTGGCCTTAGTGGACCGAGATCGTCGGCGGCTGTCGGTTACCGCCGAGATCCAGGCCGGTTTCGCAGGGAAGCCAGCGCATCCCCGAGGTCGTAGAAGATCCTTACGCCGTTACGTACTTCTGCTCTCAGCGGCGCCGTCCGCGCCGCAGCCCGTACAGCGCCAGTGACAGTCCCATCACCGCGATGGCGGTATCGAGCGGCGGCCACATGGGCGAGGTTGTGCCGGGTGGTCAGCGTGTCAGGTGCTTGGGTTCATGCACCCGCTCCTCCAGCGAGAGCAGCTGGGCAATCAGCTTCTGCGCCACCACTGCATCCACCGCGCTTTCTTGGTCCAGTAGGCAAGAAGGCCCCGGGTGATCAGGGTGTCGGGGTGCTCGGTCCCCTGCATCTGCTCACGTATCGGCAGTAATTGGGCGAACATCTCTCGAGCCGCCACCGCATCCCCCGCCCGCCCCGTCCAGGAAGCGAGGTTGTGCCGGGTGGCCAGGGTGTCGGGGTGTTCGGCCCCCAGCACCCGCTCCTCCAAGGGAAGCAACTGAGCGAACATCTCCCGCGCCGCCACCGCATCCCCCGCCCGCCCCGTCCAGTAGGCGAGATCGTGCCGGGTGGCCAGGGTGTCGGGGTGTTCGGCCCCCAGCACCCGCTCCTCCAAGGGAAGCAACTGAGCGAACATCTCCCGCGCCGCCACCGCATCCCCTGCCCGCCCCGTCCACAAGGCGAGGTTGTGCCGGGTGGCCAGTGTGCTGGGGTGTTCGGCCCCCAGCACCCGCTCCTCCAAGGGAAGCAATTGGGCATTCATCTCCCGCGCCGCCACCGCATCCCCTGCCCGCCCCGTCCAAGAGGCGAGGTTGTGCCGGGTGGCCAGTGTGCTGGGGTGTTCGGCCCCCAGCACCCGCTCCTCCAAGGGAAGCAATTGGGCATTCATCTCCCGCGCCGCCACCGCATCCCCTGCCCGCCCCGTCCACAAGGCGAGGTTGTGGCGGGTAGCCAGGGTGTTAGGGTGCTCGACTCCCTGTACCCGCTCACGTAGCGGGAGCAGCTGAGCGAACATCTCCCGCGCCGCCACCGCATCCCCCGCCCGCCCCGTCCACAAGGCGAGGGTGTACCGGTTGATCAGGGTATTGGGGTGCTCGGCCCCCAGCACCCGCTCCTCCACTGGGAGCAGTTGGGCGAGCATCTCCCGCGCCGCCACCGCATCGCCCGCCTGTCCCGTCCAGTGGGCGAGGTCATGCCGGGTGATCAAGGTGTCGGGGTGCTCGGCCCCCAGCACCCGCTCCTTCAAGGGAAGCAACTGAGCGAACATCTCCCGCGCCGCCACCGCATCTCCTGCCCGCCCCGTCCAGTAGGCGAGGGTGTGCTGGGCGGTCAGGGTGTCGGGGTGCTCGGAGCCGAACTGATCACTTACGGCGGTCAGGCGCCGGTGTTGCAGGGTGCGACCGGTACGCCAGTCGCCAGCGGCGTGCAGGTAGTCGATGACTTTGCCCATGGCTGGCGAAGCAGGATCTAAAACGGTGCGGGCATGTGGCAGCAGTTCGGCATACACCGCCCGGTTCGCCAGCGCTTCGGCGTCCTTCGGTAAGGTCGCTTGCAGCAGGGTGGCTGCTGTGCGCCGGGCACTTTCGTGCTCGTTAGTGGATAGGGCGGCCAGGGTGGCGGCTTGGACCAGGCGGTGTGCGCTGACCGCGTTGCCGTCGGCAGAGCGGTTGATCACGCTGTAGGAGGCCAGTACCCGCAGCGCCTCGGCCACCTCTGCCTCACCGACGTCGTGCATGCCGTACAGCACCTGGCACGGCAAGTATTCGGGGGCGTAGCAGGCCAGCAGATGCAGGATGTCGATGGCCAGCGGGTTGGTCTGGGTGATGTGGTCGGTGGTAATCGCCAGGGAATGGCCCACCACCTCCTCCAGCAAGCCCGGACGGACAGTGCCCGGCGTGGTGTGCAGCAGGTGCAGGTAGCGGGCCAGGTCCATGCCGGGCACGGTGGCGATGTAGGCACCGGCGTGGCGCAGCGCCAGCGGCAGCCCATCCAGCTCGGCGGCGAGCTCTTCGGCCAGGCGCTGATCCCAGATGGAGGCCTCGCCGATCAGCTCGCGCAACAGCGCCACCGCCGCGGCGTGCTCCAGCACGCCCAAACACACCACGGCGCCCACGTCGCTCCAGTCGCTGCTGCGGCGGCTGGTGATCAGCACATGGCCGGTCTGTAACCGGCCTAAGTACGACTGCAGATGCGCGGGGTCGTCGGCGTTGTCGAACACCAGCAGCCACCTTCGGTGGGCACTGAGCCAGGCCAGCGCCCACGCCTCGGCCTCAGCCGCCGACGCCTGGGCGGCGGCCGCCGAGGCCACCCCGGCGCACAACGTTCGACACAAAGCGGCCAGACCTGCCTGGACGGCGTCGACGCCGTCGGCGTCGATCCACCAGATCAGGTCGTAATCATGACAGCGGACGGTGGCATGGTGCAGGGCCAATTCGGTCTTACCGATGCCGCCTAGCCCGACCACAGCCTGAGCAATTACCCCCGGCCCCTGATCCAGCACTTGGGCCAGCGTTCGCAGATGGTCCTCACGGCCCACGAACACGGCCGAGGCCCGCCGCGGCAAACCGGCCAAGCCGTTGGCTGACACTTGGGCTACCGGCGGCAGTAGCGGACCGGCCAGGGCTGACCCGGTAGATGTGGTGGTCAGGGTGAGTGACGGGTTTACGTCGTGGAAGATCCCGCTGGGCGGGTTGACGAGGTCTTCGTCGGTGCGCGCTGGTATACCAGCCTTCACGAATGGTGCCGCGTTCGCGGAGGAGAAAAAACGAAGTTGTAACAGGAGGGCTGTTCCGGTGATGAGCAGGCCGATTAAGCCAATGAACATGCTGATCACGCTGGCGCGGCTGTCCAGCACTTCCAACACCTCATTTGGCAGGTTCAGCGGATCGGTGAAGAACCCGACCAGTCCAACGCCCAGCAGCCCCAGCGACAGAACCGCTATGACGGTCACAACACGGCGCAGACGAGAGCGACCAGAGATTGGCGGCGTGGTTGCAGAGCTTGGCAACGAGGGAGAAGACGACACGCTTCCCAGCTTGGTGCCAGCTGGCGACGAGTGGGGCAAGGTCGCCTACCTGTTACCGATTTCCGACAAAATTAGACGCTACATTCACTCCCATCCAGGACTTCAATAATCAGGCATTTCGGGCAAATGCAAAATTATTTGATAATTCGTGCAAATAGGTATATATGGTCGTCCGTAAACTCGAAATGGTTGTTGCTGGGTGAGATGGCGTGGCCTGGTAGCGATTCGACGACCTTGCCGGGCAAACCGATGCGGGGGGTGAACCGTCTGTTTTACGGTGGGTGATCGTGGTTGCGGGTGCATGCTGCGGCCGGGGTCGGGCGGTGAACAGAAGCGAGGTAGGGCGGGTGGAGATCGCGAGCTGGCTCGGGTGGTGGAAGGGCTGCGCAATGAGCTGCTGGAGGCCGTGGTGCGTGGTGCGGACAGCGACATCACGTTCACGGTGGGGGCGATCGAGTTGGAGTTCGCCGTGGAGTTGAAGGCCGATGCGAAGGTCAAAGGCGGTTTCAAAGCCTGGGTGGTCACCGGTGATGTCGAGGCGGGCCTGGCGCGGGGCCGTACTCACAAGGTGAAGGTCACTCTCACTCCCAAGAGCCCTGATGGCGGTGACGTGCTGATCAAGGGTGAGCCGGGTTCCGGCGGCAGGCCGGGTGAGGTGTCTGGGCGGTTGGGCCGCGGAGCCGTGCGCCCGTAGTCCGCTCGAAAGAGCGCCGTCCGATCAGGGCATGTTGAGAAGGTCGGGCAAGAAGGGGCGGGATGCAGGTACAGCCGGAACGGGTGGTCGCCGTCACCACCGCCGACGAGCTTGGGTCGGGGTATGTGATCGGGCCGCGCCTGGTGCTGATCGAGGACTCGCGCTGGTCGGCGCCAGCGGGGCGGCCGCCGGGGTGGGGACGCACCGCCACCTACCGGCCTGAGCAGCCGTGTCAGGCCTGGGACCTGCCCCGCGCCGTGCAGCGCCCAGCGCAGTCGGCGGAGATCCATCACGCCTCCAGCACGCTCAACCCCGGCAGCGGCTCCGTCCATGCTAATTATGTGGGACCTCCGACCTTGCTGAGCACAACGTTGTGCTGGCCAAAAAAGGTGGCCGAGCATACCAAGCACGATGCGACCGAGAGTCGGGTCGCCGACCTATACGTCAAGGCCGCCGAGCAACTCGGACACGACCAGGCCGTCATCCGCATGGTCGGCCTGTACGTGTTGGAACATCTGGCTTAAGACAACCTTGGCCAACGCCAGAAGCGCAACGCTGGACCGGTCTTTCCGGGGGGTGCCACGGAGGGCACCGTCGAAGATTTGGTCGCGCGGGACCCGTGGCGGTGTCGGCCTGCTCACTACACGATATGATGATCGGAAGTAGCAGGTCCACTGATCATCTTGGATGCGTTGGCTGCAGTCGAAGCAGGACAAGAATCATCGGTTGATGATCAGCCATTCCTGAAGTTCCCGGTGACGGAATTGATAGCTGGCGCCAGCTACCCGTAGCAGGCCCGCCACGCATGCCCACTGGCAAAACGCGGCGAATCGCCACGGTAATCGGCCGTGCATCGCCGCGAGTGCCACACCGAACATATACCGCACTCCTCCACCATGTGAGCTTCCAAACCCGCCCACGAGCCCAAACACGAGCCCGGCCGCGATCCCGACAGCGAACGCGCCTGCGAGCCCGCTAGTGAGTCCTGCAAGTCCTCCTGCGAGCCCACCTGCGAGCCCGACTGTGAGTCCGACAGCGAACCCGACAGCGAGATCGCTATGGACGGCTCGGTGGGGAGAAGTCACCTCAGCTCTCGGCTCCCACGAACGACGTTCGTACCCGAGCCCAGCCGCGAGGCCGATCGCGAGCCCGCCTACGGGCCCAACTACAAGTCCGACTACAAGCCCGATCGCGAGACCGCCCACGAGCCCGACCACGAGCCCAATCGCGAGACCGAATGTGATGGAGGTCATGCGGTTACGGATGGGGATTTTCTCGGGTGGGGAAATATTCGGTGTGGGCCATTTAGTCCATGCGTAAGACGGCAGCGCATAGAGCTCGTACCCGCACAGGAGCACGATCAAAGCCAGTCCAGTGGCGGGTGCCCATTGCCGGTCACTGAGCAACCATACCCAGTGGCGGATGTTGTCTGCCCAGGTGTTCGGCGGCACTAGCAACATGAACAAGATGATGAGCAGGGTAGTTGCGGCGAAGGTATGGAGCAGGCGGGGCAGTAGGTGTCCGCCGATCGGCCACAGCAGGTGCGGTGCGAGGTTGACACCTGACATGCCCGAGGGAGCGTCGGGGCTCCTGCCTTCCTTCTCCTGCCAATGCAGGTGATGCGCCAGCTGGGCTAGCCATTTCTCGACTTGCCGGGCGTTGTAGGGGCGCTGGGTGAAGCGGGAGCCGGTGGTGGGGGTCAGAGCGGTGGCGGCGGTGATGAAGTTTTCTAGCAGGTCGTGTC
The DNA here is from genome assembly GCF_040640155.1 of Streptosporangium sp. NPDC023615. Taxonomy (NCBI): domain Bacteria; kingdom Bacillati; phylum Actinomycetota; class Actinomycetes; order Streptosporangiales; family Streptosporangiaceae; genus Streptosporangium; species Streptosporangium sp. NPDC023615. The sequence goes on from NZ_JBFABE010000014.1 coordinate 153,525, forward strand.
GCAGTCGCTCTACCGTCTGGGTCGCGTCCTCGGAGCGGTGTAAAAGGCTCGACGAGGTAGGTGCCGCGGGCTGA
>NZ_JBFABE010000015.1:0-134797 GCF_040640155.1 Streptosporangium sp. NPDC023615
GGACCGGGTCTCCGGCGGGCGCGCCGTCTGCGGGGTCGGCGCCGGATGGTACGAGGGGGAGTGGGTGGCGGCCGGGGTGGACTTCGCCGGCCGGGGGGCCCGCCTGGACGAGGCCATCGAGGTGACCCGGAGGCTCTGGTCCGATCCGGTGGTCGCGCACACGGGACGCTTCTACGACTTCCCGGAGGTCGCCTTCGAACCCAAACCCGTCCAGGAACGGCTGCCGATCCTGGCCGGGGGCGAGTCGGAGGCGGCCCTGCGGCGGGCGGCCCGGCTCTGCGACGGCTGGATCAGCATGCCGCACTCGCCGGAGACGATCCGCCCGCTCCTGGACAGGCTCGCCGAGCTCCGCGCCGGGTACGGCGCCACCGGCGACCGGCCCTTCTCGATCACCGCGCACGCCTACGGGCTCGCCGGCCCCGAGGAGGTCCCGCGCTGGGAGGCGCTCGGGGTGGACCGGATGATCGTCCGGCCCTGGAGGCGTGGCCGCGACGCCGTGGCCGCCCTGGAGACCTTCGCGGCCGGCCATCTCGGGTCCTGAGGCGCCTCGGGACCCGAGGCGGCCACGTCGGGCCCCGGGGCGGCACCAGCTCCCGGGCGCCGCCCGGTCGGGCCGCCGGTCGGGCCGCCGGTCGGGCCACCGGCGAGCCCCGGCGGGCCGGACCTCGCCGGCGGGACCCGCTAGGCCGGGACCCTCGCGCGGCGGCGTCCCCGGTAGCCGCTGTGCACCAGGACGTCGCCCCCCTCGACCGGCGGCGCGCCCGGACCCGTACGGGTGGCGGGGTTGTGGAACGCGGGGACGGACACGGCGGAGGTGGTGGACACCGCGGGCCTGGCGGGCCTGCCGGTGCCCGCCGCCATGGTCGTGGTGACCATGGAGTCGGCCCGGCGATGACGGCGGCCGCGCAGGGGAGCGTCCTGGACGAAGGTGGACGACTCCACCACGGGCCGCTCGTGCAGGCGGCGCCTGCCCTGGTAGGGGACCCGGGAACGGCCGTCGTGCGGGGCCCGTGCCCGGGTCTCCTCCAGAAGGTCGACGGGGGTCGTGACCGCGGGGAACTCGGCCGCCACGGCCGGGGTGAACGACGTGGTCGCCGGGACGATCTCCCGGGGCCTTTCGGCCGCGCGGGCCGTGACGGGGGCGTTCCTCGGCATGCGGCGCCGGCCGGGGGCGCGCCTGCGGCCCGGGGACCTGCGCGGGGGCGCGACCGGCACGGCGCGTTCGCCGGCCGCCGCCGCGAACCGCAGCCGCGACTGCTTCGCCTTGGTGTGCGCGAGGATCGCGACCGCGGCCAGCAGCACCGGGGCGAGCACCGCCGGGGTGCCGAGCTCCGGGGTGTACCCGGTGTAGTCGCGGGCCGCGGCGGCGGGTGCGGTCGCGAGCGCGCTGGTGTCGGCGGTGGACGCCTTGGCGTGCTTGCCCGGCGCGCCGCGGCCGGCGGCGGCCGGGGCCTGGGCGGCGGCCTCGGTCTCCCGCTCGCTCCGCGGCGCCTTGGCGGTGTCGGCCTTCTTGGCGGCGGGGCTTTCCTCGGCCCGGGGGGTCTGCTTCCGGGCCTGCTCGGCGGGCTGCCTGGCGTGCTTGGGGGGCGCCTTGGTCGTGCCGGAACCCGTGGAGGTCCGGGCGGGGGCGGGGGTGCTGATGATCCCGGGCAGGTCGGTGGTGGGACCGACCGGGCCGTTGATGGTGGCGGGGTTGAGGATCGTCTGCTGCTGTTCGGCCTCCCGGTCCAGCCGGGCCTTGATCTTCTCCGGGTACCCGTAGCCGACGACCTTGTCGGTCTCGCGCTGCTTGCGCTTGGCGACCCCGCCGTCGATGTTGCCCTCGATCGTGTGGATCCTGCCGCCCGCGACCGCGGTGACGATCCCGACGTGGTCGATGCGGTCGATGCTGCCGGACCCGCCCCAGTCGAAGAAGACGATGGCGCCTGGCTTGGGGGTGGTGCCCCAGGCCTCCTGCTGCCGGAACCACTTCGCGTGGTGGACGGTGTAGGCGAACTGGCCCACCCAGTCCTCGTAGCCGAGCTGCTTGGCCGCCCACGACAGGTACATGTCGCACCACGGCGCGGAGGTGTAGTCGGCGTCGAACTCGACGGTCTTGCCGTACCAGCTACCGAACTTGGTGTAGCCGCCGCTCTTCTCGGAGTAACCGAGCTGACTCTCGAGCAGCTCGATGAACTTCTGCATCTCAGGGATCATGTGAGGCATCAGGGGGACCCCCGGCGGCCGTACGTCCTGGTCGCTCCGCCCTGCGACCCGGCCACCGGGAGACGAGGTTGGACGACGGCACGTTCACGCTGACCCATCGAGGGGACGATGGGACGCGTGTGGCGGCGCCATTGACCGGATGTCTTCCGTGACGAGGGAGGTTACCCGGACAAAAGGATGATTCACGACACGTTAAAGTACGCGTCAAGTCACCTACTGTTACAGGGTCGGGCAAACGGCGACGTCAACGCCTTTTTCCGGCTTTCCAACATCAAACCTCCCAGGCAAAAGATCTACCAAAAAGCTCCGCGCCCGGCCGCGCCGGGCCTCCGCCCTCGGGAGGTATCGGTTAACCTGATGTTCTCTGAGGCTTTCATCCTTGTTTGGGGTATATGGGTAGTGCCATAGGTATTTGTCCCCCTGTGTAGGAATCATCTGTACGAGATGGTGGTCATACAGCCAAGGGCTCCTGCAACCAGAGAAGGATCGAAGGTACGAGCCATGTGTCAGCACCAGCCTCGATGTCCCCTCGCCAGCGCCCCCGATCACGACGCCGCCCACCTGGTGGCCTTCCACCCGGAACAGGGCTGGGGCCTGCTCTGCAACGGTGTCGTGGTCTTCGACGACACCGGAGCACTCCTGCCGGACGGGAGCAGCGTCCCCGTTCACGGCATCCCCGTCCACCGCGACGCACTGGGACGGGCGGCATGAGCGGCCCGGTACGCGTCGACGTACCCGTCACCACCGAATCCCCCAGGACCGGTGACGCACACGGCACGACCGGGTCGTCCCGCGTCACCGAGGCGCTCGCCGCCGAGTTCCCCGCGCTCGTCGGCTCGTCCGGCGCGACCGGGTCGTCCCGGATCACCGACGTGCTCGTCGCCGGATCCCCCGCGGCCGCCGACGCGTTCGGCACCGTGGGGTCCCCCGCGGCCGCCGGGGGGGCCGAGGCCGAGGGGTCGCCCGGTTTCACCGGCGTCTCCGGCACCTCGTGCGCCTGCGACGGCGCGGAGCCCGTGACACCGTCGGAGCCGCGCCCGCAGGCCGTCTCACCGATGTCCATCGGGCGGCCCTCCACGACCCCCTGCCCCGACCGGTCGCCCGTCCGCGAGCGCTGGCACCTGTTCGCCCCCGACTCCTCCTCCGTGCCCCGGGCCCGCCACATGACCCGTGACTGCCTGGAGGGCTGGGGACTGCACGAGCACGTCCAGGTGGCCGAACTGCTCGTCAGCGAGCTGGTCACCAACGCGCTGCGCCACTCGGGAGGAGCCATCCGGCTCGCCCTGTTCTTCACGAACGGCATGCTGCGCGGCGAGGTCGAGGACGCCGACCCCTCCCTTCCCCGGGTGTGCCAGGCCCGCGACGAGGACGAGCGGGGACGCGGGATGTACCTGCTCGAACTGCTCTCCTGCTGCTGGGGCAGCGCCCGCACCGGCACGGGCAAGACCGTCTGGTTCGAGCTGACCGCGCAGCCCGCGCGAGGCTGAACCCGCCCGCCCGTGCCTGTCACGCGGCCGGCCGCGTGCCCCGGTCGCCGCCGTCGTCCCGGTCGCCGTCCCTGTCGCTCTCCCCGGCATGGTCGCCGGCCCGGTTGCGATCGCCGGTCCAGACCGCGATCTGGGCGCGTGAGTGGAAGCCGAGCTTGGTCATGATGTGCTCCACATGCCCCTCCGCGGTGCGCCGGGCGATGGTCAGCGCGGTCGCGATGTCCTTGTTGCTCAGCCCCTGGGCGACGAGCTGGGCGATCTCCATCTCCCTGCGGGTCAGCGGGGACGGCGCGGGCGCGGCCGCGAGGTCGCCGGGGCGCCCGCACTCGCCCAGGGCGATGGCGACCGTCTCCTCACAGGTCATCCTCCCGCCGTGCCGGACCGCCGCCTCGAAGGCGGGGTCGCCCAGGGCTGCGCGTGAGGTGGCCTCGCACTCGTCGTGGTAGCGCATCAGATGCCCGTATCCGGACATCGGCGCGCCGAGCGTCTGCCAGATCCTCTGCAGGACCCCCAGCAGCCTGGCCGCGCGGACGTGCTCGCCCTCGGCGGCGGCGATCCAGGCCAGCACCTCCAGGTTGACGCCGGTGCCGAGCAGGTCGTCGAGCGAGCGGTTGAACCTCAGGCTCTCCCTCTCCAGCTCGGCCGCGCGCCGCGCGTCACCCTGCCGCCAGACCCCGACGCCGAGCGCCATCATGGCGTACGCCCGGTGCCAGCCCTCCCCGTGGGCGTCGCAGAGCGCCAGGCACCTCTCCCCGGCGGAGATCGAGCTCGGCCAGTCCTCCCGGAAGGAGTGGGCCAGGCAGAGCCGGATGAGCGTCGCGGCGAGACCGGTCGGGTCGTTCTCCGCGCGATGACGCTCGGCCGCCTCCTCGTAGAGCCCGATCGCGGTGCCGGCGTCCCCCCGGGACATCGCGATCATCCCCGACCAGAGGGCGACGTAGCCGAGGATCGCCTCCTGCCCCGGCCGCCGGCCGATCGTCCGGGCCTCCTCCAGCAGCGCCGTGGCGGCGTCCATGTCGGCCTGGATGACGGCCAGCCAGGCACCGGACCACAGGGCCCGGCCCCTGGTCCCGTCGGACCCGGCCCCGGTGAGCAGGCCCCGTTCCAGCCAGCGGCGTCCCTCGTCGAGGTAGTGGCTCGTGACCCAGTGGTAGAGCAGGCCGGCGGCCATGTCCAGGGCCTCGGGAACCCCGCCGGGCTCGGAGAAGCAGTACTCCAGCGCGGTGCGCAGGTTGGCGTGGTCGAGCTTCAGCCGGCCGAACCGGGCCACCTGGCCGGGACCGAACAGGTCCTCGTACGCCCGCGCCGCGAGCCGCCGGTAGTGGTCGCGGTGCCGCCGCCGCAGCTCGTTCTCCTGTCCCGAGGCCACGAGGCGCTCCCGGCCGTACTGCCTGATGGTCTCCAGCAGCCGGTAGCGGGCGACCTGGGGCGTGCCGGGATGGTCCTCGCGGATCAGGATGGACTTCCCCACCAGCCCGATCACCAGGTCGATCACCTCCTCCCGGTCGATGCCGTCCCCCGAGCAGACCGCCTCGGCCGCCTGGAGGTCCAGGCCGTCGGTGAACACCGACATGCGCGCCCACAGCAGCCGCTCCTGCTCGGTGCACAGGTCATGGCTCCAGTCGATCAGGGCGCGGAGCGTCTGCTGGCGGGGCAGCGCCGCCGGGGAACCACCGGTCAGCAGCCGGAAGCGGTCGTCCAGGCGGGCCAGCAGCTCGCCGGGGGACAGGGCCCGCAGTCGCACGGCCGCCAGCTCGATCGCGAGCGGGATGCCGTCCAGCCGGCGGCAGATGCGTTCCACGTCGGACCGGTTCTCATCGGTGACCGTGAATCCCGGGACGACCGAGGCGGCCCGCTCGGTGAACAGCCGTACCGCCTCCGACGGGACCGGCGGTGCCGCGGGCGGCGCGGGGCGGTCCGAGCCCGGCGGGGCCGGGGGCAGCGACAGCGTCGGCACGGGCAGCGTCTGCTCGCCGGCGATGCCCAGGGCCTGCCGGCTGGTGGCGAGGATGCGCAGGTCCGGGGCGGAGCGCACCAGGTCCGCCGCCAGCACGGCGCAGTCGCGGATCAGGTGCTCGCAGTTGTCCAGGATCAGCAGCGCCCGCTTGTTCCGCAGGTGGCCGGCGAGCACCTCGGCGGGGGGCCGGTGGGAGACGTCCCTGATGCCCAGGACCTCGTTCACCGATCCGGTGAGCAGTTCCGGGTCCCGCAGCCCGGCCAGCTCGACCAGCCACACCCCGTCGGGGAAGGCGCGTTCGACGTCGGCGGCGACGTGCAGGGCCAGACGGGTCTTGCCGACGCCGCCGGGGCCGACGAGGGTCACCACGTGGGCCGTGGACAGCAGTCGCCGGACCTCGGCGATCTCATGCCGACGTCCCACGAAACTGGTCACCTCGGACGGCAGATCCGTCGCCTGCCGATACCTCCGGGTGATCGGTGCCACCTCGTCCATCGGGACCTCACGCCGGCTTCGTCGGATGGATCGCCGTATGGCTACATATGGCCGGTATGTCCACACTATGTGCAGGGCGTCACCCTCTCGTACCGGCCGTGGCCGCGCGGTCGCCCGAAGGGAGACGGGGGCGAGGGCAGGGGCGGGGACAGGGGCAGGGCGGGGGAGGGGGCGAGGCGGGGACGGGGCGGGGGCCCGTGGGGGAGGATCGGTCAGTAGCCCGCGCCGGTCAGCATGCCGCCGTCCACGGTGAACTCGCTGCCCGTGCAGTAGCTCGCCCGGTCCGAGGCCAGGAAGGCGACCACGTGGGAGACCTCGACCGGTTTGGCGAAACGTTTGATGACCATTGACCTCAGGAACGCCTCGCCGTCCACCTCGGAGGTGATCTCCGGATCCAGCACCATGGAGGTGGCGATGGCGCCCGGATGGACGGAGTTCACCCGGATCTTGAACCGGGCCAGCTCGCGGGCCGCGGCCTTGGTCACCCCGCGCACCCCGAACTTGGAGGCCGCGTAGGCGGACATGCCCTCGGCGGCGATGAAGCCCTCGACCGAGGAGATGTTCACGATCGAGCCCCGGCCCGCGGCCCTCATGGGCTCGATGACGGACTTGACGCCCAGCCAGGTGCCCTTGAGGTTGACGTCCAGGATGCGCTCGTACTCCTCCATCGTCATATCCGCGATCCGGCGATATTTCATGATCCCGGCGTTGTTGACCAGGACGTCGAGCTTCCCGTACGCCTCGACCGTGGCCGTGACCGCGCGTTCCCAGTCCCCGGGCCGGGTCACGTCCTGACGGACGAAGATCGCCCCGGTCTCCCCGGCGAGCGCCTCCCCCTCCTCGTCGAGCACGTCGCCGAAGACGACCCGCGCCCCCTCCTGGAGGAAAAGCCGCACGTGGGACTCGCCCATCCCCCTGGCGCCGCCGGTGACCAGGGCGACCTTGCCGTCCAGAAGACCCATCTCAAGCTCCTCGGGTGAAGCGTGCGGCGGCGGCGACGGCCACGGCGGCCGCCTCCATCGAGCGGTAGACGGGGATCCCCGCCTCGGAGACGATCGCGCGGACCTCGTCCTCCACCCCCGGCGGCGCGCAGTCGCCGTTCCTGGTGACCAGGGTGATCCTGGTCCCGGGAAGGTCCCGCTGTGCCCGGGCCAGGGCCCGCGCGTACGCGCGGAGGGGGTCGGCGGAGGTCCCGAAGGTGAAGAAGCTCTGCACGTTCACGTGCGCCACGACGTCGGGACAGGGCAGGTACGCCAGGACCGCCGCGACGGCCTCGCCGACCAGGCCGGGACGGCCGCGCGGGCCCACCGGGATCTCCAGCGGGTTGGCCGGGGAGGTGCCGGGAGCTCCCGCCCCCAGGGCGGCGAGCGCCTTCCGCGCCCCGTCCGGCAGCTCGGCCAGCGACAGCCCGGCCGCGTCGAGGGCGTCGGCGGCCAGCACGCTCGCCCCGCCGCTCGGGCCGATCACCAGCACGCCTCCCGGATCGTCCCGCCCCGGCCGGGCCGGGCCGGTCCGGGGCGGGACGATCCGGGAGGCGTGGGACTGGAAGAAGCACAGGGTGCCGATCAGGTCGTCCTGGCTGCCGACCAGGACGGCACCGGTCTGGTCGGCCAGGGCCTGCCAGACGCGGCCGTCACCGACCATGCCGCCGGTGTGGGAGGCGGCGGCGCGGCGGCCCTGACCGCTCCTGCCGCCGGCCAGCAGGACCACCGGGAGACGCCCCCGCAGCGGGAGCAGGGACTCGAAGAGGGCGCGGCCGTCGCGGGGGTCCTCCAGGTACATGCCGACGACCGAGGTCTGGTCGTCGGCGCCCAGCCAGCCCAGCAGTTCCGCCGGGGTCACGTCGGCGGAGTTGCCGACGGTGGCCACGCGGCTGAACGCCAGCCCGCGCCGCTCGCCCACCCTGATCACCTCCCCGGCCAGGCCGCCGCTCTGCGAGATCAGCGCCACGTGCCCCGGCGGCCCCGGTTCGCCGCCGATGAAGGTCTGGCCGCCGCGCGGGCTGTAGACGCCCATGCAGTTCGGGCCGAGCAGCCGGGTCCCGGCCTCCCGCGCCGCGCCGACCAGTTCGGCCTCCAGCCCGGACGCCCCGGCCTCGCCGAATCCGCCGCTCATCACCTGGACGAACGGGACGCCGCCGGCCTGGCGTACGACCTCCGCGCAGCGGTCGGCCGGTACGGCGACCAGCGCGTAGTCGACGCCCGCACCCGCCAGGGACGGCACCGCGGGCACCCCGTCGATCTCGCTCGCCTCCGGATGCACCGCGACCAGCGGCACGCCGGTGGCCCGGTAGAACCCCAGGAACATGTTCCCGAAGTTCGGCCTGCTCGCGGACGCTCCCACCACGGCCACCGCCCGGGGTTCGAACAGCGCGGTGAAGTCCTGCGCCGGGCCCCGTCGGCCGGTGGTGCCGGCCGAGCCGTTCGCACCCGTCGCGCGGGCGACGTCCGCCGGGCCCGGGGAATCCGCGGAGCCGGTGGTGCCGGCCGGGAGGGGCGCGGCGGGCAGGTAGCGCGCGTCCACCGCGATCACCCCCTCCTCGGAGGCGATCACCGGGTTGAGCTCGAACTCGCCCAGCTCCAGCCCCTCCCACAACCCTCCGGCCCCGCCGATCGCGAGCAGCAGCCCGATCAGGGCCTCGACGTCCACGGCCGGCCGGCCCCGGTGGCCGTGGAGCAGCGGGGCGGCGCGCAGGGAGGCCAGCATCCGCCGGGCGTCGGTCCCGGAGACCGGGCACAGGCGGAGCGCGGTGTCGCCCATGACCTCGGTCCAGATCCCGCCCAGCCCGGCGAGCAGGACGGGGCCGAAGGACGGGTCGCGCACCACGCCCACGATCAGCTCGACCCCCGGGGCGGCCTGCTCCTCGACCAGGAAGCCCTCGGGACACAGTCCCCGCCCGGCCAGGACGGCCGACATCGCGGTGGCCGCCCGCGCCGCCTCGGCCGGCCCGGCCAGCCCCAGCCGTACCGCCCCGGCGTCCGACTTGTGCGTCAGGCCCGGGCCGTGGGCCTTGAGAACCAAGGGAGGGGTCAGCCCGGACGCCACCGCGGCGACCTCGGCGGGGGAGGCGGCCGTCACGCCCCGCGGCACCGCGATGCCACGTTCCCGCAGCAGCGCCTTGACCTCGTGCTCGGCGAACCGCGCGGCCCGCCCGCCCCCCGGCGGGCCGGCGGGACCGACGGTGTCAGCGGTGTCGGCGGGGTCGGCGGGGTCGGCGGGTCCGTCCCGGTGGACGGTCACGCCTCCTCCGTCCGGTTCCCGTACCTCTCCCGGATCTCCCGCCTGAGCAGCTTGCCCGGTCCGCCGGAGGCGTCCTGGAAGTGCGGGAGGTCGTCGACCACGACGACGCGGTCGGGGCGCCGGTGGGCCGGGAGCGTCTCGGTCAGGGCGAGGGTGATCTTGGCGGGGTCGAGCGTGTGGCCCGCCCTGGCCACCACCGCGAGCAGCACCTCCTGCTCGGTCGCCTCCCGCCCCTCGGCCTGGGCGGGAACGCCGACCGCCCCGGCCTCGGCGACGCCGTCCAGCGCCACCGCGGCCTCCTCGATCGCCGAGGGCTGCGACCAGAGACCGCCCTTGAGGATGGAGTCCTCCCGGCGGCCGAGCACGGTGAGGTCGCCGTCCTCCGACAGGACGCCCAGGTCGCCGCCGACGTACCACTCGCCGCGGAGCACCTCGGCGGTCCTTTCCGGCAGGCCGTCGTATCCGGCCATCCGGTGCGGCCCGGCGAGGTTGATCTCGCCCACCTCGCCGACCAGCCGGTCACCGGAGGGGCCGGTGACGCGCACGGCGTTGCCGGTACGCGCGCGGCCGGAGGATCCGAGCGGGGTGGTGCCGTCGTCCACCCGGCCGAAGCAGGTGTAGGGAGCCTCGGTCTGGCCGTAGTAGCAGTAGACGCCCGCCTCCGGCAGCCGCTCCCTCATCCTGCCCAGCAGGGCCGCCGGGAGCGGTTCACCGCCCAGCATGATGACCCGCAGCGACGACAGGTCGGCGCCGGCGTGGTCGTCGGAACCCAGCAGCGCCGCGTAGAAGGACGGGATCTGCGAGACGTGGGTGACCCTTTCGCGGGGGACCACCCGCAGGAAGTTCGCCGGGCCCCAGTCCTGTTCCAGCACCAGCCGCATGCCCGCGTACAGCGCGGGGCCGACCAGGGCGGGGAAGCCGATGCCCCAGATGATCGCCCCGGTGCCGAGCACCGAGCCCTCGGTACGCGGCACGTCCAGCCAGATCTGCGCGGTGGCCAGCGACGAGGCGTGGGTGTGCACGACCGCCTTGGGCAGGCCCGTGGTGCCCGAGGTGTAGTACAACGCGAGCGGGTCGTCCCACGAACCGCCCAGGGCGGGCTCGTCCTCCGGGGCGCCGGCGGTGAGCGCGTCGAGATCCACGGTTTTCCCGCCGTCCCCGCCGTCCCCGGCGTTCCCTGTGTTTCCTGCGCCCCCTTCGCTCCCGGTGTCCCCGGCGGCCTCGGCGCTCCGGCCGGGGCCGCCGATCTTGATCCAGCGGGCGACCTCCGGCAGCCGGGGCCGGATCTCGGCGACGGCCCCCTCCACCGTGGAGTCGTACACGAACGAGGTGGCGCCGGACCGCGCGACGACCGCCGCCAGCGTGTCGGCCGGCCAGTACGGGTTCAGCGCCGCCGTCACGGCGCCGAGCTTCGCCGCGGCCAGGTAGACCTCGGCCACGTGCAGCGTCTCGTTGAGCAGCGCGGCCACCCGCCGGCCGGGCTCCACCCCGGCCTCCGCGAGCGCGTGGGCCCGCCGGTTGACGAGCCGGTCGAGCTCGGCGTAGGTGAGGTTCCGCTCTCCGCAGTAGGTCAGCGCGACCCGGTCGGGGGTGCGCCTGGCGTTGGCGGTGAGGACTGCGTGGGCGTAGTTGCCGTACGGGGTGCCTGCCGGGGTCGGACGCGCCATCTCTGGCCTCCGTTCGGAGCGAGGGGGTGGGCGAGCGAGGGGTGAGCGGGTGCGGGACGGGTGAGGGGAGGGGGCGGGGGACGGGGCGGGGGAGAAGGTCGGCGGCCTGAGGGGGAGAGGGGGTCAGCGTGGCGCGTACAGGACGAAGGCGTTTCCCGAAGGGTCGCGCAGCACGGCCCTGACCTCGTGCGGTCCGGTCTCGGGCCCCCGCAGGAGTTCGGCCCCGGCCTCGGTCAGCTCCCGCGCGGACCGTGCCACGTCGTCCACCCGGTAGGAGGGGGCGGTGACCTCGCCCGCCACCCGCTCCTCGGCCGCCACCAGCGCGACGGTGGCCCCGCCGCCGTCCAGGGCCGCGAACCGGTCGCCGTCGCGGAACCTGACGGCCAGGCCGAGCGTCCCCGCGTAGAAGGCGATGGCCCCGTCCAGGTCGTCCACGGGGATCAGTACGTTGCCGAGCTCGCTCACGCTGGCCTCCACTGGGGCAGGTCGTCGACGAAGGTCACGCGGACCGGCATGCCGATCCGCACCAGGTCCGGCGGGCACCCCACGATCCGCCCGAACGCCCGGCCCCCCTCGGGAAGGTCGATCCAGGCCAGCACGTACGGCTCCCGTCCCTGGAAGGCGGGGACGAACGAGCGGTGCACGACGGTGAAGGTGTGCACGGTGCCGTCCCCGGAGACGGGCTCGTGGGGCGGCTCGGCGCCGCAGTCCGGGCACCCCGCGACGGGCGGACGCGTCAGCCGGCCGCAGGCCGCGCAGCGCCGGACGGCCGGTTCGCCACACCGGCGGGCGTCCCGGCAGGCGTGGGACTCGTCGGACGCGACGACGGGTCCGAGCGGGGCGACGAGATCGGGCGTGGCGACGGGCGCGGCGGCGGGGTCGGGGACGGTGACCGGCTCGGGGACGGCGGCGGGTCCGAGCGGGGCGACGGGCTCGGGGGCGGTGACGGGCGTGGCGACGGGCCCGGTCGCCGGGGTGGCCGCCGGTCCCGCCGGTGCTCCGATCGTCGATCTGGTCATCGATCGCCAAGCTAGCGCACGCTTGGTTACCTCACAAGGTGCCGCCTCCCGGTCGCCTCACGAGATGTCGCTCTCGGCCGCTCCCCGGGAGTAGGGCTCGTCGGCGGGCGGCTCCGGCTCCCCGGGCCCGCCGGGATCGGCGCCGGGGTCGGCGCCGATGTCGAGGCCCGCGTCCAGGCCCGCGTCGAGGCCCGCGTCCAGATCCGCGTCCAGGTCGGCGCCGGGGCCGGGGTCGGGGCCGGCGTCGGGGCCGAGGGCGTCGCCGGTGCCGGGGCCCGGCGAGAGCTCGCACGGCCCGCCGCGGACCTCCTGGGTGCGGCTGAACGCGCCGCCGGGGGCGGCGGGCACGGTGGAGACCGTGACCCGGCGGTAGACGGTCTCCTCGCAGGCCGGGGCGGCGAAGTCGTACGGGACGGTGTGCGCGTAGGACGTGGACCCGGCGAGCACGACGGTGTGCGGGGGCGCCTGGACGAGGCCGCCGGGGGAGGGTCCCTCGGCGAGGACGACGGTGACCGTGACGTTCCCCGGGGTGGAGGCGCGCAGGCGGACCGTGGCCCCGCGGGCGCCGATCTGCGGGATCGACAGGTCGCCGACCGTGTGCCCGGGCTTCGGCGACCCCTCGGGCCCGGTGGGCGACCCCGTGGGGGTCGGCGTACCGTGCGCCGTGGGGGCCGGGCGGGCGGGAGGCGTCCGCGAGCCCGTCGGCTCCGGGGGCCGGGGCTGCGGGCCGGTCGGTGTGGGGGCCGTCGTCCGGGGCCGCGCCGGGATCTCGGAGGGGAGCGGGGGGAGGTGGCGGGGGGAGGTGCCCCGCGAGGACGGCGAGCCCCGTTCGGCGGCCAGGCTCGGCGAGAGCCGCGTGGACGGCTCCGCCGGTCCCGCGGGCGCCGCCGTCCGGTTCCGCCGCCGTGCCGGCGTCTCCTCGATCACCGCCGACCCGGGCGGCGGGGTGAAGATCGTGTCCGCCGAGAGCCGGTCCTGCGGCCGGTTGCCCGCGATCACGCCGGCGGTCATCGCGACGGTGATCACTCCCAGCCCGGCGAGCGTCCTGGGGCCCAGGCGGGGGCGCCACGCCGCGTCGCCCCTGCCCACCCTGCCGGTCCTGCCCGCTCCGGCCGTCCGGCCCGCCCGGCCGAAGGGGGTTCTCGTGCCCGGCGTGCCCGCCTCCGCCGCGGTCCTGGCCAGCGGGAACGCCAGCGCCAGCAGCGTGGCCAGCTCGGCGAGATGCCGCCGCCCGCGCTGCTCCCACTCCGGCCCGTACGCCGCCGTCGCGGAGGTCTCGAGTTCCCGGAGGAACTCCCGCGCGTCCCGCGGCCGGTCCGCCGGGTCGCCGGCCATGCCGCGGGTGACCAGGGCGCGTACCGAGCTGGGCACCTCCTCGACCGGGACGGGCGGCGCGAGGCTCCCGGGCGGAAGGGCGGAAGGGCCGTTCCCTCCCGGTCCGCGGCCGGTGAGGCACTCGAAGAACACGCGCGTGGCCGCGTGGAGGTCGGCCGCCGCACTCGCCGGAGCGCCCCGCCGCACCTCGGGCGCCAGGTGGGCGGGGTCGCCGCCGGCGACGCCGAGGTCGGCCAGCTTGCTGCCCCCGTCGGCCTGGACCAGCACGTTCTCCGGTCTGAGGTCGCGGTGCAGGATCCCGGCGTCGTGCGCGGCGGCCAGGCCGAGCAGCGAGCCCTTGAGCACGGCCAGCGCCGCCTCCGGGCTGGTGGTGCCGTGCTCCTCCAGGATCCGGCGGAGCGCCACGCCGTCGACCAGTTCCATCACGATCGCGGCTTCGAGCACGTCCTCGTAGTACTCGTGAAGCCGCACCAGGTTCGGGTCCCGCAGCTCCACCAGGACGCGCGCCTCCGCCCGGAAGCGCGCCAGGAACCCGGGGTCCTCCTTGAGGACCGCGCCGAAATACTTGATGGCCACGTAGGCCCCGGTGGGGGCGTACGTGGCCAGCACCACGCGCCCGCCCCCGCCCACGCCGAGTTCCCGAACCTCGCGGTACTCCGGAACCATCCAGCCCCCCTCCGAGTGCCGTCGACTTGTTCGACGGTCTCACCCATGCGGTTGGTTGTCACGATCGGTCAGGTTCGTCGGACGACGACCGCGGGATCGTGCTCGATGGCCGCGAGGGACGCGTGTTAGGCTCCGGGAGCATACCAAGCAAGCGCTCGGCTCAAAATCCGGCCGGAGCCCGGCCCGGAACCCGGTCCGGGCGCCGGTCCCGGGGTGTTCGCGGCGGTGGAGGTCGTATGCCGGTCGATCTGGGAGTCCTCGCCGCGCCGGGGCACAGCGCGGTGCTGGTGATGGAGATGCAGCGCGGCGTCGCGGGGGACCTCGCGACGTTCCCCGACCTGGTGGAGGTGGCGGCTCGCAACGGCGTGGTGGACAACGCCGCCGTGGTCCTGGCCGCCGCCCGGGCGGCCGGGGTGCCGGTGATCCACTGCACCGCCGCGTTCCGCGCCGACCGGGCCGGGTCGCACACCGCGAACAGCCCCTTCGTCACCGCCCTGCTCAAGAACCCCGCGCACATGCTGGAGGGCACCGGAGCCGTCGAGGTGCTGCCCGCCCTGCTGGATCCCGGCGACCTGGAGTCGCGCCGCCACCACGGCTTCTCACCGTTCACCGGGACCTCGCTGGACATGACGCTGCGCTCGCTCGGCGTCTCGACCGTCGTGGCCGTGGGCTTCTCCCTCAACCTCGGCATCCCGGGACTCGCCCTGGAGGCCGTCAACCTCGGCTACCGGGTGGCGGTGGTGACCGACGCCGTCGCCGGGGTGCCGGAGGACTACGCGCGGGCCGTGCTGCGGCACACCGTGAGCCTGCTGGCCGCGCGGGTGACCGCCGCCGGGATCGCGAAGGTCTGGACATGATGGAGGGCCTGCGGCTGGACGGCCGCACGGCGGTGGTGACCGGAGGGGCCGGGGCGATCGGCGCGGCGGTCTGCCGCGACCTGTCCGCGCTCGGCGCGCGCGTCGTCGTCGCCGACGTCGACGGGCCGGGGGCCGCGACGGTCGCCGACGAGCTGAACGGCGCGTCGCTCGGCCTGGGGACGGGGGCCGGGACCGGAGCCGGATCGGGGACGCCCCGCGAGCGGAGGGCGCCCGCCACGTCCCTGGAGGTCGACCTGGCCGACCCGGCCGCCGTCGAGGAGTTCTGCGGCCGGGCCGGGCCGGTGGACATCCTGGTCAACAACGCCGGGGTGTCGATCGTCGAGCCGTTCGTCACCGGCGACCCCGAGGGGTGGGAGCTGATGTGGCGGGTCAACCTGCGCGCCCCGATGCTGCTCACCCGCCTCCTGCTGCCCGGGATGACGGAACGCGGCTGGGGGCGGCTGGTCTTCGTCTCCTCCGACGGCGCGCGGGCCGGTTCCGGCGGCGAGGGCGCGTACGCCGCGACCAAGGCCGGCCTGTTCGGCCTGGCCAAGACCCTCGCCAGGGAGGCGGCCCGGGGGAACGTCACCTCCAACGTGGTCTGCCCGGGTCCCACCGACACCCCGATGCTCCGCCGCGTGGACGCGGAGAGGCCCGGCCTGGTCGACAGGATCGCCAGGGGCATCCCGCTGCGCCGCCTCGGCACCCCCGAGGACGTCGCCGGACTGGTCGCCTACCTCTGCACCGACAGGGCCGCCTACGTCACGGGCCAGGTCCTGTCGGTCAGCGGCGGCGTCACGATGCATTGACCGCCCCCCGGGAGCGGCCCTCTCCGCTGCGGCCCCCGCGGGCGCGGCCGTTCCGGATGCGCTTCTCCCCGGCGTGCTTCTTCCGGAGGTGGTCCCCTCCGGCGTTCTCCTCTCCGGCGTGGTCGCTCCCGGCGGGCTCAGCGTGCCGGACGGTCCGGGGAGAGCGACGCGTAGACGGCCTCGGCCAGGCGGTAGCCGCGCAGTCCGCCCGAGACGGCGCCGGCCATCCTGTTCATCGTGTACGCCATGCCCAGGCCGTGCTCGGCGTCGCCGAGCCCCAGCGACCCGCCCATGCCGGTGTGGCCGAACGCGGTCTCCGCGCCCGCGGGGGGAGTGAGGAAGGTCAGCGCCGGGCGCATGTACCCCAGGCCGAAGGAGCTGTCGACGAACAGCACCCGGTCGGGGCCGTTCACCCTCCTGCGCGTCCCCTCCCGCAGCGTCCCGGGACGGACGATCCGCCCGGCGACCAGGTCGCGGTAGAAGCCCGCCAGGCCGCGGGCGGTGGTGACGGCGCCCATCGCGGGCCAGCCGGCACGCAGGACGACCGGGTGGTTGGCGCCGCCCGGCAGCAGATGGATCGGAGGGTTCCCCAGCGCCCGGTTCATCAGGCTGTTCCTGTCCGCCGACGCCCTGGCCATCCTGAGGAGCGGGTCCTCGCCTGCCTGCTCCCCGCCGGCCGGTCTCCCGTCCGCGGGCTCACCGCCCGCCACGTCGCCGCCCGCCACGTCGCCGCCCGCCACGTCGCCGCCCGCCACGTCGCCGGCCGGCGCCCCTCCGGCGGGCGCGTCCGGAGCCACCGGGGCCGCCGCGTCGCCGTCCGCGGGGGGCCTTCGATCCCCGGCGGAGAGGCGTGCCGCCCGCTCGGCCACGTCGCCGTCGGCCCCCACCCAGAGGTCCAGGCCGGACGGGCCCGCGATCTCGGCGGCGACGATCTCGGCCACGGACCTGCCGGCCACCCTGCGGATCACCTCGCCGACCAGGAACCCGTACGTCAGCGCGTGGTAGCCGTGCGCGGTCCCGGGCTCCCAGATCGGGGCCTGCCCGGCCAGCCGGTCCGCGATGGCGGCCTGGTCCTCGAACTCCTCCACCGGGACCGGCTCCTCGATCGCGGGCAGCCCCGCCTGATGGGTGAGCAGGTGCTCGACGGTGACGCGGTCCTTGCCATGACGGGCGAACTCCGGCCACACGTCCGCGACCGGCGCGCTGACGTCGAGCAGGCCGCGTTCGGCCAGCGCCAGCGCCACCGTCGCGGTCACCGCCTTCGTGCACGAGTACGCCAGCACGGGGGTGTCGCGCTCCCACGGGCGCCCGCTCCTGCGGTCGGCGGTCCCGCCCCACAGGTCGACGACCGGTTCGCCGTCCACGAAGACCGCGAACGCCGCGCCCAGCTCCTCGCCGTCGGCGAAGTGCCCGTCGAACACCTCACGTACCCGCGAGAACCGGGGGTCGCAGTGCCCGTGGGTCTGCACGCCGCTCCGCGTCGCTTCCTCTGCCGTCATCAGCCGCCCCGCACCTTCGAAAGTGAGCACTTGCTTGGTAGCCGAGCCTAACAACTGGGGCCGCTTCGGCCCAGGAGACCAGCGCGGGACCCTCAACCTGCTGACCCCGGCCACGGTCCTGGCCGCCCTGTCCTCCGCGTCCACCGGCCAGGTGATCAGCCTGGCCATGCCGATCAGGGGGGCCACCTCCTCACCCGCCCCCACGACGGTCCCGCACCTGCGGGGCCGCCCGCTGCCGCAGCACTTCATGTCGGTCGACGGCGGCGACTACGCGGCCGGTGCCCGCCCGGTCGGTGCCGGTCTGCGGATGGCCGACGACGCGCTCGTGGTCACCCACCACGGCACCACCACCCACATGGACGCGCTCTGCCACATGTGGGCGGGGGAGGAGCTCTACAACGGGCACCCGGCCGCCAGGGTCAGGTCCTACGGCGCCGCCCGCTGCGGCATCGAGACCGCCGGGGGGGTGGTCGCGCGCGGGGTGCTCTTCGACGTCCCCCGGCACCTGGGCCTGGACAGCCTCCCGGTGGACTTCCGCGTCCCGGGCGAACTGCTGGCGGAGATCCACGACGACGTGCGGCCGGGGGACGTGGCCGTCGTCCGTACGGGCTGGCCGCTGGTCTGGGAGTCCTCGCCGGAGGAGTACTGGGCGGGCCAGCCGGGGTTGTCCGCGGACGCCGGGCGGTGGCTCGCCGCCCGCGACGTGGCCGTGGTCGCCTCCGACAACGCCGCCATCGGCGGGCTCAACGCCCGCCAGCTCGCCGACGAGAGCCTGGAGGACGACCTGCACCTGATCCTGCTCTGGCGGCACGGCATCCACCTGGCCGAGATGCTCTCGCTGGAGGAACTGGCCGCCGCGTGCGCCGCCCGCGAGCGCGGGAACGGCGAGGGCGGCGGGCGTGGCGGGGACGACGAGGGCGGCGGGGGCCGCGGGAGCGGCGGGAGCGGCGGGAGCGGCGGGAGCGGCGGGAGCGGCGGGAGCGGCGGGAGCTTCGTCTTCGTCGCCGCCCCCCTGCGGATCGAGGGAGGCACCGGCAGCCCGATCAACCCGCTGGCGATCCTCTGACCGCCCGCCGGGGCGGCGTACACCGTGCCGTGCCACGGGCCGGGACATTTGTCCCGTGGCACTGCGTATCGATGGATCTGCATGCCCGCTCCGGAGCTTGACAGCGTGGGGGACATGCGAGCGAAATCGATGAGCGCCCTGGTGGCGACGGCCGTCCTCGGGACGGCGTGCGCGGCGGCCGCACAGGAAGAGCCGCCACGGACGACCGGCGCGGGCGATCCGCGCGTCGTACGGACCGAGACGGGAGCCGTGCGCGGCACGGTGACCGGCGAGCACAGGATCTTCAACGGCATCCCGTACGCGGCCCCGCCCGTCGGCGAGCTGCGCTGGAGCTCCCCCCGCCCGGCCGCCCGCTGGACCGGGACGCGGGACGCCACCCGGCCCGGCGCCAGGTGCCCCCAGGTCGGCGCGGACTACGCGAAGGTGACCAGCGACGAGGAGGACTGCCTGTTCCTCAACGTGACCGTGCCGCGCGCCCCGAGGACCGGCAGGCCGGTCATGGTGTGGATCCACGGGGACGGCGCCCTCGGCTCCGGGGACCTCACCGACGTGCGCCGCCTGGCCACCCGGGGGGACGTGGTGGTCGTCACGATCAACTACCGGCTCGGGGTGTTCGGCGGGTTCGGCTACCCGGGGCTGGCCGGGTCGGGGACGTACGGGCTCCAGGACCAGCAGGCCGCCCTGGGGTGGGTGCGCCGCAACGCCGCCGCGTTCGGCGGCGACCCGCGGAACGTGACCGTGTTCGGCGTCTCGTGGGGTGCGATGAGCATCGGCGGGCACCTGACCTCGCCGGGGGCGAAGGGCCTGTTCGACCGGGCCGTCATGCAGAGCGGCGAGACGATGATGGACATGCTTCCCGGGAGCATGGGCGAGGGCGTGCCCGGCCGGCCGGACTACGCCTGGCTCCCCACCGCCCAGGTCGAGGAGATGGGCCGGTACGCGGCCGGCAAGCTCGGCTGCTCGGACCTGCGCTGCCTGCGCGCGCTTCCGGTGAGGACCGTCCTCGAGGTCCCGCAGATCATGAACATGTTCCAGTCCTACGCGTACGGCAACGAGACGCTGCCGCGGTCGCCCTCGGCCGAGCTGCGGGCCGGCCGCGGGCACCCGGTGCCGGTGATCTCCGGCGCCACCCGCGACGAGCACCGGATCTTCGTCGCCATGACGCACGACCTGGCCGGCAAGCCCGTCACCGCCGCCTCGTACCGCGAGCTGCTGCGCGGCGCGTTCGGCGCGGACGCGGCGAAGGTGGCCGCCGAGTACCCGCCCCGGAGGTACGGTTCGCCCTCGCTGGCCTGGGCCGCGGTGGTCACCGACCGGATGTGGGCCCGCGCGACCTTCGAGCAGAACAGGCTGCTGGCCGCCAGGGCCCCGGTCTACGCCTACCGGTTCGCCGACCGGCGGGCCCCGATGTTCCTGCCGCTGGGGACGGACTTCCCGTTCGGCGCCTACCACGCGGGCGACCTGCCGTACCTGTTCCCGGAGCGGAACGTCACGCTGAGCCCGGCCCAGCGGAGGCTGTCGGACCAGATGACCGCCTACTGGACCGGGTTCGCCCGCACCGGCGACCCCAACGGCGCGGGGCTGCCCCGCTGGGAGCGCTTCGACGCCGCCGCGCGCGTGCCGCACACCCAGTCCCTGGAGCCGGACGCGGTCGGGCCCGTCGACTACGCCGCCGGCCACAACCTCGGCTTCTGGCCGCCGCCGTTCGCCGGACACCGGGCGCCGGTGACAGGACGTCCGTGATCCTCGGCAACCCGTGGTTACCCGCTCAGCGGTGGTTCCTCGGCGAGACCCGCTCGGTAACCGGTGATGACGAGTTGGGCGCGGTCACGGGCGTCGAGTTTGGTCAGCAGCCGGCCGATGTGAGTCTTGAGGGTCGCCCGGCTGATGTGCAGGGTGGCCTGGATCTCGCTGTTGGACAGGCCGTGGGTGATCAGCGTGAGGACTTCTCGTTCGCGGGGTGTCACGCCGTCGAGCGATCGGGTGGCGGTCGCTCGATCGGTGAAGGCGGCGATGAGCCGGCGGGTGACGGTGGGGGCGAGCAGCGCCTCACCGGCGGCGACCGTGTGGATCGCGTCGAGCAGCCGCGGAGGTGTGGTGTCCTTGAGGAGGAAACCGCCGGCGCCGGCGTGCAGCGCCCGGTAGACGTGGTCGTCCAGGTCGAAGGTGGTCAGGATGAGGACCCGGGGCGGGTGCGGGCCGGCGGTGAGCTGTGCGGTCGCCGTGATGCCGTCGACGTCGGGCATGCGGACGTCCATGAGGACGAGGTCGGGACAGAGGTCGGCGGCGAGGGCCACGGCCTCGCGTCCGGTGCCGGCTTCGGCGACGACGGTGATGCCAGGGTCGGCGTCGAGCAGGCGGCGCACGGTGGCCCGGTAGAGCGGTTCGTCGTCTGCGAGCAGGACGCGGAGCGCATCGCCGGTCATGCCGGGAAGGGGAGAGTGGCCCGCACGGCGAATCCGCCGGTCGGTTCGGGGCCGGCGGTGAGCGTGCCGCGGTGCAGGCCGACCCGTTCCCGCATGCCCACCAGTCCGTATCCGCTCGCCGGGCCGCTTCGGACGGCGGTGCCGTCGTCGACCACGCTCAGCACGAGGGCGTGCGGCATCGCCGTGACGGTGACGTGGCAGTGCCGGGCATCGGCGTGCCGGCGCACGTTGGTGAGAGCTTCCTGCAGGATGCGGTAGGCGGACGTCTGCACGGCGGCCGGCACGGCCGACAGATCCGGCTGGTCCGGCCGGTCCACCGTGACGTCCACGCCGGCAGCCCGGGTGGCATCGATCAGCGCCCCCACAAGGGCCAGATCGGGTGCGTCGTCCTCACCGTCGCCGGGCGGGGATTCGTGGCGCAGTCCGCCCAGCACGGTCCGGACGTCCTCCAAGGCGCCGCGGCTGACCTGTTCGATGGTGCGCAGGGCGGCGTCCTGCTCGGTGCCCAGGTGTCGCGCCACGGCGGCGTTCATGGCGATGAGGCTGAGGTTGTGTCCGACGACGTCGTGGACGTCCCGGGCGAGACGCAGCCGTTCCTCGGTGACGGCCTGGGCGGTGCGCAGCTCGGCGAGTTCGGCGGCGTGCCGGCGGCGCGTCCGCACCACCCAGGCCAGTGACCACGAGCCCGCCAGGACGACGACGCCGACCGTGCTCACCAGAGCTGGAGCGGTGCTGAACGACTCCTCCCCCCGTGCGGCGGGGATGAGAGGCAGCCGGTTCGTGGCGGCGTCGGTGAGCCCGGGAACCAGGATCGCCGCCAGTGCGACGGACAGACCCCGGGCCGCGGCCCGCGCCGAGGTGAGTGCGACCGGGTACAGCGCGACGGCGACGGCCCACGCCGTCACCTCCGCTCCCACCCCGGTGAGCACCGCCGCGGCCGCGGCCGCCGCCACGATCATCAGGACGGGCGCCGGCCACCTGCGCCGTGCCGCGAGCGGCAGGCCGACGATCCCCGACAGCGCCCATACCGCCAGGCCGGACGCCGGCGTCCGCAGCACCGCGGCGCCCGTCACGGCGACGGCGAGCAGCACGTCGGCCGCGAGCAGGGCACGGCGAGGGATCAGCACGGATGTCACCGTAGCGGCGTCCACCTCGCGGGCGCATCGGACGGTGGTCCGATGCGCCCGCGGCCGGCCGCCGCGCAGGCTGGCGCGATGCTGATCCGAATGCTGACCGCCCTGGTCCTCGCCACCCCGGCCGCTCCCGTCGCCCCGGCCCCGCACGTCGCCCCGGCCACGATCGACGCGGCGGTCCGGTCCTACCGGGAGGCGACCGGCGTGCCGGGTGTCGCGGTCGCGGTGACGCGGGGTCGTACCGTGATCCATGCCGCGGGCTACGGGCGAACCGGGCAGGGCGGAGCCGTCACGGATCGCACGGTGATGGCCGTGGCGTCGGTCAGCAAGTCCATGACGGCGCTGGCCCTGCTACAGCTGGTCGACGCAGGCCGCATCCGACTGGACGCCCCCGTGGGCACCTACCTGCCGGAGTTCACGCCGGCGGACGGGCGCGCCGGACGGATCACCGTGCGGCAGCTGCTCAACCACACCTCCGGCCTGTCGGATCGGACGAACCCGTCGTTCAGCGCTCCACCGGTGCGCACCCTGCGTGAGGCGGTCGCCGCCATGCGCACCGCCCACCTGGCCGCGGAGCCGGGCAGCCGGTTCGAGTACCACAATCCCAACTACCAGGTGGCCGCACGCCTGGTGGAGGTCGTAGGCGGCCGGCCGTTCGACGACTACCTGCGCCGGCACGTGTTCGGGCCACTCGGCATGGCGGACAGCCGGACCGTCGACACCGCCGACGAACTGCCCCCCAGCAGCCGCGGCCACCTCGTGGTCGCCGGCACCGCGCTCGCCCTGCCCGAACCACCGGCCTTCGGCGCCGGGTCCGGCGCGGTCCTCAGCACCGCCCGCGACATGGCGGCCTGGCTCATCGCCCACAACAACGAAGGACGCGGAGCGGACGGCGCATCGGTCGTCTCCGCCGCCGCGGTCGCCGAGATGCACCGGCCGTCCGCGGACGGCTACGGCCTGGGGTGGCAGGCCGGCACCAGCCCGTCCGGAACGCCGCTGATCGAGCACGACGGCGACATGATGACGTTCACCGCCTACCAGGCCGTCATGCCCGGCAGCGGGTACGGCGTCGCCGTCATGGCCAACACCGGAGCACTGCACCGTGATGCCCAGGCCATCGGCGCGCGCCTCGTCGACCTCATCGAGGGACGCGCCCCGTCGCGCCCCGCCACGCCGCTGGTCTGGATCGACCTGGCGACGCTGGTTCTCGTGCTCGGCGCCGCGTCGCTGGGTGCGCGCGGAGTCGGTCGGGCCCGCCGCTGGGCGGCCGACCACCGTCCCGCCTGGCAAAGCGCCGCCCGGCTTCTGCCGTACCTGCTGCCGCCGGCCCTGCTCGTCGAACTCCACCGCCTGGTGAGCCTGCTCTACCGGGGCCGGGACATCTCCTGGCCGCAGGCGGCCTACCTCTACCCCGCACTCACGCTGCTGCTGGCAGTGACGTCAGGAGCAGGTGTCGCGGTCATGGCCTGCCGGCTGACGTCCCTCCGCCGGACCCGGGCGCGGCACGCCCCGGACCTGGCGTGAACCCCGCTGCGAGCAGAGAGCGCAACGTCGTCTTCGTCCAGAGTGACGAGCTCGGCGATCCGGACGCCGGAGATGAGGCGCCTGTCGCCCGCGTCGAACGCGTGGAGGTGCTCAAACAGATCCTCAGCGGTCCGATCGCCGTTCAACGAAGTGACCGGCATGGCGAAGGTGGGACTTGGCGAGGTTGGGGTGGCGGCGGATTCAGCTGTCTGGTGGCCGCCGAGGTGGTGGGCGGAACCGAGCGAGGGTGGACGGAGAGCGCTGCGCGAAGGACGGAGACATCGTCTCCGCGCGCAACACGGGCCGGGACGGCCGGGTGAGGGACGGACGCGACAGGCCGGTGTCATGGCCACGCCGTGGCCGGACGTGCCGGGCGGGCATGGCGGGTCGCCCGGCGACCTGGGAAACTCACCTCGTCCCCCGGCGCCGGACCGCGCCGCGCCAAGGGGCGACCTGCCCGGGGGAACACCCCGGAAGGTGACTAGAATAGTTGTACTAACATCTGAAATTACCTGCCCGGGGAGAACAATGAGCCGTCCACAGCGGGGGACCCTCCGCGACGTGCGGAAGGGCAATCGGTCCGTCGTCCTGTGGACGCTCTACTTCGCCGGCGAGCTGAGCAGGCACGATCTCGCCCGGACGACCGGCCTCAGCGCCGCGACGGTGAGCAACGTGATCGCCGACCTCATCGCGGACCGCATCGTCGTGGAGACCGGCTCCGTCGACTCGGACGGGGGGCGCCCGCGGATCATGCTCCGGGTCGACCCCTCCTACGGGTACGTGGTCGGCGTCGGCGTGGGCGAGACGCGCGTCCGCGTCGAGCTGTACGACCTGGCCATGGCCGAGCGGGCGAGGAAGGAGTTCGCCCTCGCCCCCGGCCACCACGAGCCCTCGGTGGTGGCCCGTTGCATCCTCGACGGGCTGGAGGCGGTCCTGGCCGAGGCCGGCGCGACCGAGTCCGAGGTCATCGGGATGGGTCTCGGCGTCCCCGGCGTCGCCGAGCAGGGGCCCGACCTGCTCATCCACGCCCGCGCGTTCGGCTGGGACGGCGTCCCGCTGGGCGCGCTGCTGCGCGAGGGCACCTCGATCCCGGTCTTCGCCGACAACGGCGTCAAGACGACCGGCCAGGCCGAGCTCTGGTTCGGCGCGGGTCAGGGGGCCCAGCACCTGGTCATGGCCTTCATCGGCACCGGCGCCGGGGCGAGCATCATCAACGGCGGCGTCACCTACCGGGGCACGGCGAGCGGCGCGGGCGAGTGGGGGCACACGAAGATCGTCCTCGACGGGCGTCCCTGCCGCTGCGGCAGCCGGGGGTGCCTGGAGGCGTACGTCGGGGCCGAGGCGATCCTCGCCGGCGCCGGCAGGGAACTGGGCGGCGACGACGAGGAGAGCGTGTTCGCCGCGCTGCTGGCCGACCCTCCGGCCCGGCCCGCCCTGGAGGAGGCCGTCCGCTGCCTCGGGGCCGGGCTGGCCGACCTCATCAACCTCTTCAACCCCGAGCGCGTCATCCTCGGCGGCTGGGCGGGGTCCCTGCTGGGGCGGGAGTTCCTTCCCGAGATCCGGGCCGCCGCCGGCCGGTACGCCCTGCCCCTGCCCTTCTCGCAGGCCTCGATCGAGCTGGGCAGGCTGGGCGCCGAGGCGGTCGCGCTGGGCGCCGCCACCCTGGTCGTCGAGGACTTCCTGCTGCGCAGCCACACGGTGCGCCCGTCCGGCCGGGCCGTCGCCGGCGCGACGGGCGACCCCGTGCCGGGTGCTCCCGCACCCGGCGGGGTACCCGGTGGCGCCGCGACCGGTGGTCCCACGCCCGGTGGCCCCGCGTCCGCCCTGACGAGCGCCCCGGCGGGCCGCCGATGAGAAGCGCGCTGGTGGTCCGCGGCGGCTGGGAGGGGCACGTCCCGGTCGAGGCGACCGAGCTGTTCATCCCGGGGCTGGAGGCCGAGGGCTTCTCGGTGACCGTCGCCGAGGACCTGGGGGTCTACGCCGACCGGCGGCTGCTGGCCGGGACCGACCTGATCGTGCAGTGCTGGACGGGCGGCGTCCTGACGCCCGAGCAGGAGGCCGGCCTGGTCTCCGCGGTCGAGGACGGCACCGGCTTCGCCGGCTGGCACGGCGGCGTGGTCGCGGCCTTCGACGGCCGCGACTACCTGCGGATGGTCGGCGGCCTCTTCCTGCACCACCCGGAGGACTTCCTCACCTACGACGTGAGCATCGACCCCGCCCGCGCCGACCACCCGATCGTCGCGGGGCTGGACGGCTTCACCGTCGAGACCGAGCAGTACTGGATGCTCGCCGACGCCCGCAACGAGGTGCTCGCCACCACCGTGTTCGTCTCCCCGCCGACCCCCATGCCGGTCGTCTGGACCCGCCGCTGGGGGGCGGGGAAGGTCTTCTTCTCCGCCATCGGCCACCGCCTCGACGACCTGCGCCACCCCACCGTGTACGAGCTCACCCGGCGCGGCCTGATCTGGGCCGCCCGCTGATCTCCGGAGGACCCTCGGGCGGGCCGGGGGGCCGGTGGCTCAGATCCCGTTCCTGCCGACGACCCCGCTGTACCACAGGGCGCTGTCCTTGAGGGTGCGCCGCTGGGTCCCGTAGTCGACGTGGATCAGCCCGAACCGTTTGTCGTAGCCGTACGCCCACTCGAAGTTGTCCAGGAGCGACCAGGCCAGGTAGCCGCGCAGGTCGGCTCCCTCGCCGATCGCCCGGTGGGCGGCGAGCAGGTGGGAGCGCAGGTAGTCGACGCGCTCGGGGTCGGCGACCCTCCCGTTCGCGGCGGAGTCGTGGTAGGCGGCCCCGTTCTCGGTGATCATCAGGGGGGTGGACGGGTAGTCGCGCGCCAGCCGCACCAGGAGCCGGCGCAGGCCGTCCGCCTCGACGGGCCACCCCATGGCGGTCACCGGCAGGTCGGGCTCGGGGTACTCGATGCCCTCGGTGCCCGGGAAGCGGTCGGAGGAGGGCGTGCCCACCCTGGCGGCGACGAGGGTCGGCGCGTAGTAGTTGACCCCCAGCAGGTCGATCGGGGCGGCGATGAGCGCCTCGTCGCCGTCGGCGACGTGCTCCAGGCCGGTGAAGCGGGCCATGTGCTCCAGCATGTCGGCGGGGTAGCGCCCCTTGAGGATCGGGTCGAGGAAGATCCGGTTGTGCAGGCCGTCGACCAGCGCGGCCGCGGCCACGTCGTGCCGGTCCTGCGGGTCACGGGGGGAGACCGGGGTGAGGTTGACCGTGACCGAGACCTCCCGGGCCCCGGCCGCCCTCAGCGCGCGGGCCGCCAGGCCGTGGCCGAGCAGCAGGTGGTGGGCGGCGCGGAAGGCCGCGCCCGGCTCGGTGCGGCCCGGTGCCTGGTCGCCGCTGGCGTAGCCGAGGAAGGCCGAGCACCAGGGCTCGTTCAGGGTGGTCCAGGTGCGGACCCGGTCGCCGAGCCGGTCGTGGACCGCCGTCGCGTACCCGGCGAAGTGGTGGGCGGTCTCCCGTGCGGTCCAGCCGCCCCGGTCCTCCAGCGCCTGCGGCAGGTCCCAGTGGTACAGCGTGGCCATCGGCTCGATGCCCGAGGCCAGCAGGGCGTCCACCAGGCGGTCGTAGAAGTCCAGCCCCCGCGGGTTCACCGGGCCCGTGCCGTCGGGCCTGATCCGCGGCCACGCGACCGAGAAGCGGTAGGTGTCGACGCCGAGCTCCCGCATGAGGGCCACGTCCTCGGCGTAGCGGTGGTAGTGGTCGCAGGCCACGTCGCCGGTCTGTCCCAGGTGCACCCGGCCGGAGGTCCGGGCGAAGGTGTCCCAGATGGAGGGCGCGCGGCCGTCCTCGTCGGCGGCGCCCTCGATCTGGTAGGACGCGGTGGCGACCCCCCAGCGGAAACCCGGCGGGAACAGGGCCAGGCCGGTGCCGGTCCGGTCGTCGGTCTGGGTCATCCCTTGCAGCTCCTTGCGTGGTCACACGGATGGATCGCCCACCGGGGTCACCGGGGACGGCGATCCGTGGCGGGGTCGCCCTGTGGCGGGGTCGCCGGGGTGGCGCCGGGACGGTGTTCTCCGCACGTCGCGCCACCCGTACGCCGCCGGTGGCGAGCTCGGAGGAAAGGGTGGCCCCCTAAAGTCGGCGCTTAATTCATATTGAAATTTAAGAGGCAAAACTAGGTCCGCGTCAAGGCGGCGTTATCGAGTCGTTCTCCCGTTCTCCCGGACTCCGGACTCCCGGACTCCCGGCCCCGGCCGGCACCGCGGCGGAAGCCGGCGGGGTGAGGGGGCGGGGTGAGGGGGCGG
This sequence comes from Streptosporangium sp. NPDC023615, assembly GCF_040640155.1. Lineage (NCBI taxonomy): Bacteria > Bacillati > Actinomycetota > Actinomycetes > Streptosporangiales > Streptosporangiaceae > Streptosporangium > Streptosporangium sp. NPDC023615. The sequence continues at coordinate 27,642 of NZ_JBFABE010000015.1, forward strand.
GGTGAGGGGGCGGGGTGAGGGGGCGGGGCGCATCCCGCGCCCCGCCCCGCTCTCAGCCGCCGGGGTAGCCGCCCCCGCCGTGGGCCGCGTCCAGGGCGTCGTAGTCCGGGGCGAAGCCCTTCCTGGGGATCTCCGTCACGAAGTCCACGTGACGGGGCTTCTTGTACGAGGCCACGACGCCCCGCACGTGCTCGACGAGCTCCTCGGCGGAGGCGGCGGCCCCTTCGGCGAGGACCACGACGGCCTTCACCGCCTGCCGCCACCGTTCGTCGGGGACGCCGATGACCGCGGCGTCGGCGACGGCCGGATGGCTCCTGAGCGCCCGCTCGACCTCGGCGGGGTAGATGTTCTCGTTGCCGGACTTGATCATGCGGAGCCGGGGGCCGATGAAGGTGATCGAGCCGTCGGCCTCGCGGCGGCCGAGGTCGCCGGTGTGGTGCCAGCCGCCGCGCGTCCTGGCCACGTTCAGCTCGGGCCTGTTGAAGTACCCGGAGAAGAGGGACTTGCCGCGGGCGCAGATCTCCCCCACCTCGCCGGCGGGTACCTCGCCGCCGTCGGGCGACAGGATCCGCACCTGGACCAGCGGCGACGGCCGCCCGGCGAGCCCGGCGGCACCCGGGGCCAGGCCGAGGTAGGTCAGCATGCCCGCGACCTCGGTCTGCCCGTAGCCGCCCATCCCCGACCGGCACCAGGGGGAGTCGTCCACGGTCGTCATGGCGTCCCACTCGGGTGAGTGGGAGACGAAGCGGAGCGAGCTCAGGTCGTACGCGCCGCCCTCGTTGGCCCTGACCACCTCGTCGATCATCTGCCCGAACAGGAAGGCCTGGGTGACCTTCTCCGCGTCGATCAGGCGGCAGACCTCCTTGGCGTCGAACGCCGGGACGAACACGTTCGTCCCGCCGATCTGCAGGGTGGCCAGGCAGAACATCATCGTGCCCACGTGGAAGAGCGGGCCGCTGTTGAGGAAGGTGAAGTCCGGCTCCATCCGCCGCACCACCAGCAGCGAGGTGCTGTGCGCGACCAGGGCCGCGCTGCTGAGCAGGGCGGCGTTCGGGCGCCCGTCGAAGGCCGCGGTGTAGAGCGCCAGCACCGGGGCCGCGTCGTCGGTGAAGCCGTCGGTGAAACCGTCCCCGGCGCCCGCGGGACCTTCGGGGGCGCCGGGACCTTCAGGGGCGCCGGGGGCGCCGGGGGCGTCCCGCAGGAACGCCTCGTAGGCCGCGCCCGCCCGGATCCAGTCCTCGCCGCTCAGCGGGGCGGCGGCCTCGGACTCCTCCCAGACGACCACCTTCGGCGCGAGGTCCTCCAGGACGAACGACAGCTCGGCGGTGGACTGCCGCCAGTTGGCCGGGCAGAAGATCGCGCCGAGCCGGGACGCGGCGAGCAGCAGCTCCAGCACGGCGTGGTCGTTGCGGCCCAGCCACAGCACGCGCTCACCGGCCGTCACGCCCCGGCCCGCCAGCGCGGCGGCCAGGCGGGTCACCCGCGCGTCCAGCTCGGGATAGGTCAGCCGCGTCTCGCCGTCCACCACGGCGGTCGCCAGGGGGCGGCCGCGGGCGTGCTCGGCGAGGACGTCGGAGAGGGTCAACTGGTGGATCATCGCGCCTCCTGCTGGGGGTGGCGTGCGGCCCGCGCCCTCCCGGCCGCCGGGTGAGCCCTCTCGCCCGGCGGGTGAGCCCTCCCGGCGGGCGGGCACGGCCTCCCCTCCGGCGGGCACGGCGACGGTACGGGCCGCACGGGACGGATCATCGGAAGGCCGGCATGACCTCGGCGGCGAAGAACCGCATGACCTTCGTCATCTCCTCCAGGGGCATCGGCCTGGTGCTGCCGAAGTCGCAGAGCAGGTGGGCGAAACCGGCGTCCCGCAGCAGCCGGATCTGGCCGATCACCCGCTCCGGGTCGCCGATGACCTCCAGCTGCTCCCAGCGGAAGTCGTTGGAGACCGAGCCGCCCCTGAGGTAGCGGTCCTGGTAGTACTCGAAGCCCTGGGCGGCCCTGCCGGTCCTGGGGTCGATCGGGGCGCTCCCGGCGTTGAAGATCCGGTTGCGGTCGAAGCCCGCCTCGAACGCGGCCTGGTCCTCGCGGGCCCGCTCCACGGTCTCGGCGACGTAGACGCTGCGCGCCACCACCAGCTCGTGCCCGGCCGCGTCGTGCCCGGCCCGCTCCGCGGTCTCGCGCCAGGTCTCGGCCGCCCTGACCACCTTGCGGAACGGCGCGGCCGGGTCCGCCAGGATCGGCAGGCCGCGCTCGGCGTACATGGTCACGGTCTCCGGCGACACGGCCGCCACGTGGATCGGCGGGAACGGGTCCTGGAGCGGCCGGGGGACGAGCTCGACCTCGGTGCCGGTGCGGTAGAACTTGCCCTCGTACCGGAAGGCCGGGTGCGTCCAGAGGCCCAGCACGACCTCCAGGGCCTCGTTGAACCGGTCCCTGGCCTCGGCCAGGTCGATGCCGAAGCCCTCGAACTCGAAGCTCTGGTAGCCGCGCCCGATGCCCAGGTCCAGCCGTCCGCCCGAGAGCACGTCCACCATGGCCGCCTCCTCGGCGACGTGGACCGGGTTGTGCAGCGGCAGCACGACGATGCCGGTGCCCAGCCGGAGCCGCTCGGTGCGCGCGGCCAGGTTGGCGAGCACGGTGAACAGGTTGGGGACCACGCCGTAGTCGCGGAAGTGGTGCTCGGCCAGCCGCACGCCGTGGAAGCCGAGCTCCTCGGCCAGCTCGGCGAGTCGCAGGTGGTAGTCGTAGACGTCTTTGAAGCTCTGGCCGTCGAACCGGTGGAAGAGGTGGAAGGTCGAGAACTTCATCGGCTGTCCCCTGCGGTCGTCTCCGGCTGTCCCGTTCCGCGGTCACCGATACGGCGGACCGCTTGAACCAAGCGCTCGCTTGGGAAGCGTATCAGTTCTCCGCCCGGGGGGAAGTCCCACCGGGCGGGCTCGGGTAGCTTTCCGTGGGTGACCGTCCTTCTGCCCGGTGTGGCACTCACCGACCACGTGTTCACCGTCCCCCTCGACCACGCCGACGCCGGCGCCGGCGCCGGGACGATCGAGGTCTTCGCCCGGGAGGCGGTGGACCCGGCCAGGAGGGGGGAGGACCTGCCGTGGCTGCTGTTCCTGCAGGGCGGCCCCGGCGGGAAGTCACCGCGCCCGGCCGCCGCCGACGGCTGGCTGGGACACGCGCTGAAGACCCACCGCGTCCTGCTGCTCGACCAGCGGGGGACCGGGCGCAGCACCCCGATCACCGCCAGGACGATCGGCGGCACCGACGCCGAGCTCGCCGCCCGCCTGAGGCACTTCCGGGCCGACGCGATCGTGGCCGACGCCGAGCTGATCCGCCGGGAGCTGTGCGGGGACCGGCCGTGGGACACCCTGGGCCAGAGCTACGGCGGCTTCATCACCCTGACCTACCTCTCGAAGGCCCCCGAGGGTCTGGGGACCTGTTACGTGACCGGGGGCCTGGCCGGCCTGGAGGCCACCGCCGAGGACGTCTACGCGCGCACCTACCCCCGGGTCCGCGACCGGGTGCGCCGCCACTTCGCCCGCTACCCGCTCGACTCGGGCAGGCTGGACGCGGTCGCCGCTCACCTGCGCGGCCACGAGGTGCGCCTGCCCGACGGGGACGTGCTGAGCGTGCGCCGCCTGCAGACCCTCGGCATGTGCCTGGGCATGAGCGACGGGCCGGAGTACCTGCACTGGGTGCTGGAGGAGGCCTGGTCCGGCGACCGGCTCTCCGACCTGTTCCTGTACGAGGTCATGATGGCCACCGGCTTCGTCGGCAACCCGCTCTACGCCGTCCTGCACGAGTCGATCTACGCCCAGGGGGCCGCCACCGGCTGGGCCGCGCACCGGCTGCTGCCCGAGGAGTTCCACCCCGACGCCGAGCCGACGCTCCCCACGGGGGAGATGATCTACCCCTGGATGTTCGACGAGATCGCCGCGCTCCGTCCCTTCAAGGGGGCCGCCGAGATCCTGGCGGCGACCTCGGACTGGCCCGCCCTCTACGACCCGGCTCGCCTGGCGGCCAACACCGTCCCGGTGGTCGCCGCCGTCTACTACGACGACATGTACGTCGACGAGGGCCTGTCGGTCCGCACCGCGCGCGCGGTGGGCAACGTGCGCACCTGGGTGACCAACGAGCTGGAGCACGACGGCGTCCGCGTCTCCGGCGCCCACGTCCTGTCCCGCCTGATGGACGTCGCCCGGGGCGTCCACGGCTCCTGAACCGCCCGTCCCCGGCCGGTCCGGCCTTCGCCGGTCCGCTCCCGAGCCGCCCGCTCCCGGGTGGTCCGGCTCTCGACCGGTCCGTCCCGGCCCGGCCCCCGGGGCGGGACGGACCGGATCAGGTGGCGAGGGTCTCGGTGACGGGCAGGCGTACCTGGAAGCGGGTGTCCCCGGGTTCCGACTCCACCCGCAGGTCGCCGCCGTGGCGGCCCGCGACGATGCGGAAGGAGATGTCCAGGCCGAGTCCGGTGCCCTCGCCGACCGCCTTCGTGGTGAAGAACGGCTCGAAGATCCGGTCCCGCAGCCCCTCGGGCACGCCGGGCCCGGTGTCGCAGATCTCGACCAGCGCGATCGTCTCGTGCTCCAGCCGGGTGCGGACGGTCAGCACCCCGCTTCCGGCCATCGCGTCGATCGCGTTGTGGATCAGGTTGGCCCACACCTGGTTGAGCTCCCCGGCGTAGGCCGGGACGGGCGGCAGGGCGGGGTCGTAGTCGGTGGCGACGCTGATCCCCGGCGGGATCTTGCCGCGGAACATGGTCAGGGTGCTGTCCAGCAGCTCCCGCAGGTCGACCGTCTGGTACGGCGCCCGGTCCATCTGGGAGTACTGCTTGGCCGAGGCGAGCAGCGAGGAGATCCTCTCGGTCGCGTCGGTCACCTCGTTCAGCATCTGGGCGATCTCGGTGGCCTCCGACAGCCAGTGCATCGCCGCGTCCAGGTGCCGCTCGCCGATCATCTCGCGGACCTTGGCCAGCTTGCCGCCCTCGAACCCGGCCGCGATCAGCGCGGGCGAGATCTCCCAGGCGTCCTGCACCCCGGCCTCCTCCAGGGCGTCGGACAGCTCGTCCTCGGCGTCGGAGACCTCCAGGGGCGAGCGGGGCGCCGCCTGGGCGATCCCGGCGGTGCACGCCTCCTGCAGGTCCACCAGGGCGCGCAGCCGCTCCGGCTCGATGCCCTCCTCCGCCAGCGCGGCCAGCCGCCGCCGCGAGGAGCGCACCTTCGTGCGCAGGTCGTCCACGGCCCGCACGGCCGCCGCGGCCGGGTTGTTGAGCTCGTGGGTGAGCCCGGCGGTGATCGTGCCCAGGGCGGTCAGCCGCTGCCGCCGGTCGACGAACTCCCGCTGGGCCAGCCCGCCCAGGCGGGCCCCGTCCAGCAGGTGGACCGCCATCGGGAACCACTCGCCCATGGCCAGGCCGAACTCCCTGGCCGGGAGCTCGAACATCCGCGTCGGCTTGGTGGCGCGCAGCGAGTGGCCGTAGGCCGCCGGGGCGCGGTCGACCAGGTAGGCGGCGACGGCCCCGGCGTAGACGCCGGGCTGCGAGGTCGGGGTCATGCTGGCCGGGCCCGCCTGGGTGTCGGTGGACATCACCACCTCGCCCTCGACGAGCACGACGAAGCAGTCGGCCGGTTCCCCCTGCGCGACGATCGTCTCGCCCGCGCCGTACTCCCGCTCGGTCCCGTGCTCGGCCAGCCACCTGAGCTGGTCCTCGGACAGTCCCTCGAACAGGAACAGCCCGCGGAGCACGTCGGTGTCGATCATCCCGCCTCCTTCGTGGGTGCCGCGAGGGACCTCGTCCGGGGCGGTCACGTCTTCTCCAGGTAGCGGTGGACGAGGGCGACGGCCATCGCGCCCTCGCCCACCGCCGAGGCGACCCGCTTGATCGAGTCGGCCCGGACGTCGCCGGCGGCGAACACCCCCGGCACGTTCGTCTCCAGGTGGTACGGCTCGCGCCGGAGCGGCCAGTTGCGCGGCCGGCTCTCGCCGGCGGTCAGGTCGGGGCCGGTCAGGATGAACCCCCTGCCGTCGCGCTCGACGGTCTCGCCCAGCCAGTCGGTGAGCGGCTCGGCGCCGATGAAGACGAACAGCCACTCGGCGTCGGCCGTGCGCTCCCCGGCGGCGTCCTTGAGCGTGATCCGCTCCAGGTGGCCGTCCCCCTCGGCGCCCACCACCTCGGTGCCGAGGTGCACCTCGATGTTCGGGATCTGCGCGATCTGCTCGATCAGGTAGTGCGACATGGTCCTCTCCAGGCCGTCGCCCCTGACGATCAGGTGGACCTTGGCGGCGTACCCCGACAGGTAGACCGCGCCCTGGCCGGCCGAGTTGGCGGCGCCGACGATGTAGACCTCGCGGTCCCGGCACTCGGGCGCCTCGGTCATGGCGGCGCCGTAGTAGCAGCCGGAGCCGATGAAGTCGTCCAGGCCGGGGGTGCCGAGCCGCCGGTAGGAGACGCCGGTGGCGAGGATGACGGTGTGCGCGGCGATCGTGCCGCCGTCGTCGAAGCCCACCACCCGGGCCTGGCCCTTGACCTCCAGGCTGGTGACCGTGCGGGCGCTGAGCAGCTCGGCGCCGAACTTCAGCGCCTGGCGCCTGGCCCGGTCGGCGAGCTGGGAGCCGGAGACGCCGTCGGGGAAGCCCAGGTAGTTCTCGATCCTGGAGCTCTGCCCGGCCTGCCCGCCGGAGGCGTGCTGCTCGACCATCACCGTGCGCAGCCCCTCGGAGGCGCCGTAGACCGCCGCGCCCAGCCCGCCGGGGCCGCCGCCGATCACGATCAGGTCGTAGAAGTCGGTGGCCGGGGCGGTGGACAGTCCCACGGCCTGGGCCAGCTCCGCGGGCGCCGGGGCGACGAGCGTGGTGCCGTCGGCGGTGACGACCAGCGGCAGCCTCGCCGGGACCGTCCCGCCCGTCGCCGTGCCCGTCGCCGTGCCCGTCGCCGTGTCCGCCGGCCCGGCGGCCGGCCCGCCCGCGGCGCCGGCCGCCGCGAGCAGCTCGGCGCCCTCGGCGGAGTCGGCCAGCATCCAGCGGTAGGGCACCTGGTTGCGCGCCAGGAAGTCCCTGACCTCGTACGAGGGGGCCGACCAGCGCGCGCCCACCACCCGCAGCTCGTCGGACTCGCGCCGGTCCGTGCGCTGCCAGGCCTCCAGCTGGGCGTCCAGCACCGGGTAGAACTTCTCCTCGGGCGGGTCCCACGGCTTGAGCAGGTAGTGGTCCAGGTCGACCACGTTGATCGCCTGGATCGCGGCCTCGGTGTCGGCGTAGGCGGTCAGCAGCACGCGGCGGGCGTAGGGGTACAGGTCCATGGCCTGTTCCAGGAACTCCACGCCGTTCATCTGGGGCATCCGGTAATCGGCGAGGATCGCCGCGACGTCGTCGCCGCGCAGCCGCAGCTCCCGCACGCTCGCGATGCCGTCGGCCGCGCTGTCGGCCCGGACCACCCGGTAGGCGTGGCCGTAGCGTCGGCGCAGGTCACGGGCGACCGACCGGGACACCCCGGGATCGTCGTCGACCGTCACGATGACCGGCTTCTCCATGTCCTGCCTTCCCCCGAGACGGAAAAATCACTGTGGGAACACCCTCTAAGAAGGATGTCACACGGGTGTTAAAGCACGTTTTTATTCGACATTGGATGGATCGTCCGCGTCGGAACGCTCCGCCGAGCGCGCGCCGGGCTCCTGGGAGCGGGCGCCCCGCTCCTGGGGCCGTGTGCCCGGTTCCTGGGGGCGGGAGCCGGGCTCGTGGGAACGTCCGCCCGGGCGGACGGGCATCCCGGCGGCGCGCAGCAGGGCGGCGGGGCGGTCGTGGTCGGCCAGCAGGCTCCGCAGCTCGGCGTCGCCGGCCCAGAGCTCGTCCATGATCTCGTGGCCGACCCGTTCGGCGATGATCTGCAGGGCGATGTCCTGCCTGACGTAGTCCACCGCCATCGTGACCACGGCCGGGTCCTCGGTGTAGACGCCCCACGCGGAGCCCTGGGTGAACCCGCCCACCACGGTCTCCCGCCGGTCGCCGGTGACGACCAGCAGGCGGCGGTCCGGGTCGGGCCGTCCCCTGGTCCGGCCGCCGCGCCCCTCGGCGGAGGCGTCGCGGGCGGGGAAGCGGTGCTCGTACAGGTGTCCGACCACGCCGCGCGCGGGTCCGAAGTGCATCACCGAGGTCGTGACCCCGCGCTCGACCGCGCGCTCGACCAGCGGGGACAGCAGCGCCATCTCCTCCGGCCAGATCGACAGGAACAGGTCGGCGCGTGCTCCGGCCACCACGTCCTCGGCCCGCGCCAGCACCGCTCCGGCGTCCTTGAGGCTGTGGATCAGGTGCGCCCTGGGCGGTGCCACGATCGCCGGGAGCGAGACCTCCAGCGCCTCGATCGAGTCGTCGAACTCCCGGCGCATCCGCTGCAGCAGCGAGCGCGGCGGCAGCGGCAGGTAGTCGGTGGCGTCGTCCGAGCCGCGCAGCTCGTAGGCGGCGCCCTTGGCCACCAGCTTGCCCAGCGTCTCGTAGACGGTGCTGCGGGGCACGCCGGAACGCTTGGCCACCTCGTAGCCGTTCAGAGGCTGCCCCGCACCCACCAGGGTGACGTATGCCTTCGCCTCATAGCCCGACATGCCCAAACGCTGTAATTGCTCCACTACGTCCCGCATCGCAGTTATGGTACGGCGCGAGCCACCTGTTTAGCGCTGTCCTAAAGCACCTGTTTCGTGGAATTTTCGTCACTCGTAACCGCTTTAGGCTCTGGAGCTGCGGCGGAGCCGGACGTGATCTAGAAAGTTCAACTACTCGCGTTTGTTTTGGTCTGACCGCTAAGCGCCGGACGGGCCCCCGGGGCCGGACGGGCCCCTCAAGCGCCGGACGAGCCCTCGCCGGGCCCTCGGGCGGGCTCCGCGGGCGCCCGTTCCGGCCTCAGGGCCGCGACGGCGAACGAGGCGAGGGTGTCGGCGTAGGCGTGGGTGAGCGGGGCCGTCCGCAGCATCCAGCGGTGGTAGATCGGCCCGTACAGCAGCTCGACGGCCACGTCCAGGTCGGCGTCCTCGGCCACCTGGCCCGCCCGTCGGGCGCCGCGCAGCCGGTCCTTGGTCGCCTCCAGGTGCGGCCCCAGGATCCGTGAGGTGATCTCGGCGGTCATCGCCGGGTTCTGCAGCGCCTCCACGTTGAGCGCGCGGCTCATCGCCTCCAGGCGGGGATCGTTGTACTCGTCGACGATGGCCCGCAGCACCTGCCGCAGATCGGCCCCGAGATCGCCGGTGTCGGGCAGCGCCAGGTCCTGCGTGCCGCCCTGCCCGGCGGAGAGCACGGCCTCGACGAAGACGGCGCCCTTGGACGGCCACCAGCGGTAGATCGTCTGCTTGCCCACCCCCGCCCGGGCGGCGATCGCCTCTATCGTCAGGCTGGTGTATCCGGACTCGGCGACCAGGTCGAAGGCGGCACCCAGGATGGCCTGGCGGGACTGCTCGCTGCGGCGGGCCGGGTTAGGTGTCTTCACGACCCGAATGTACCAAGAGGTGAGGCGAAACGTCTCGTCTTGCCGGGCGAGGCCGGGCAAGGGGCGGGCGAGCTCCGGGGTGGGAGCCGCCGGCCTTCGGGAAGGGGCGGCGGGTTCCGGGAAGGGCCTTCGGGTGGCGGGAACGCCCGAAGGCCGCGGAACGCCCCCGGCAGGACGGTTCCGCGGCCTCGGTTCAGGGCCCGGTCCGGTCAGACCTGGCCGGCCTTCTCCAGAGCGGAGCAGCAGGTGTTCACGATCAGGCGGGTGACCAGGTACGGGTCGACGTTGGCGTTCGGACGCCGGTCCTCGATGTAGCCCTTCTTCTCCACCTCGACCTGCCACGGGATGCGGACCGAGGCGCCGCGGTCGGAGACGCCGTAGCTGAACTCGTTCCACGGGGCGGTCTCGTGCAGGCCGGTGAGGCGGTCCTCGATGCCGACGCCGTAGTGCTTGACGTGCTCCAGGGCGTTGGTGCTGAGGGCCTCGCAGGCGGTGATGATCGGGTCGTAGCCCTCGCGCATCGCCTTGGTGGAGAAGTTGGTGTGCGCGCCCGCGCCGTTCCAGTCGCCCTTCACCGGCTTGGCGTCCAGGGTGGCGGCGATGTTGAAGTCCTCGGCGGTGCGGTAGAGCAGCCAGCGGGCGATCCACATGTGGTCGGAGACGTCCAGGGGGCCGGCCGGGCCGATCTGGAACTCCCACTGGCCGGGCATGACCTCGGCGTTGATGCCGGAGATGGCCAGGCCGGCCTGGATGCAGTAGTCGAGGTGCTTCTCGACGATCTCGCGGCCGAAGACCTCGTCGGCGCCGACGCCGCAGTAGTAGCCACCCTGCGGGGCGGGGAAGCCGCCGAGCGGGAAGCCGAGCGGGCGGCCCTCCTTGAAGAAGGTGTACTCCTGCTCGATGCCGAACCACGACTCCTGGTCGGCATACTTCTCCGCGACCTCGGCCAGGGCCGCACGGGTGTTGCTCTCGTGCGGGGTCATGTCGGTGTTGAGGACCTCGCACAGCACGAGCACGTCCGCACCGCCGCGGATCGGGTCCGGGCAGGTGAACACGGGCTTGAGCACGCGGTCGGAGGAGGAACCGTCGGCCTGGTTCGTGCTGGACCCGTCGAAGCCCCAGATCGGGAGCTCGGCGCCGTCCGCCAGCACCCTGGTCTTCGAGCGGAGCTTGGCGGTCGGCTTGGTGCCGTCGATCCAGATGTATTCAGCCTTGAAGGTCATCGGCGAGGTCCTTGAGGATGGAGGGATCTGCTGCCCTCAAAGATTCGCAAGGCGCGATTTCGCAACTGTTGCCCGTGTGTGAACAGAATGTTACCCGGTGCCGTTTGGGCAGGCAGGGGCGGTGCGGAAAGTTCGCACCGGCCGTTCTCACGGCTGTGAGCTGCCCTTTTCCGTACGCGAAGCGTCGCGGGAGACGCTCGTCACCCGGCCGGGCCGGTGCCGGTCCGCGCCCGGCCGCGTCCGTTTCGTCCCGCGTTTGTCCCGTCGGAGCTCACCCGCATCCGTCCGTTCCTGTCCGTTCCTGTTTGTATCTGCCCGTGTGTGTCCGTGTCTGTTCGTGCCGGTCGGGGGGCTCAGCTGTCGCCGAAGACGCGGGCGGAGACCGACTCGTGGGCCAGGCGCCGCATGACGTCCAGCACCCTGCCGTACAGGACGGTGCCGAGGACCAGGGCCTCGACGGCGGCCTCCCGGGGACCCCCGACCGGGATGGCGTCCATCTCGTGGCGGGTCACCAGGTCCAGGGCGGTGTCGGCGTAGGGGCGCAGCGCCTCGACGTCGGCGGGCATGCCCAGCAGGGTGAGGGTGAGAAGGACCTGGGCCAGCTCCTCCCTGGTCGGGGCGGTGGGGTTGATCTCCCAGCCCAGCTCCTGGATCACGGCGTCGACCCCGGCGCGGGCCTCGGCCCACTCCTGCTCGGAGGCGTGCGGCTCGACCGGGGGGGCGATGGCGTACTGCGCGGTGCCGAGCACGTGGTGCAGGCTCAGGGCCCTGTCGTCGACGGCGTCGATGACCTTGCGGATGGACGCGATCGGCAGCCGCCCGACCTCCAGCAGGGCACGGATCAGCCGGAGCCGCCGCAGGTGGTCCTCGCCGTAGCGCGCCCTGGTGGCCGAGGTCTGCTCACCCGCGGGGAGCAGGCCCTCGCGCAGGTAGTACTTGATCGTCGGGATGGCCACGCCCGATGCGGCGCTGAGTTCCGATATCCGCATTGTTGGATAGTACAGGTAGCCAATGGGTGACGCCTCTTCCCTCTTGACCGAGCAAGCGCTTGCCTAAGAGGAGTGGGCGCGTTACCGTACGGGCGGGCGCGTCACCGCGACGGGCGGGCGGACACCCGTTCGTGTCCGCGACGCCCGGCGGTCCACGGACGTCGCCCGCCGGAACGGATCGCGCCCCGTCCCGGCGGGCGACTCGGACGGGTGGAGCCGGACAGGTGGAGCCGGAGGTCACGTCCACGGTCACGGACGGTCACATCCACGTCCACGGGCGTCCACGGCTGCGGGCGCCCACGGCCACGGCCGCGGAGCGCTGTGGGGCGGGACGCCCGCGGAGCCGGGCGGCACGGGCGGGCACGACCGGGAGCGCGACGACGGGGGGCCGGATGAGGGACCGGATGAGGGACAGGGCGGCCGTCACCGGCGTCGGGATGACGGCCCTGACGCGGCGGTCCGGCAGGACCGAACTGGACCTCGCCGTCGAGGCGTGCCGCGCCGCCCTGGCCGACGCCCGCGTGGAGACCGGGGAGATCGACGCCGTCCTCAGCTACCACATGAACGACTCGGCCCCCGTGGTGCGGGTGGCGGGCGCGCTGGGCCTGGAGAGGCTCGGATGGCACAACGACATCTCGGGGGGCGGCACCCAGGCGGCCTCCATCCTGGGTGACGCGGCGATGCTCGTCGCCTGCGGCGTCGCCCGGAACGTGCTCGTCTACCGGGCGATGAACGGCCGCTCGGGAAAGCGGATGAACGCCGCCTCCACCGGCCCGCGGGAGCGCCTCACCGCCGCGTACGGCATGGCGGGCCCGATCCCGATGTTCGCCCTGGCGGCGCAGCGCTACCTGCACGAGACCGGCCTGGGGGAGGAGCACCTGCACGCGGTCGTCGACCAGTCGCGCCGGAACGCCGCCGCCAACCCGCGTGCCCTGCGGCGTGATCCGCTCCCGCTGGAGGAGTACCTGGACAGGCCGTACGTCTGCTCGCCGCTGCGGACCGTCGACTGCTGCCAGGAGACCGACGGCGCCTGCGCGCTGGTGGTCCGCGACGCGCGGTGCGCGCCGGACGAGCCGCGCGTCCGTGCCGTGGTCAGGGGCGGCGGGCCCGGCTGCTCGTCCATGGACCGCTCGCCCGACGTCACCGCGATCTTCTCGGCCCATGTCGCGGCACCGCTCTGGGAGGCGTCCGGCATGGGGCCCGGCGACGTGGACGTCGCGCTGCTCTACGACGCCTACTCCTGGCTGGTGCCCCGGCAACTGGAGGACTTCGGCCTGGCCCGCCGGGGCGAGCTGGGCGAGTTCCTGCTGGCCCGCCGCCACGCCGGGGTCAACCCGCACGGAGGCCTGCTGTCGGAGGGGTACGTGCACGGCCTGAACAATGTGGCCCAGGCCGTACGGGAGCTGCGGTCCGGCCGCCGGACCGCGCTGGTCACCGGATTCGGCGGCAGCTACGGCAGCGCGGCCCTGCTGGTCCGTCCGGGCTGAGCCGCCCGGGCCGAGCCGCCCGGGTCGCCGGGGCCGGTCCGTCGGGCGGTGCTCAGCCGGGCCGGTCCGTCGGGCGGTGCTCAGCCGGGTTCGCCCCAGCCGTCCTCCCGGGCCTTGATGAGCTCGGCCTCCATCTCCTCCAGGTCCCGCATGAACCCCGCGAACCCCCGCGGGCCCAGGCGGCGCCAGACGAGCAGCTGCAGGGAGAGCGCCTCGTCGTCCAGCTCCGTCCTCCCCGCCGGCGCGGACCCCTCCTTCGCCGGGAGCCCCCGGACCGGCTCGGGCTTCTCGCGGCGCGGCGCCGGCACCTCCCGTATGCGCCGGGCGGCGGCCTGGAGCTCCTCGACGGTCAGGCGGGCGCCGTACTCGCGCTCCGCCGGCCGCGGGTGGGCCTCGTTGCGCGGCCCCTTCTCCCGGGCGCGCCTGGCGCGCCGGGCGGCCAGCTCGTCATGGACGTGCGTACCGGGAACCGGGTGCGGCGCGTCGGCCGGACGTCGAGTCATCGTGGGTTCGCCTCCGTCAGGCGGCTCCTCGTCTGGAACCTCTGTAGGAACGACGCCCAAGGCGCGGCAAAGGTTGTCGGCCCTTCTTCCCGAAAGCCGCGGCGCAGGGCCGCCGAGCCGCTTTCGTGCACCGATCGCTCTTGACGCGCCACCGATGTGAGAATAATTTTCATCCAATTGATCGATGGTGAAAGGAATGCCTGTGGCCGCAGGTGCGCTCGGACGCATCCGGACCGAGACCCCGGCGCTGCCCGAGGCGCTGCGCCGGGTGGGGGAGGCGATCCTGGCCGATCCCGCGGCGGCGGCCCGCTCCACGATCATCACGCTGGCCGAGCTGAGCGGCAGCTCGCCCGCCACCGTCACCCGCTTCTGCCGGGTGTTCGGCTTCGCCGGGTACGCGGGGCTGCGGGTCGCGCTGGCCACCGAGACCGGCCGGGCCGCGCAGGCCAACTGGGACATGGGGGTGGGCCACGAGATCGGCCCCACCGATCCGCTCGACGCGGCGATCGAGGTGATGGCCGCCGCCGACTCCCGGCTCATCCAGGAGACCGCGGCGCAGCTCGACGCGGGCACCGTCGCCAAGGTCGCCGAGGCCGTCGCCCTGGCCCGGCGCGTCCTCATCCTCGGCGTCTCCACCAGCGGCGCGGTGGCCGGAATGGCGGGCGGGCGGCTGCGCCGCATCCGGATCCCCTGCTGGAGCCACGCCGACGCGCACGAGGCGCTCGCCGACGCCGCGCTGCTCGGTGAGGGCGACGTCGCGATCGGCATCTCCCACCAGGGCCGTACCCGCGAGGTGCTGGAGTCCCTCGCCGAGGCGGGCGACAGGGGCGCGCTGACCGTGGCGGTCACCTCCTTCGCCCGTTCCCCGCTGGCGGAGCTGGCCGATCTGGTGCTGACCACGGCCAGCCGCGAGACCACCTTCCGGCTGGGCGGCCTGGCCGCCGTCCACTCCCAGCTCTTCGTCCTCGACGCGGTCTACGTCGCGGTCGCGCAGCGCACGTACGAGCAGACCAACGAGGCCTTCGAGCTGACGATCCGGGCCCTGGAGAGCCATCGCGTCGAGAGGAACTGATCATGAACGGCGGAGCGGAGACCGGAGCGGACACCGGGGCGGACATCGGGGCGGACACCGGGGCGGGCACAGGAGTGGACATCGGGGCCGCCGCGTACGTGGACGAGGTGAAGGCCGTCGTCGACGAGGTCTCCCGGACCCAGGCGGCCGCGGTGGGGCGGGCGGCCGCGCTGATGGTCGCCTCCCTGCTCGACGACGGCGTGATCCAGGCCTTCGGCTCGGGGCACTCCGAGGCGATCGCCATGGAGATCGCCGGGCGGGCGGGCGGCCTGGTCCCCAGCAACCGCCTGGCCCTGCGCGACGTCGTCCTGTACGGCGGGGCCCCGGTCGCCACCCTGCTCGGGCCGGCCGGCGAGCTGGAGCGCGACCCGTCGGTCGCCCGGCGGATCTACGAGCTGGCGCCGGTCCGGCCCCAGGACGTGTTCGTGCTGATCTCCAGCTCCGGGGTGAACGGCTCGGTGGTCGAGCTGGCCTCGATCGTCAAGGAGCGCGGGCACGGCCTGATCGCCCTGACCTCGGTGCGGCACAGCACCACGATGACCTCCCGCCACCCCTCCGGCCGCAGGCTGCTCGACCTCGCCGACGTCGTGCTCGACAACGGCGCCCCCTACGGCGACGCCGTCCTGCCGTTGCCGGGCGGCGGCACGTTCGGGGCGGTCTCCACGATCACCTCGGCACTGCTGGCCCAGATGGTCGTGGCCGAGGTGGTGCGCGGCCTGATCGCGGCGGGCCGGACCCCGCCGATCTACCGCTCCGCCAACGTGACCGGAGGCGACGAGCACAACCGCCTCCTCGAGAACCGCTACGCCGGACGGATCCGGCGAGGTGCCTGACCATCGCCTTCCACTCCCAGGAGGTAACTGATGACCCGGTTGTCCAGGCGCGAACTCCTGCGCTGCGCGGCCCTGGCCGGTCTCGCCCTGCCGGCCCTGCCGGCCCTGTCGGCGTGCGCCACCCCCGCCGGGAACGGCGGCGCCGCCTCATCGGCCCCCGCCGTCGGGGCCACCAGCGCGACCAACCCGCTCGGCTTCGCCGAGAACAGGCCCCTGGAGATCTGGATCTTCGACGGCGGTTTCGGCGACGCCTACGCCAAGGACGTCCACGAGCGGATCCTCAGGACCAGGCACCCGAAGCTGGAGATCAGGCACAACGCGACCAAGGAGATCGCCAAGACCCTCCAGCCGCGCTTCGCCGGGGGGAACCCGCCGGAGTTCGTCAACAACTCCGGCGCAGGCGCCATGGACTTCGGCGCCCTGGTCCAGGACGGCCAGCTCGCCGACCTCACGCCCCTGTTGGACGCGGCGAGCTGGGACGACCCCGCCGTGAAGGTACGCGACACCATCGACCCCGCCGCCGTCGAACTGGGCAGCTACGACGGCAAGCCGTACGTCCTCAACTACGCCAACACCGTCTGGGGCATCTGGTACTCGCGCAAACTCTTCGAGGCCGAGGGCTGGCAGGTGCCCAGGACCTGGGCCGACTTCCTGGCCCTGTGCGAGACCATCAAGAAGTCGGGGAGGACGGCGCCCTTCACCTACGCGGGCAAACACCCGTTCTACATCTACGAGGCCATCCTCACGCTCGCCGCGAAGATCGGCGGCAAGGACGTGCTCAAGAACATCGACAACCTCCAGGAGGGCGCCTGGAAGGCCGAGCCGGTCACGCGGGCCGCCGGGGCGTTCGCCGAGCTCGGGGCGAAGTACCTGCTCCAGGGCACCGCCGGGCTCGACCACGTGCAGACCCAGACCGCCCAGAACAAGGGGCAGGTCGCGATGCTGCCCTGCGGCTCCTGGCTGGAGAACGAGCAGAAGGACTCCACACCGGCCGACTTCGACTACGCCATGTTCCCGCTGCCCGACTTCGGCTCCTCCGACGCCCTGCCGTACGGCACCCTGCACGCCCAGCCGGGCGAGGAGTACGTCGTCCCGGCGAAGTCGGCCAACCCCCGCGCGGGCCTGGAGTACATGCGCGCCATGCTCTCCAAGGAGGGCGCGGGAGAGTTCATGGAGCTGGTCTCCACGCTCACCGTCGTCAAGGGCGCCGGCGAGGGCCGCGCGCTCAAGCCGGGCCTGAAGAGCGCCTCGGCCGCGCTGACCGCCGCGGGCGACAACGCCGTCTGGTTCCTGTTCCGCAAGTGGTACGCCGAGCTGCACGACGAGGTGGCCGCGGCCTCGGGGCAGCTCATGTCGGGCAAGCTGTCCGTCGCCGAGTGGGCGGACCGCGCGCAGCGGAAGGCCGACGCGCTCAAGGCGGACTCCTCGGTCAAGAAGTTCACCCGGTGACGCCGGGCACCCGGTGGCGCGTCGGCCCCGCGGGGCGGGACCGGTCGTGAACCACGGCAGGACACGGTTCGTCGCCGGTTTCCTCGCGGTCCCGGTGGCGCTGTACCTGATCTACGTGATCGCGCCCTACGCGCAGGCCTTCTCCATCGCGCTGACCGACTGGCGCGGGGTCAACGCGAGCCCCCGGTTCGTGGGCCTGGAGAACTTCCGGCGGCTCTGGGACGACGACGTGTTCTGGAGGGCGGTCGGGCACAACCTGGTCCTGCTGGTCCTGCTGCCGGTCCTCACGATCGGGATCGCCCTGTTCTTCGCCTTCCTCCTCAACGCGGGCGGGCGGGGCGGCACCGAGGGCGTGTGGGGGTCGAGGTTCTACCGGGTGGTGTTCTTCTTCCCCCAGGTGCTGGCCGTCGCCGTGGTCGCCGTGCTGTTCCAGCAGGTGTTCCGGCCCGACCGCAGCGGCATGCTCAACGCGCCGCTCATCGCGCTCGGGTTCGAGCCGATCGGGTTCCTGTCCAGCACCGACGTGGCGTTCTGGTCGATCCTCGCCGTGCTCGTCTGGCAGGCCGTCGGCTTCTACGTCGTGCTGTTCTCCGCGGGCATCGCCTCCATCCCGAGGGAGCTGTTCGAGGCGGCGGCGATCGACGGCGCCGGGGGAGCCCGGCTGTTCCTTCGGGTCACGCTGCCGCTGCTCTGGGACACCGTCCAGGTCGGCTGGGTCTACCTCGGCATCGCCGCCCTCGACGTCTTCGCCGTCGTGTGGGTGATGACGGCCGAGCACGGCGGGCCCGACCACTCCACCACCGTGATGGCGGCGGAGATCTACCGCACCGCCTTCCAGTACTTCAAGTTCGGCTACGCCTCGGCGATGGGCGTGGTGCTGTTCTTCTTCACCATCGGGTTCGCGATCCTGGCCCTGCGCCTGTCGCGGCGTGAGCGGATCGAGTTCTGATGGCGGACGCCGTGATCCCCCGGAGCCGGGCGTACGCCCGCGAGGAGCGCCGCAGGCGCCTGGGCCCGCTGTCTGCGCTGACGCACGTCGCGCTCCTGGTCTGGACCGTCCTGGTGGTCGTGCCCATCGTGTGGACGTTCCTTGCGTCGGTGAAGAGCGAGGACGAGATCTTCGGGGACGCCTGGTCGCTTCCGGCCACGCTCCGCCTGGACAACTGGGCCCGCGCCTGGGAGCAGGCGCACATCGGCCAGTACATGGTCAACAGCATCGTGGTGGTGGCCTTCGGCACGTTCGGCACGATGCTGTTCGGGTCGATGGCCGCGTACGTGCTCGCCCGTTACCGCTTCCGCGGCAACCGGGCCGTGTACCTGCTGTTCGTCTCCGGCCTGGCCTTCCCGGTCTACCTGGCACTGACCCCGCTGTTCTTCGTGGTGCAGAACATGGGGGCGATCCCGGTCGTCGGCCCCTACATCGGGCTGAACACGCACGGCGGGCTGGTGCTGGTCTACATCGCCTACTCGCTGCCCTTCACGGTCTTCTTCCTCGCCGCGTTCTTCAGGACGCTGCCCGGCGCGGTGGCCGAGGCGGCCTTCGTGGACGGTGCCTCGCACACCCGGGTGTTCTTCCAGGTCATGCTGCCGATGGCCAGGCCGGGCATCGTCAGCGTGACCGTCTTCAACGTGCTGGGCCAGTGGAACCAGTACCAGCTCCCCCTGGTGCTGCTCACCTCCGACCGGGAGAAGTGGGTGCTCACTCAGGGCATCGCCGACATCTCCACGGCGGCCGGCTACGACGCCGACTGGTCGGCCCTGTTCGCCGCGCTGAGCATGGCCATCCTGCCGATGCTGATCGTCTACACGCTCTTCCAGAGCCAGATCCAGAAGGGCCTCACCGCGGGCGCGCTCAAGTAACGCCGCCCGGTGCCTGGCGGTGGGGGCGCGGGTCCATGAGCGGACGGCACGGGTCCGTACGGGGCGGCGCGGGGGCGCCGCTATCGTGTGGCGCATGCACCGCACCCGCCTTTACGCCGTCATCGTCGACGCCCCCAGGGAGGAGGCGTCACAGGCAGCCGAGTTCTGGGCCGCCGCGCTCGGGTCCACGCCCCGGCCGGTGCCGGACGAGCCGCAGTTCACCGACCTGCCGGAGGCGATCCCCGGCCTGGCCGTGGCGGTGCAGGCGGTCGACGACACGGCCCGCTACCACCTCGACATCGAGACCGACGACGTGGACGCCGAGACCGGACGGCTGCTGGCGCTCGGCGCGACCGAGGTCGCCCGCTGGCTGGAGTGCCGCATCCTGCGGGCGCCCGGCGGCCACCTGCTGTGCGTCGTCCCCGTGCACAGCGATCCCGAGTTCTTCGCCGCGCACGCCCGCACGATAACGCCGTGACCCTCGCGATGACGCCGTGACCCCCGCGACCCCGTGCCGGGGTTCTCAGACGAGGAGCAGTGACTTGCCGACCGTGCGGCGTTCGGCGAGGGAGACGTGCGCGTCCCTCGCCCGCTCCAGCGGGTAGGTCGCGCCGATGTGCGGCCGGATCCTTCCCTCGGCGGCCAGCGTGAGCGCCTGCGAGAGCAGCTCCCGCACCAGGAGCGGGTCGGGCGGTCCCGCCGCCAGCACGTCGGTCACCCGCACCCGCCGCTCCTCCGCCGACAGCGGGTCGATCTCGGCGAACCCGCCGCCGGCGGTGCCGTAGGTGAGGAACCTGCCGCCGTCGGCCACCGTGCCGAACGTCGCCGCGCCGAGCTCGCCGCCCGCGCCGTCGAAGGCGAGGCCGACCCCGGCGCCCCCGGTCGCCTCGCGTACCCGCTCCTCCCAGCCCGCCGACGAGTAGTCGACCGTCACCTCCGCCCCCAGCTCCCGGGCCAGCGCCAGCTTGCGCTCGCCCCGGGCCGCCGCGACGACCCGGGCGCCGGCGTCGCGCGCGAGCTGCACCAGCAGCGAGCCGGCCCCACCGGCGGCGGAGGTCACCAGCACCCACTCGTCCCTCTCGATCCCCGCCGTACGGGCGAGGTTCAGCGCGGTGACGCCGTCGTGCAGCACGGCCGCCGCCTCGGCGGAACCGAGGGCGTCGGGCACCACCGTCACCTCCTCCACGCCGGCGACGATCCGCTCGGCGTAACCGGTGGAGGTGCCGGCGACCACGCGCCGCCCGGCCCAGCCGGGATCCACGCCCTCGCCGACCGAGAGCACCCGCCCGGCACCGCCGTGGCCGGGCACGTACGGAAGCGTCCGGGGGAAGAAGTCCTGCCCCCAGCCTCCGCGCAGCAGCGTGTCGAGGTAGATGACGTCGGCGGCCTCCAGCGCCACCACGACCTGCCCCGGGCCGGCGACCGGCTCGGGCACCTCCACCGGCAGCAGTACCTCGGGGCCGCCGAACTCCCGTACCTGAATCGCGCGCATCGTGACCGGCCTTCCCCTCGTGATCGATCTCCTGCGCGCAGTCTCGGCCTTCAACCTATGTTGAGGTCAAGCCGGGCCGGCCGATCCGGAGGGACCTCCCGGCGGGGACCGGGAGACCCGGCGGTCAGCGGGCCGGGAGGTTCTTGAGGGCCTCGCGGCGGCTCAGGCCGCTGATGCCGGTGTGGTCCACGTACCGGACGACCTCGCCGGGGTTGGTCCTGGCGTACTCGCGCAGGGCCCAGCCGATCGCCTTGCGGGCGAAGAAGTCGTTGTCCGACAGGCTCGGCTCGATGCAGGCGTACAGCAGGCCCGTGTCGGTGGCGGCCTTGAAGCGGTTCTGGCAGAGGATCGCGGTGCGGCGCTTCCACAGGTCGGCGCCGCGGGCCCAGCGGAGCATGAGCGGGCGCATGGTGTCGGGGAAGGCGGCGAGCAGCCCGCCGATCCGGCGGATGGCGAGGTCGTCGACGTAGTCCCACCAGGCTCCGGTGACGATCATCTCCTCGTACATCGGCAGCGTGTCGGTGGTCTGGAAGGCCCGGTAGAGGCGGAAGCCGGTCAGCTCGATCGCCGCGTAGCGCTCCTCGCGGTACTCCGCCCCCCGCCACAGTGCCAGCGTCGCCTCCTGCCAGGCGTACGCCGCATCGACCGGGTACTCGGCGAAGACCCGCCTCAGCGCGGCGCGGCGGGGGGCGGCCTGCACGCCGAGGAAGGGCATCTCCGACTTCATGTAGGCCTGCATGACCGGAGCCTTGGAGGCGTCGGCCACGTCGGTGAGCGCCGTGCGCACGGCCTTCTGCAGAATCTCCACGCTCGCACACCACTTCTCGTTCGCTTCGCGGACGCTTGATTCTCACAGGCCGTGCCGGTCGCCGCGCCGGGTTCGTTCAGGCGGTCACGTCTTCTGGCTGCTGCGCTCGCCGGTCGCCAGGCCGTCGAACAGGACGGTGATGTAGTGCTCGGCCAGCCCCGCGGTGTTGAGGCGGCCTCCGGGGCGGAACCAGCGCACCGCCACCCAGATGGTGTCGCGGATCATGCGGTAGGTGAGCTTGGGATCGACGTCGGCGCGGAACAGCCCGGCGGCCTGGCCGAGCTTGATCTGCTCCACCCACATCCGCTCGACCTCGTCCTCGGCCCTGACCAGGTAGTCGAAGCGGTCGCCGGGGAGGGAGCGCAGGTAGTTCCAGTCGTTCTGCATGACGGTGATCGCGGCCCGGTGCGGCTCCAGGGTGCTGAACCCGATGCGCACCATCTCTGAGAGAATCGTCCGCGAGTCGCCCCCGGCCTCCAGGGCTGCGCGGTAGCGGCCCACGAGATCGTCGAGGAAGGTGGTCAGCACCTCGTCGACGATCGTCTCCTTGGAGTCGAAGTGGTGGTAGAGGCTTCCGGAGAGGATGCCCGCCTCCTTGGCGATCTCCCGGACGCTGGTCGCCTGGAAGCCCTTGCGGGCGAAGAGCTCGGCGGCGAGCTTGACGAGATGGTCGCGGCGCTCCGACGCGGAGCCGGACGTGGCCGCGCGCTTGGTCGCGCCCTGGCGTTTGACCGGGGTCGTGGTCGCGCCGCCGGAGTTCTTTCGCGTGTTCACACCCCTCATTATGGGCCCTTGCGCAATCGCTTGTTCACTTGAACGCGCCAGCTCATCCCGGCTCCTCGTCGAAACCAAGCGCTTGCTACAATCCTTGTCGGGGGGACACGCAGGGGCGGGAAGGGTGAGGCAATGGGCGAGGCGTACATCGTCGGCGCGGTCCGTACCCCGGTGGGCCGCAGGAACGGCGGCCTGGCGGGCGCGCACCCGGCGGATCTGGGCGCCCACGTCCTCGGCGAGCTCGTCGGCCGTGGCGGCGTGGACCCCGAGGCCGTGGACGACGTCGTGTTCGGGTGCGTCGACACCCTCGGGCCGCAGGCCGGTGACATCGCCCGCACCTGCTGGCTGGCCGCCGGGCTGCCCGAGTGCGTGCCGGGCGTCACGGTCGACCGCCAGTGCGGCTCCTCGCAGCAGGCCGTCCACTTCGCCGCCCAGGCCGTGCTCTCGGGCACCTCGGACCTGGTGGTCGCCGGCGGCGTGCAGAACATGAGCATGGTCCCGATCGGGTACGCCATGACCGCCGGGCGGGCGCTCGGCTTCGACGGCCCGTTCGCGGGCTCGGAGGGCTGGCGGGCCCGGTACGGCGACCGGGAGATCTCCCAGTTCCGCGGCGCCGAGATGATCGCCGAGAAGTGGGACATCTCCCGGCGCGAGATGGAGGAGTTCGCCTACGAGTCCCACCGGCGGGCGCTCCGCGCGATCGACGAGGGCCGCTTCGCCGCCGAGATCGTCCCCTGGCGGGGCGTCTCCGCCGACGAGGGGCCGCGCCGCGACACCACCCCCGAGCGGATGGCCGCGCTGAGGCCCCTGGTCGAGGGCGGGCGGCTCACCGCCGCGCTCTCCTCGCAGATCTCCGACGGCGCCGCGGCCCTCCTGCTCGCCTCCGGCCGGGCGGTCAGGCGGCACGGGCTGACCCCGCGTGCCCGCGTCCACCACCTCTCCGCCCGCGGGGACGACCCGGTCATGATGCTCTCCGCGCCGATCCCGGCCACCGCGCACGCCCTGCGCCGGGCGGGCATGACGATCGGGGACATCGACGTGGTGGAGATCAACGAGGCCTTCGCCCCGGTCGTGCTGGCCTGGCTCAGGGAGACCGGCGCCGACCCCGCGCGGGTCAACCCCAACGGCGGCGCCATCGCCCTCGGCCACCCGCTGGGCGCCACCGGCGCCCGGCTGATGACCTCGCTCCTGCACGAGCTGGAGCGGACCGGCGGCCGCTACGGCCTGCAGACGATGTGCGAGGGCGGCGGCCAGGCCAACGTGACGATCATCGAACGTCTGTAGGGCCGTCCGGCGACATGTCCGGGTGCCGGGAGCGCGCGGATCCCGCTTCCCGCCGTGTCCTTGGACGTGGCCGTCGGAGCGGTCGTGTTCGGCGCGTGAGCCCGGGATCACGGTCTCAGCGGGCCGTCCGTTCCGTGTCCCGGGTGCCGCTCACTCACCGGAAGAGCGGTGGTCAGCCCTCTAGTAATTAAGAAACTTTCCTATTAGATTTGCGTCGAGCCGCCGTGGGAGCGCTTCCGCGGCCGGTCGGGCAACGTGGTGTCCGCACGTCCCCGGCGGGGAACACCGGCCGGTCGTCACGCGAGGAGGGGTGGATGAAGCGCGGCCCAGAGCTGCTCCGTCTGGCGGAGACCGTCGTCCTTCCCGGCTTCGAGGGCAGGACGCCGCCCGACTGGATCCGCCGCCGCCTCGGCGAGGGGCTGGCCGGCGTGGTGCTCTTCTCCCGGAACATCGCCACCCCCGCGCAGGTCGCCGGCCTCACCGCCGCGCTCCGCGAGGAGAACCCCCAGGTCCTCGTCGGCATCGACGAGGAGTCCGGCGAGGTCACCCGCCTGGAGGCCGTGGACGGCAGCACCAGGCCCGGCAACTTCGCCCTCGGCGTGGCCGACGACACCGACCTCACCGAGGAGATCGCCGCCGACCTGGGCCGCGACCTGGCCGCGGCGGGCGTCAACCTCAACTTCGCCCCCTCGGCGGACGTGAACTCCAACCCCGACAACCCCGTCATCGGGCTGCGCTCCTTCGGCGCCGACCCCGACCTGGTCGCCCGGCACACCGCCGCCTGGATCCGCGGCATGCAGTCGGCGGGCGTGGCCGCGTGCGCCAAGCACTTCCCCGGCCACGGGGACACCTCGGTCGACTCCCACCACGGCGTGCCCTACGTCGCCGCCACCGCCGAGGAGCTGCGCGACGTGGCGCTGCGCCCCTTCCGCGCCGCCGTCGCCCAGGGAGTCCGCACCGTCATGACCGGCCACCTCATGGTCGGCGCGCTGGACGCCGCGATGCCCGCGACCCTCAGCCGGGCGATCCTGCACGGCCTGCTCAGGGACGAGCTGGGCTTCGAGGGCGTCGTCGTCACCGACGGCATCGAGATGGCCGCGGTCTCCCGCGCGTACGGGATCGGCGGAGCCTCGGCCCTCGCCCTGGCCGCCGGCGCCGACGCGATCTGCGTGGGCGGCGAGCACGCCGACGAGGCGACCGCGATCGCGGTCCGCGACGCCGTCGTGGACGCCGTGGTCGAGGGCCGGCTCGACGAGGAGCGGCTGGCCGACGCGGCCCGCCGCGTCTGCGAGCTCGCCCTCTGGACCACCTCGGCGGCGCACCGGACCTCCGCGTCCGCCCACCCTGCAGAGGACGCGCGCACTTCCGCCGGCCCGCCGATCGGCCTGGCCGCCGCGCGGCGCGCCCTGCGGGTGACCCGCCGCTCCTCGGCCACGGCGCTGCCGCTCTCCTCGCCGCCGCACGTCGTCGAGCTGGCACCCGAGATGAACCTCGCCATCGAGAAGGGCACCCCCTGGGGCGTCGGCGAACCACTCGGCAAGCTGCTGCCCGGGACCAGCGTGACCCGGCTGGAGGCCGCCACCGCCACCGGCGGCGCGATCGAGACCGTGCTCGCCGCCGCGGCCGGGCGCCCGCTGGTCGTCGTCGTCCGTGACGCCCATCGTCACGCCTGGCAGACCGACGCGCTGCGCCACCTGCTGGCCGGACGCGCCGACGCCGTCGTGGTGGAGATGGGCCTGCCCGGCCGTTCCGACCTCGGCGCGGTCCACATCGCCACCCACGGCGCCGCCCGCGTCTGCGGCCAGGCGGCCGCCGAACTCCTCGCCGGAGACCCCGCCGTCACCTGACCCGGAACCGGGGCCGGTGATTCTGTCGGGGCGGACTGCTTGGATCGCCGCATGGATGCGGCGCGGCTGCTGGCGGACCAGCGAGAGATCAACGGGGTCGACCTGGCGGGGCTCTCCCTCGGGGGGCACCTGACCGGCGACGGCTCCGACGCCCCCTACGTCTTCACCGAGTGCGACCTCACCGGCGCCGACCTCGCGGGGGCGTCGCTGGTGGAGGCGGTCTTCGAGGGGTGCGTGCTGGAGGGGGCCGACTTCCGCCGGGCGGACCTGGACGGGGCCCGTTTCTCCGGCGGCGGGGGAGCGGGGCTCAGGTTCGGCGGCGCCGACCTCGTCGACGCGGTCCTCGCCGACGTCGACCTGTCGGGCGCGGTCTTCGAGTCGGCCCTGCTGACCGACGCCTCCTTCACCGGCTGCCGCATGATCGGCGCGGTGCTCTCCGGTTGCCGGGGCACCGGCTACCGCCTCGAGGGCTGCAACCTGACGCTGGCCGAGCTCGTCGGGTGCTCGTTCCGGGGCCTGCGCCTGCGGGGCGTCCGCCTGGACGACGCCAACCTGTCGGGCTGCGACTTCACCAAGGCCGTGTTCGAGGACTGCCGCCTGATCGGCGTCCGCACCGTGGAGACGGTCTTCACCGGCGCCGACCTGCGCGGCGCCGACCTGGGCGACGTCGACGACACCCGGCTCCGGTCGCTGCGCGGAGCGGTCGTCAGCCCCGCCCAGGCCGCCGCGATCCTCGCCCTGCGCGGCCTCACCGTGAACTGACGCGCCGCGGGGCCGTCCCCGGCGCGAGGCCGCCCCCGGACGGGGACCGGTCAGGGGCCGGTGCGGTCGGAAGGCGGCCTCCGGACGGGAGCCGTCACGGCCCGGCCGACGCGGTCAGGGGCGGGGCGCGCGTTCCAGGCGCTCCAGCCGGTCGAGGACGGTGTGCGCCTCGGACATGACCCGGTCGATCAGCTCAGCGCAGGACGGCAGGTCCTCGATCAGCCCGACGACCTGGCCGGAGGCCATGACCCCGAGGTCCGCGCGCCCGTCCACCATGGCGGCCCGCAGCAGCATCGGGGTGTTGGCCGCCTGGAGCACCTGGGCCCAGGTCAGGTCGCGGCCGTGCCGCATCCGGCGCCCCTCGCGGATCATCGCGGCCCACGACAGGCCCGACAGCCGCCGGAACCGCGCGCCGTTGACGATCGCGCGCGGCAGGCGCAGACGCGAACGTTCGAGCGAGTCGACGAACGGGGTGCGCAGCACGCGGTGCGGCACACCGTCCACGCGGGTGGTGACCACGGTCTCGGCACCGTCCAGGTAGACCCTCTTCACCTCCTCGCCGACGGTGGAGTCCGAGGTCAGCAGGAAGCGGGTGCCCATCGCGATCCCGCAGGCGCCGTACGACAGGGCGGCGACCAGGCCGCGGCCGTCGCAGAACCCGCCCGCCGCGATCACCGGGACGTCCACCGCGTCCACGACCTGGGGGAGCAGCACCGTGGTGGGGACCGCCCCGGTGTGCCCGCCGCCCTCGCCGCCCTGAACGATGACCGCGTCCGCCCCCCAGGCGGCGACCTTCTCGGCGTGCCGCCGCGCGCCGACCGAGGGGATGGTCACCACCCCGGCGTCCTTCAGCCGGGCGATGAGCTCCCGCCGGGGGGCCAGGGCGAACGACGCCACCCGCACGCCCTCGCGGATCAGCACGTCGACCCGCTCGCGGGCGTCGTCGGCGTCGGCGCGGAGGTTCACCCCGAAGGGGGCGTCCGTGCGCTCCCCGACCTCCCGGATCGCCGCCGTCATCTGCCGGAGCGACATGGTGGCCGCCGCGACGATCCCCAGCCCCCCGGCGGCGGAGGTGGCCGAGACGAGGCGGGCCCCGGCGACGTACCCCATGCCGGTCTGCACGACCGGGTACCGGCAGCCGACCAGCTCGGTGAGCCGCGTCACCAGGGGCCGGGCGGCGGGTGGCGTCACGCCGGGACCTCCCGGTCGCGGAGCCCGGCGGGGTCGAGGACCTCGCGCAGCACGCCGAGCTCCTTGGCGGTGGGCCACCGGGTCGCCGGGACGTCGCCGGTGACGGCGAGGGGGAAGCCGGTCGCGGCCACGACCTCCTCCACGGTGACGCCCGGGTGGACCGACGCCAGGCGCATCGACCCGTCCGGGGTGCGGAAGTCCAGCACGGCCAGGCCGGTCACCACGCGGCGCAGGTCGTGGTGGCGCAGGGCGCCCGGCCCGGCCTCGGCCGCGCGGTCGTGGCCGACACCGCTGACCATGTCCACGCGCGGTACGAACACCCGGGGCGAGTGCCGGGGGATCCAGTAGCTGGTCGGGCAGCAGACCGTGTTGCCCGGCACCCCCCGCACCCCCAGGAGCTGGGCCCTGGGACGGTCCCGGTCGCCGATGCGGGAGATGTTGCTGTTGCCGTACCGGTCGATCTGGCTCGCCCCCAGCATGACGTGCCGCCTGCCGTTGAGCACCAGCCACAGGTGGTCCGCGAACGGCAGCCAGCCCTCGACCACCTCCGGCGCCTCCCCCAGCGCGGGGACGTCGCCGGTCAGCAGGCACGTCCCGTCGTGCGTGATCAGGTCGGGCTCGAAGGTCAGCCGGGCCAGCCGGGCGGCCAGCACGGTGATCGCGCCGCCGATGCCCGCGGCCAGGATCTCCCCGTCCCCCCGGAACGCCTCGGCGCACGCGACGACGCACACCTCCGCGCGGGTGGCGCCGGCGGCCTCGGTGGCGTCGATGTCCTCGGTGGGACCGGTTGCGCGGCCGGCGCCGGCGGTCACGATCCCTCCCCGGTCCCGCGTACGGCCTCCTGGTAGGCGGCCTCGTCGCCGGACAGGTAGCGCTCCCGGAAGGCCCGCCACGCCCCGGGGTCGGCGGCGGCGCTCGCGTAGGCCCGCTGGAACGCCTCGTCGCGGCCGTGGTCGGGCTCGCAGCTCGTGAAGTGGGCGCCGCCCGGCGTCTCCACCACCCCGGCCACCATCGACCGGCTGATCAGCAGCGACTGCACGGGGCCCTCCTTGAGCAGGTCGGCGGTGTCCACCACGCGTTCGCAGGAGACGTAACAGCGACCGGCCGCCTTGGCGTAGAGGTCGTCGAGGTAGGGGTCGGGGCCCAGGTACTGCGCGTTGCCGCGCCGGTCGGCCCGGTTCAGGTGCACCAGCGCGACGTCCAGGGGCAGCGCGGGCACGGCGACGAGCTCCTCGCCGTCGCCGTACGGCGAGCGGACGGTCCGCAGCTCCGGGTTGACCCGCATCACGTCGGAGCCCAGCCCGGCCCGGGTCGGCAGGAACGGCAGGCGGTGCGCCGCGGCGAGCAGGCCGAACATGAACATGCCCTCGTCGTACTCGGTGAACGCCACGGTCCCGGCCTGCCTGGCGGCCCGGAAGTGCGGTTCCAGCGGGATCGAGTCCAGCGTCACGAACGGGGCGATCACCCGGGCGACCTTGCCGTACGCGCAGAGCAGGCCGACGTCGGGCCCGCCGTAGGACACGACCGTCAGGTCCCGTACCGGGGAGCGGCAGACCGCCCTGACCAGGGCCATCGGCTTGCGGCGCGACCCCCAGCCGCCGATGCCGACCGTCATGCCGTCGCGCAGCCGCCCGGCGACCTCGTCGGCGGTCATCAGCTTGCTCATCGGCCGTCCCCCTCCTCCGGATCCGCCGGCCCCTCGCCGCCCGCTCCCGCTTCCGTCCCCGCTCCCGCTCCCGCGATGAAGGCGTCGCGGTGCCTGTCGCCGGAGCCCATCAGGTTGAGCTCGAAGGTGAAGCCCTGCTCGAACCGGTAGCTGCGCCTGACGTCGACCGGGTCGATGCCGTTCAGCGACTCCTTGGCGCGGCGGATGACGTACGGGTCCTTGTCCGCGATCCGGCCGGCGACGTCGAGGGCGGTCGCGCGCAGCCGGTCGCGCGGCGCGACCTCCAGCACCGAGCCGAAGGCGCGCAGCTCGGCGGCGGTGACGGTGCGGCACGTGTAGACCATGGCCCGCATCAGGTGCTGGGGGACCAGCCGGGCCAGGTGGGTGGCCGCGCCGAGCGCGCCCCGGTCGACCTCGGGCAGGCCGAAGTAGGCGTCGTCGGAGGCGACCACGATGTCGGCGTTGCCCGCCAGCCCGACCCCGCCGCCCAGGCAGAACCCGTGCACGGCGGCGATCACCGGCACCTCGCACTCGTAGACCGCCGCGAACGCGGCGAAACACCCTCGGTTGGCGCCGACCAGGGCGGTGTGGCCGGCGGTGGCCTGCATCTCCTTGACGTCCACCCCGGCGTTGAAGCCCCTGCCCTCCGCGCGCAGCACCACGACGCGCGTCGCGGGGTCGCGTCCGGCCTCCCGTACGGCCTCGGCCAGCTCGAACCACCCGGAGACCGGCAGCGCGTTGACCGGGGGCACGTCCACCACGACCTCGGCGACCGCTCCGCCGTGAAGAGTGATTCCCATCGCGCCTCACTGTTGGCACCTAACGCTTGCTTGGTACCGTAGCACGTGGCGATCGGCCGCGGCACGGCCCGCACGGCGCGGAGCGGGGCGGCGCGGCGCGGTCGGACGGTGAGGAGGCGGGTGCGATGGACACCGGAGGCGGCGACGGGGAAGGAACGGGCGCGGTGGGCGCCGGGGACGGGACGGCCTCCGCGCCCGGCGGCCGGGTCTCCTACGACCTCACCGGATCGGTCGTCCTGGTGACCGGCGGGACCAGGGGGATCGGCGAGGGCATCGCGGGCGCCTTCGCGGCGGCCGGGGCCCAGGTGGTGGTGTGCGCCCGCAGGGAGCCCGGGACCGTGCCCGAGGGCGTCACGTTCGCCGCCGCCGACGTGCGCGACGCCGCGGACGTCGACCGCCTGCTCGCCGGGATCGAGGAGCGCCACGGACGGCTCGACACGGTCGTCAACAACGCCGGGGGCTCGCCGGACGCGCCGCTGTCCGGCACCTCGCCCCGGCTGCACACCCGGGTGGTGGAGCTCAACCTCGTCGCCCCGCTGCTCGTCTCGCAGCGCGCCCACCCGCTCCTCGCCGCCTCCGGCGGCTCGGTCATCATGATCGGCAGCTCCAGCGGTACGCGGCCCTCCCCGGGCACCTCCGCCTACGGCGCCGCCAAGGCCGGCCTGCACCACCTGGCCGACTGCCTGGCCGCCGAGTGGGCGCCGCGCGTCCGGGTCAACACGGTCGTCGTCGGCCTCGCCGACACCGGGGACCCGGCGGGCCCGGCCGGTTCGGCGGGCTCGGCGGCCTCGGCCGCCCACTACGGCGGTCCCGGCGGGGTCGCGCGGATGGGCGCGGCCGTCCCCGCCGGCCGGACGGCCCTGCCCTCGGACGTGGCCGCGGCGTGCCTGTGGCTGGCGGTGCCCGGCTACGTGACCGGCGCGCGGATCGCCGTCCACGGCGGCGGCGAGATCCCCGCCTGGCGGCGGATCGCCTCTGGACACGACGGGTGAACGGCCGGGAAACTCTGCATGATCACAACGAGAGGGGCCCGGCATGGGCGGTATCTGCGAGGGACGCGTGGTGATCGTCACCGGTGCCGGGCGCGGCATCGGCAGGGAGCACGCCCTGGAGTTCGCCCGGCAGGGCGCCCGTGTCGTGGTCAACGACCTCGGCACCGGCCGTGAGGGCGACGGGCGTTCGGGCGCCCCCGCGCTGGAGGTCGTCGAGGAGATCCGCGACCTGGGCGGCCGGGCGGTGGCCGGCGGTGACGACGTCACCGACTGGGACGGCGCGGCCCGGCTGGTCAGGATGGCGCTGAGCGCCTTCGGGCGGCTGGACGTGCTGGTGAACAACGCCGGGTTCGTCCGCGACCGGATGCTGGTCTCGATGACCGAGCAGGAGTGGGACGACGTGATCCGGGTCCACCTCAAGGGCCACTTCCTGCCGCTGCGGCACGCGAGCGCCCACTGGCGGGAGCGGTCGAAGGCGGGCGAGCCGGTGGACGCCCGGGTGATCAACACCTCGTCCGGGGCGGGCCTGCTCGGCAGCGTCGGCCAGGGCAACTACTCGGCGGCCAAGGCCGGCATCGTGGCCCTCACCCAGGTCGCCGCCGCCGAGCTCGGCCGCTACGGCGTCACGGTGAACGCGATCGCCCCGGCCGCCCGTACCAGGATGACCGAGGAGGTCTTCGCCGAGACCATGGCCAGGCCCAGGGACGGCTTCGACGCCATGGACCCGGCCAACATCGCCCCCCTGGTCGCCTGGCTCGGCTCGGCCGCCTCCGGGCACGTCACCGGCCGGGTCTTCGAGGTCGAGGGCGGTTCCGTCTCCCTCGCCGACGGCTGGCGCCACGGCCCCCGCGTCGACCGGGGTGCCCGCTGGGACCCCTCCGACATCGGCGACGCCGTCACGGAACTCCTCACCGAGGCTCCCGCCCCGGAACCGGTGTA
The DNA here is from genome assembly GCF_040640155.1 of Streptosporangium sp. NPDC023615. Lineage (NCBI taxonomy): Bacteria > Bacillati > Actinomycetota > Actinomycetes > Streptosporangiales > Streptosporangiaceae > Streptosporangium > Streptosporangium sp. NPDC023615. The sequence continues at coordinate 59,073 of NZ_JBFABE010000015.1, forward strand.
CGGGTCGTAACCGCCGGATCCCGGGAACGGTGGTCGTCATGGCGTGGCACGGAACGTCCGGCGGTAGGCGCCGGGCGTCGTGCGCAGGGCGGTGAGGAAGCGCCTGCGCAGGTTGGTGGCCGAGGAGAGGCCGGCGCGGCGGGCGACGGCGTCCAGCGGGAGGTCGGAGGACTCCAGCAGGTCCCGGGCCATGGCGATCCGCTGGGCGAGCAGCCACCGTCCCGGGCTGGTGCCGAGCTGATCGGCGAACCGCCGGGTAAGGGTACGTGCCGAGACGCCCGCGTGGGCGGCCATGGTCTCGACGGTCACCGGTTCGCCGAGTCTCGCGGCGGCCCACTCCAGCAGCGGCGCGAGCGTGCCGTCGATCTGCGCGGGACGCGGCGGCGCCGAGTACTGCGACTGCCCGCCCTCGCGGTGGGGCGGCATGACCATGGTCCGTGCGACGTGCGCGGCGTAACCGGCGCCCTGGTCGCCGCGGACCAGGTGCATGCACAGGTCGATGCCGGCCCCGGCGCCGGCGCTGGTGGCCACGTCGCCGTGGTCCACGTACAGCACGTCCGCGTCGACCCGGACGCGCGGGAAGCGCGCGGCGAGCTCGTCCGCCAGTCCCCAGTGGGTGGTCGCCTCCCGCCCGTCCAGCAGGCCGGAGTGCGCCAGCACGAAGGCGCCGGAGCAGATGCTCACCACCCGCGCCCCGCGGGAGTGCGCGCGGCGCAGGGCCCGGACCACCGCGGGCGAGGGCGGTTCCCCGGCGGGCAGCCAGCCCGGGACGACCACGGTGTCGGCCCGGTCGAGCGCGTCCAGCCCGTCGGTCACGAGCATGTCGTACCCGGCGTGCGTCGCGACAGGGCCGGGGTGCTCGGTGCACACCTCGAAGGTGTACCGCGTAGGAAGCCCTCTTCTTTCGATCCCGAAGATCTGGGCCACGCAGCCGAGCTCGAAGGTCGACTGCGGGGGATGAACGAGCGCCGCCACTCGATGCATGACGGGAAAGTACCGCATGATGTCTTTCCTGACACTCGGCGGGGACGGTGACCGGCCGACAGGCTGAGCGCATGACGACAGAACAGAACCCGCCCTCCTGTGTGTGGTCCGCCGTCCGGGACGCCCCGGTCCGCGAGCTCTTCCCGGGCATCCGGGCACGGCCGCTGTGGACGGGGGACGACGGCGCGAAGGCCGCCGTGCTGGAGATGGACGCGAACACGTGCTGGCAGGGGGTCGACGTCCACGAACCCGGTCCCGAGGAGGTCTTCGTGGTCTCCGGCGTCTTCAACGACGGCGAGCGGGACTATCCGGCGGGCTCCTTCATCCACGCCCCCGCGGGTTCCTCGCACGTCCCGCAGACGACGACGGGCTGCACGCTGTTCCTCTTCTACCCGGAAGGTTAGGTCGCCCGCGTTCCGCTCGGAAGGCCGGATCGTCCGCGACCGCAGGGCCGCGCGGTCACACGGTCACGGGGCCGCTTCGGGCATCGGCCCCCTGCGGTGTGCGAGGGGCGGGTCACGGCCGGAAGACACTTCCCCTGTAAGGTGTGTCCTGTTCTTTTGGTGATGACACGAGGAGCTGTTCCAGTGGGTTATTCCGCGGCGTACGTGACCTGGGCCGACCCCGAGAAGGTGGACGACGAGAAGGAGATCACCGTCGCCGCCTGGGCCGGGGTGGGGATCACCGGGCGGATCGAGCGCTGGGACGACCCGGGGGCCGACTGGGCCGCGTACGACGCCGTCGTGGTCCGTACCCCGTGGGACTACGTGGACCGGCGGGCGGAGTTCCTCGCCTGGGCCCGGCGCGTCGAGTCGGTCACCCGGCTGCTCAACCCGGCCGACGTGCTGGAGCGCAACACCGACAAGACCTACCTGCGGGAGCTGGACGCGCCGATCATCCCCACCTACTGGGGCGTGCCGGGCGAGGCCGCGGACTTCCCGGACCTCGGGGAGTACGTGGTCAAGCCGTCGATCTCGGTGGGGGCCCGCGACACGATCAGGACCGCCGACCGCGCCGAGGCCGAGGCGCACGTGGCCCGGCTGACCGGTGCGGGGCGGACCGCGATGATCCAGCCCTACCTGGACATGGTCGAGACCGAGGGGGAGACCTCGCTGCTCTACTTCGGCGGCCGGTTCAGCCACGCCGTCCGGCGCAACGCGATGCTGGGCGGCGAGGCCAGCGAGCCCGGACAGGGGAGCGACGACCACGGGCGGTTCCGCGACCCCGAGCCCGACCAGATCGCGCTGGCCGAGCGGGTGCTCGCCGGATACCCGACCCTGCTGTACGCCCGGGTCGACCTGGTCCGCCTGGCCGACGGCGGCCCGGCCCTGATCGAGCTGGAGCTCACCGAGCCCTACCTCTTCCTGCGGTACGCGCCCGGCGCCGTCGACACCTTCGCGCGGGCCCTGGCCCGGATGCTGGCCGAGGCACGCTGACCGCCCGCGGGCCCCCGTCCCCGCCTGGCCCCGGGACGCGGGCCCGCCAGTGGCGGGCTTCGTCACCTCGATCCCCGGTACTCCATCACCCCAATCGGACCCGGCCGGGTCCGACCCGGTCCAGCGGCACCGATCTCGGCGCCTATCGCCGCCTTCTGGCACCGGGAGGGCGCATGCCGAACCAGCTGGAGGCCGGCGGCGTCCGGGGGAAGCACGTCGTCCGGATCGTGTGAGGACGCGGCGCGCGGCCCGTGAGGAGACGGGACGCGCGCCGCTCCCGGTCAGTTCGGCAGGACCACCGCGAGCGGGGAGACCCCGGCGGCGCGCAGCGCGCCGGGGAGCCTCCCGGCCCAGGGGTGCTCGTGCGCGTCGAGACCGCCGGGGTTGGCGACCGTGAAGCGGACCGCGCCGCCGGTGGCGGCCTGCTCGGTCCAGACGGCGCCGAAGCCCTTCAGCACGGCGGCGACCCGGTCACGGCCGGACGCCGCGACGGTGACGCGGATCGGCGACTCGCGGTCCGGGACGGCCGCGGCGGCCCTGGAGGCGTCGGGCGCCGGGGCACGCGAGGACCGGGCCGACGCGGACGGCAGGTCGGCCGTGATCGCGTTGGCGACGATCTTCGCCGTGCCGTCGGTGAAGGCGCGGAAGTTGGGGTCGGCGGCGAACAGCACCGCGTGGCCGGCGCCGACCGGTTCGGCGACCGACGCCGCCGTCCCGGCGAGCTCCTCGGCGCCCAGCGCGAAGCCGGACAGGAACCACTCGGGCGAGTCCGCGGCCGGGTAGGAGGTCAGCACATGGGCCGGGTTCGCGGCCCTCATGACCAGGTCGTAGGCGTAGAACTGCATGACGTCCGGCCCGACGCCGCGGCTCAGCGGCCCCTGGGCCACGGTGGTGCGCAGCAGGGAGCCCGGGACGTCCGAGGCCGGCTCGGTGAGCGTCACACCGGAGACGCCGGCCAGCGCGGCGAGCCGGGTGCCGCCCGACCAGCCGACGTAGCGCCCGCCGGCGCCGACCCAGTCGCGCAGCGCGGCGCGGCCGGTCTCACCGAGGACGGTGTCGGCCGCGGTCGCCGGGCCGTCCGGCACGAGCAGCACGTCCAGCCCGCTCAGACCGCCCGTGGCGACGTCGGCCGGGGTGAGCACCCGGTAGGGCAGCCTCCAGTCGCGGTCCAGGCGGTGGCGGAGCCAGCCGGAGGACTCGGCGGCGTTCCGGGCGGTGCCGCCGGACAGCTGCAGGACGCCGACCGACCGGGAGGTGCGCACCCGCGCCGAGGGGGCGTCCACCGCCCGCACCGGCGTGGCGAGGGGGAGCAGCACCTGGCCGGAGGAGCCGCCGGAGACGTTGCCGAGCAGCGGCAGGCTCCACGCGGTCACGTCGTAGAAGTAGGGGAACGGCGTGTGGGTGTCCTCGTTCAGCATGGCCTGGATCCAGTGCTTCTGGCCCTGGGCCATCGGGATCCAGTAGGTGCCCTTGGGCAGCGTGGTCCTGGCCTCGGCCCTGCCGTAGGGCTTGAAGTCCCGCACCGTCAGCGGCTTGGCCAGCCTGAACACCTGGACGTCCATGCGCTGCAGCCGCCGCACGACGAGGTCGGTCTCGGCCTTCTTGGCGGGGTCGTCCGCGCGCAGGAAGTAGTGGCGGACCCTGCGGTCGGGCACCTGGGTGATGACCTCGTTGCCCGGGTTGTAGACCTTGTTCGGCTCCAGTTTCCCTTCGAGGCCCTGCCTGAAGGCCTCGGCGTACATGCCGTGCCAGGTGGTGAGGATCTCGGTCTTCCTCTCGGCGGCGGCCGAGAGCGAGACCCACTGGGTGAGCCACTGCTCGAAGGTACGGGCGGCGATCGGGGAGGCGTTGCCCTTCTCGAACGTCATGCCCGCGGCGTTGAAGCCGGTGGTCGGGACCGTGTCGCCGTAGCCCATGTAGAACATGTCGTAGACGTCGCGGTTGAAGAAGGGGATGCCGCGCCTGGTGAACTCGCCGATCATCGCGGCGCCGTAGGTGTTGTTGATCCAGTCGATCGTCGGCTCGGCGATGTCGTGGTAGAACGGGTCGGCGTTCGGCGGGAAGAAGTACTCGGTGCCGCCCATCTCGTGGGCGTCGACGAAGAGCTGCGGGGGGTACTTGCGCAGCAGTTCGATCTTGCCGTCGGTCTCCGGCTGGGTCCGCGCGAACCAGTCGCGGTTCATGTCGAAGGAGTAGGCGTTGCGCCGGGTGTCGGCCTCGCGGCCGTCGGGGTTCTGCGTCGGCAGGATCACCACGACGGCGTTGTCCAGGATGCGCCTGGCCGCGCAGTCGTCCCGCCCGGCCAGGTCGTGGAGGGTCTTCAGCGCGGCGTCGGTGCCGCTCTCCTCGCCGCCGTGCACGTTCCCGGCGACCCACAGGATCGCGGGCGTGTTCCTGGCGAGGGTCCTGGCCACGGCGGCCGGGGTGAGGGGGTTGCGCAGCAGCTTGACCGAGGTCTCGATCGCGCGCAGGTTCCGGATGTTGCGGGGGGTGCCGACGACGGCGTACCTCAGGGGGCGTCCCTCGGCGCTGGTGGCCAGGGTGCCGGAGACGACCCGGTCGCTGGCCCTGTCGATCGCGCCGAGCAGGGTGTCGGACTCGGCGGTGGTGACCTCGCGCTCACCGAGGTCGAAGCCGAGCACGCTCCGGGGCGTGGGGACCCCGCCGTGGTAGGCGGGGGGAGTGCCGGTGGGGTCGCAGGCGGACGCGGGGGGCGCGGCGGGGGTGGGATCCGCCGCCTGGGCGGCCCCCGCGGGAAGGGCGGTGGCGGCGGCCAGGAGGGCCGTCGCCACCACCGCGAAACGCTTCAGCATGAGGCAAAGCTGACACCTCGACGGGGGTGCGGCAAGGTCAAGATATGACGTTCGCGGTAGGGCCGGTGCCGGTGGTTCTCGTCCGCGACCGGCCCCGGTCCGCCGGCCACCGGTGTCCGGGGGCACCCCGGGACGCCCGCCCGGGTGTGGCCTACGCGTGGCCGGAGATGCCGCCGTCCACCGGGATCACGGTGCCGGTGAGGTAGGCGCCCGCCCGCGAGGACAGGAAGATCGCGGTGCCCGCCATGTCGTCGGGGCTGCCGATCCTGCCCAGCGGGACGTGGGACGCCACGGCCGCGCGCATCTCCGGGTCCTTGAGGGCGAACGCCATCATCTTCGACTCGAACGGCCCCGGGGCGATCGCGTTGACCGTGATCGACTCCTTGGCGAGGCGCTGGGACAGGTGCCGGGTGAGCATGTGCACGGCGGCCTTGGCGGCCGAGTAGGCGTAGTTCTCCATCGAGGGCACCCGGATGCCGTCCACCGAACCGATGTTGATCACTCTGGCCGGGTCCTTCGGGCTCGCGGCGGCGCGCAGCAGCGGCAGGAAGCGCTGGGTCAGGTAGAACACGCCCTTGACGTTGATCCCCCAGAGCTTGTCGAACGCCTGCCCGGGGTACTCCTCCAGCGGCGCCCCCCAGGTCGCCCCGGCGTTGTTGACCAGCACGTCCAGGCGGGACTCGCGCGCGGAGACCGCCTCGAACAGCGCCGACACCCCCTCGTCGGTGGACAGGTCGGCCGGTACGGCGACGCACCCCAGCTCGGCGGCGGTCTTCTCGACCTCGGCCGCCTTGCGCGAGGAGATGTACACCGTGGCCCCCGCGTCGACGAATCCGGCCGCGATCATCCGGCCGATCCCCCGGGAGCCGCCGGTGACGACGACGGTCTTGCCTTCCACCGAGAACAGAGTCATGTTCGGTAGCATGCCGCACGCCCCGCGACCCCGTCCATACCGACCGGTCGGTTCCTCGCCCGCCGGGCGGTGCGGCCTTGGCGGGAGCGGACTTTCCTGCCTTTCGTGCCGCTACGCGAGAAACGTCCTGAAAAATAAAGCCGCAGAATAAAAAGAGGATGAAACAATCTTCCAAGGCTCATTGACAGGAGCTGTTCGGATGGTGTGACTTCGTATGTCAGGGTTCGGTGACGCGGAGGTGAGGCACATCATGGCCGGAACGGGCGCGCGCACGGCGGCACTGGGCCTGGCACTGACGATCTCGATCCTCCCGCCGGTCCAGGCGCAGGCCTCCGCGCGCGCCTCGGCCTCCGCGCACACCTCCGTCCCCGCGTACGCCGCCCCCGCGTACGCCGCCCCCGCGCACGTCTCGGCCTCCGCGCACACCTCGGCCTCCGCGCACGTCTCTGCCCCCGCGCACGTCTCTGCCCCCTCCTCGGCTCCGGCCAGGAGGGTCGTCCGGATGGGCGCCACCCAGAGCGTGGACTCGATGAACCCGTTCCTGGCGGTCAGGCTGATCTCCACGGCGATCCACCGCTGGACCTACGGCCAGCTCACCACGCCCGACCCCAAGACCCTCGCCCCCGGCCCCGACCTGGCCGAGTCGTGGAAGACCTCGGCGGACAGACTGACCTGGACCTTCACCATGCGCGCCGGCGCCACCTGGTCGGACGGCCGGCCCGTCACCGCCCAGGACGCCGCGTGGACCCTCAACAAGATCATGACGGACGACGCGGCCAAGACGGCGAACGGCCCCGCCGTGGAGAACTTCGCCGCCGTCACGGCGGCCGACGACCGGACCCTGGTCATCAGGACGAAGAAACCGCAGGCCTCCATGCTGGAGCTGCCGGTCCCGATCATGCCCAGGCACGTCTGGGAGGGCGTCGGCGACATCGCCGCGTTCGAGAACGAGACCTACCCGGCCGTGGGCAACGGCCCCTACATCCCCGTCGAGCACCGGAAGAACGCGTACGTGAAACTGCGGGCCAACCCGGCGTACTGGCGCGGCGCCCCCGCGATCGACGAGCTGCACGTCGTCTTCTACGAGAACGCCGAGGCGGCGATCGCCGGCCTCAGGAAGGGCGACATCGACTGGATCGGCAGGCTGGCGCCCCCGCAGTTCCAGGCCGTCTCCGGCCACCCCGAGATCGTGCAGTGGAACACCCCGGGCCGCCGCGCCACCTACCTGCAGCTCAACCCCGGCGCCGCGACCTCCGACGGCGAGCCGATCGGCGACGGGCACCCCGCGCTGAGGGACGCCAGGGTGCGCCGGGCCATCCACCACGCGATCGACAAGAGGACCCTCGTCCAGCAGGTGCAGAACGGGCTGGCCGTACCGGCGGACGGTTCGATCGTCCCGCCGATGTACCGGGAGTTCTTCTGGCGGGCCGAGGGCGACGACGCCGTCACCTTCGACCCGGCCGAGGCCGGGCGCATCCTCGACGAGGCCGGCTACGCCAAGGGCGCCGACGGGGTCCGGACCATGCCCGGCGGCGGGCGCGCCCTGGAGATGCGCTTCAGCGTCCGCACCGAGGAGCCCGTCGAGGAGAAGATCGCCCAGTACCTGACCGGCTGGCTCCGGGACATCGGCATCCGGCTGACCGTCCGCAGGATCGACGCCAACAGGTACACCGAGGAGACCGGGAGCACGGCGCTGTACGACATCGCGATCAGCGGCTGGTCGGTCAACCCGGACCCGGAGGAGGTGCTGGCCACCCACCTGTGCAGCCGCAGGCCCACCGCGAGCGGCCAGGGCGGCGGCACCGAGTCGTTCTTCTGCGACGACGAGTTCGAGCGGCTGTACAGGGAGCAACTGGCCGAGCTCGACCGGGCCGAACGCGTGGGACTGATCAAACAGATGCAGCGGCGCCTCTACACCGAGGCCCCGGTCATCGCGCTCTACTACCCCAACAACCTGGAGGGCTACCGCAGGGACAGGATCGCCTCCATCACCCCGATCCCGCAGGACCGGGGCCTGCTGTACGGCGGGAGCGGCTACTGGCCGGTCTACTCGCTGCGGGCGGTGGAACGCCCCGCCGCCACGGGCGGGAACGGCACCGGCACCGGCACCGCCGTGGCCGTGGCGGCGATCGCCGCGCTGGCCCTCGCCGCCGGGGGAGTCCTGCTCGCCAGGCGCCGCCGCGCCTCCGCCGACGACCGCGAGTGACGCCGATGCGGACCCTGGCGCGGCTGTCCGGGCGGGGGCGGGAGACCGGAGGACCGGCCGGGGACGACGAGCCGGGCGGGCCGTACGAGCCGTACGGGGCCCGCCGGGGCCTGGCCCGCTACGCGCTGGTCAAGCTCGGCGGCGCGCTGCTCAGCATCGGGCTGGTGGTCGTCGCCACCTTCTTCCTGTTCCGCCTGATCCCCGGCGACCCGACGATCGCCTACACCCGCGACGTGCCGGTCACCCCGGAGCAGCTCGACCTGCTCCGCAGGCGGCTGGGGCTGGACCGGCCGCTGGGCGAGCAGTTCCTCGACTTCGCGTCGCGGACCCTGCGGCTGGACCTGGGCACCTCGTACGAGTACCGGCGGCCGGTCGCCGAGCTGATCGGCGAGCGGGTGGGTCCCACGCTGCTGCTGGTGGGAACCGGGCTGGCCGTCGCGGTGGCCCTGGGCATGTGGCAGGGCGCCAGGGCCGCCTGGCGGCACGGCGGCCGGTTCGACCGCCTGTCCACCGGAGCCGCGCTGACCCTGTGGTCGGTGCCGACCTTCTGGCTGGGACTGCTGCTGCTCATGGTCCTGGCCGCGGGGGTGGGCCCGGTGCCCGGCCTCTTCCCCACCCGGGGCATGCAGGACGTCGACGCGCCCGGCTGGCCGCTCTACCCGCTGCACGTCGCCCACCACCTGGTGCTGCCCTGCCTCACCCTGGTCGCCGTCGTCTACGCGCAGTACATGCTGGTCATGCGGTCGTCGCTGCTGGAGGAGATCGGCCAGGACTACGTGACCACGGCCCGCGCCAAGGGCCTGCGCGACGACGACGTCCGGCGCCGCCACGCCGTGCCGAACGCGCTCCTGCCCACGGTGACGCTGGTCTTCATGCAGATCGGGTTCGTGGTGGGCGGCGCGGTCGCGGTGGAGTTCGTCTACTCCTGGCCCGGCCTGGGCCTGCTGTTCGTCGAGGCCATCAGGGGACCCGACTACGCGGTCATGCAGGGGACCTTCATGCTCGTCTGCGTCGCGGTGATCGTCATGAACACGCTGGCCGACGTGGCGTACCACGTCCTGGACCCGAGAGTGAGGTCTGCGTGATCCCGCAGGCGCCGCGCCGTATCGCCCGCGCCCGCCGCCGGGCCGCCCTGTCCCGGTTCTGCCGCGCGTACGCGCGCGACCGGGCCGGGCTGTACGGGGCGGCGATCCTGCTGGCGGCCGTCCTGGCGGCGCTGGCGACCCCCCTGGTCACCGACCCGTCCGGGATGGACGTCACCGCGACCACGGGCGAGGCGATGGCGCCCCCGAGCGCGGGATTCCCGCTCGGCACCGACGAGTCGGGCCGTTCGGTCCTGCTCATGCTGCTGTGGGGCTCGCGCGTCTCGCTGCTCATCGGGTTCATGTCCGCGCTGCTCAGCATGGTGATCGGCACGGTCTTCGGGGTCGTCGCCGGGCACTTCCGCGGCCCGGTGGGGGCCGTGCTGATGCGCGTCACCGACTGGTTCCTGGTGCTGCCCTCGCTGGTCCTGGCCATGGTGCTCGCGGCCGTCCTCGGCGGCGGCGTGTCCACAATCGTCCTGGCGATCGGGGTGACCTCCTGGGCCTCCACGGCACGGCTGATCCGCGCCCAGACGCTGGCGGTCGAGGCCAGGCCCTACATCGAGAGGTCCAGGGCCCTGGGGGCCGGGCACTGGCACGTCATGACGCGGCACGTGCTGCCGAACGTCGCCCCGCTGGTGCTGGCCAACACCACGCTGACGGTGGCGAGCGCCATCGTCGCCGAGTCCACCCTGGCCTTCCTGGGCGCGGGGTCGGGCCAGGTCTCGTGGGGCGGCATGCTGCGCGGCTCCTACGACTGGGGGGCGGCCACCTCCGGCGCCTGGTGGTACGTGCTGCCACCGGGCCTGTGCATCGTCGCGGTGGTGCTGGCGTTCACCCTCTGCGGGCGCGCCCTGGAGACCGTGCTCAACCCGCGGCTGCGGGGGGCGGCCCGATGAGCGACCCCCTGGGCGACCCGGTGAGCCACCTCGCGGGCGGCCCGATGACCGGCCTGGAGAGACTCGCGGCGAGAGGCGCGTCGAACGGCCCGGCGAGCGCCCCGGCGAGTGGCCCGGCGGGCCTGCTCGAACTGCACGACGTGTCGGTGACCTACCGGGGCGCGGACGGGGACGTGCCGGCCGTGCGGGGCGTCTCCCTCGCCCTGGAGGCGGGCGAGGCGCTCGGCGTGGCCGGCGAGTCGGGGTCGGGCAAGTCGACGCTGGCCATGTCCCTGCTGCGGCTCCTGCCCCGGGACGCGCGGGTGTCCGGGCGGATCCTGCTGGAGGGCGAGGACGTGCTCGCCATGAACTGGGGGCGGCTCCGCGCCGTCCGGTGGGCGTCGGCCTCGGTGGTCTTCCAGGGCGCCCAGCACGCGCTGAACCCGGTGCGCAGGATCGGGGACCAGATCGCCGAGCCGATGCTCGTGCACGGTACGGCGACCCCGGCCGAGGCCCGGCGCAGGGCGGCGGAGCTGCTGGAACAGGTCGGCCTGCCCGCCTGGCGGGCCCGTGGTCACCCGCACGAGCTGTCCGGCGGGCAGCGCCAGCGCGTGATGATCGCCATGGCGCTCGCCTGCTCGCCCCGCCTGATCGTCGCCGACGAGCCGACCACCGCCCTGGACGTGATGATCCAGGCGCAGGTGCTGACGCTGATCCGCTCGCTCGTCGCCGGGCACGGGATCGGCCTGATCATGATCTCCCACGACCTGTCGGTGCTGGCGTCCACGTGCGACCGGCTGGCGATCATGTACGCGGGGCGGGTGGTCGAGTCGGGTCCGGCACGGCAGGTCTTCCGCGGCGCCGCGCACCCCTACGGCAGGGCGCTGGCGGAGGCGTTCCCCACCGTCGGCGACCCCGCCTCCAGGAGGGCGCCCCGGGGGCTGGGCGGCGACCCGCCCGACCCGGCGCACCTGCCCGCCGGGTGTTCCTTCCACCCCCGCTGCCCGGTCTCGCTCGTCTCGTGCGCGTCGGAACCGGTCGAGCTCCGGCCGGTGACCGCGCGCGGCCCCACCGGCGTCCCGGGCGGCCTCACGGGGAACGGCGCCGTCCCGGACGGTCGTACCGTGGACGACACCGCCCCGGGCGGGCCGGGCGGACGGGCCGGGCGGGCGGGGCGGCCGCACGTCGCCGCGTGCGTGCACGTCGGCGAGGAGGCCCGGTGACCCTGCTGGAGGCGCGGGACCTGCGCGTGGAGTTCGTCTCGCGTGGGCGCCGGGCGCGCGCGGTGGACGGGGTGAACCTCGCCCTGGCCGAGGGGGAGATCGTCGCGCTGGTCGGCGAGTCCGGCTGCGGCAAGACGACGCTGGCCCGCACCCTGCTCGGCCTGGAGCGGCCCGTCTCGGGCTCGGTCCGCTACGGCGGCAGCCCGCTGCGCTACTCCTCGCGCGCCCTGAAGGCCTACCGGCGCGAGGTGCAGCTCGTGCTCCAGGACCCCACCGGGTCGCTCAACCCCCGGCACACCGTCTACGAGGCGGTGGCCGAGGGGCCGCGCATCCACCGCCTTCCCGACGAGGGCGAGCGTGTCGCGTCGGCCCTGTCGCGGGCCGGGCTGCGTCCCCCCGAACGGTTCTTCGGCCGTCACCCGCACGAGCTGTCCGGCGGGCAACGCCAGCGCGTCGTCATCGCCGGGGCGCTGGCGCTGGAGCCCAGGGTGCTGGTCGCCGACGAGCCGGTGGCCTCGCTGGACGCCTCGGTGCGCGGCGAGATCCTCGCCCTGCTGCTGCGCCTGCGCGCCGAGCTCGGCCTGTCGGCCCTGGTCGTCACCCACGACCTCGGCCTGGCCTGGAACATCGCCGACCGCGTCGCGGTGATGTACCTGGGCAGGATCGTCGAGTCCGGGCCCGTGGAGCACGTCCTCACCGCGCCGTCGCACCCCTACACCCGGGCGTTGCTGTCGGTCCTGCCGGACGCGCCGTCACCGGTGGTGCTCGGCGGCGAGCCGCCGGACGCGACCCGCGTCCCGCCGGGCTGCCGCTTCCACCCGCGCTGCCAGGTGCTGGCCTCGGGCGCGGCGGCCGAGGCGGGGGTCGCCGAGCTGTGCGCGTCCCGGCCGCTGCCGGTCCTGCCGTCCTCGCCCGGCGCGCACGTCGCTTGCCACCACGCCGAGGCGACCATCCTCAGAGGCCGGGCAGGCGGCCGTTCCTGAACAGGTCAACGAAGAGCCCGTGGTCGGCCCTGGCCCGCGCCCCGTAGACGTGGGCGAAGTCGACGAGCGTGCGGGTGAAGCCCTCGGCGTCGCCGCCGATCACGGCCACGATGGCGTCCTCGGTGGAGAAGTCGACCAGGTCGTGGCTGGACTCGTCGTCGGCCACCGAGTGCATCCGGGCCACCGCCCGGCCCAGGTCGCCGATCACCGAGGCGAGCTCGTCGGGCTCGTTGACGTCACCCCAGTCGAGGTCGGCGGAGTAGGGGGAGACCTCGGCGACGAGCTGGCCGACGCCGTTCAGCGTGGTGTAGCCGAGCCAGGGGTCGGCGTAGGCCTGCAGGGCCCGCTGCGACTCGGCGGTGCGGTGACCCTGGTGCTCGAAGTGGCCGTGCACCTTCTCGTCGGCGATGTACCGCGCCACGGCGGGCACCTGCGCCTGCTTCATGTAGAGGATGACGTCGTTCTCCAGCGCCTGGGTGTGGCCCTCCAGCAGCATGTTGTACGACGGCAGCCCGGCCGAGCCGATCCCGACGCCCGTGCGGAGCGCGAAGTCCTTGATCCTGTGCTCGACCTCCGAGGTCGCGGGAAGGGTCGTCAGGTAGTCCTGGAAGGCCGCCTCCACGGCCCGGCGCGTGTCGGCGTCCACCGGGTGGCGGCCGTCCATGACGGCGAACCTGCGGTCGAAGTTCTCGACGGTGGTCTCCAGCTCCAGCAGCGCCACCCGGGTGTGCAGCCGGGCGTGCTGCAGCACCCGGTGGAGCACGCCGCTCGTGGTGTCCAGGGTCAGCGAGCCGATCGCGTCGTCCCCGCCGTGCGAGATGCCGGTCAGCTCGGCGAGGTAGGAGGCGGCGAAGCCGGTCACCAGGCCGGTGATGACGTCGTCCGACAGCGCCTTGGCGTACCCGATGAGCGCGACGCTGGCCACGAGGCGCCGCAGGTCCCAGATGTAGGGGCCGACGTAGGCCTCGTCGAAGTCGTTGACGTTGAAGACCAGCACGCCCGAGGCGTTCATGTAGGTGCCGAAGTTCTCGGCGTGCAGGTCGCCGTGGATCCAGACCCGCCTGGTCGGCCCGTCGAGGAAGGCGTCGTCGGCGAACGCGCCGGTCATGTCCGCGTAGAACAGGCTGGCGCTGCCCCGGTAGAAGGCGAAGGGCGAGGCGGCCATCTTGCGGAACTTGCGCCGGAAGGCGGCCGGATCGTGCCTCATGGCGTCGCCGAACTCGGTGACCAGGACGTCGAGAATGTGCGCCGAGCGCCCATCGGTGTTCATGGTGCGCACCGTAGGCCTTGCGGACGGGACTTCGCCAGTCCCGGGAGCTCACGGGTGTGGAACGTGCCAACGACGGGAGGCGCGGCCCGGTTCGCGACGGCCGCGCGCCGGGTCCGGAAAGGTCCGGGGAGGGCATCGACAACCGCGCCGGCCGATCATAGTGTCGGGGACGCGAGGAAGATCCGGATCGTGAGAGATGGAGTTCCGCATGGCGGTGCCGGAGGGCAGGGCGGCCGTGGTCACCGGGGGGTCCCGGGGCATCGGCCGGGCGATCGTGGAGCGTCTGGCCCGTGACGGGGTGGACGTCGTCTTCAGCTACGCGCGCGACGCCGCGGCCGCGGCCGACGTGGAGCGTACGGTCAAGGAGGCGGGCGGGAGCGCCCGCGCCGTCCAGGCCGACCTCACCGAGCCGGGAGCCGCCGAGCGGCTGATGGAGACCGCCGGGGAGCTTCTCGGCGGCCTCGACATCCTGGTCAACAACGCCTCGCCGTTCCTCGCCCCGACCCCCCTGGCGGAGACCACCGAGGAGCACTACGACCACGCCATGGCGGTCAACGCCAAATCCGTCTTCCTGACCATCCGCCACGCCGCTCGGCACATGCGCGACGGCGGGCGCATCGTCAACATCTCCACCGTCAACACGGCCAGGGCCGCTCACGGCAGCGCCTCCTACGTGGCGAGCAAGGGGGCCCTGGAGCAGCTGACCGCCGTCGCGGCCCGCGAGCTGGGCGTGCGGGGCATCACCGCCAACACGGTCTCCCCGGGCGCCACCGACACCGAGCTGCTGCACGCCACCAACCCCGCGCAGATGCTGGACCAGCTCGTCGCCATGACCCCGCTCGGCCGCCTCGGCGCTCCCGCCGACGTCGCCGACGTGGTGGCCTTCCTGGTGAGCGAGGACGGCCGCTGGCTCACCGGCCAGAACATCAAGGCCGACGGCGGGCTTCTCTGACGGCCGGTTTCTCCGGCGGCGGTTTCCCTCGGCGGCGCCCTTCTCCGGCGGCGGTCTTCTCCGGGGAGACGACGGCTCCAGGAGGGGGCTCGTCCTCTCCCGCGCGGCCTCGCGGGGCTCCCTCACGGACGGGTCCCACGGGGCGGTCGTCCTCGGGCGGCTCTCTCACGGGGGCCGCGCGGTTCCCTCACGGGTGCCGGTCGGAGACCGAGACGACCTCCCCGGTCATGTACGTGGAGTACTCGCTGGCCAGGAAGACGATCACGTTGGCCACCTCCCACGGTTCGGCCGAGCGGCCGAACGCCTCGCGGGCGGTCAGCTCGGCGAGCAGTTCCTCGCTGGTGACCCTCGCCAGGAAGGGGTGCATCACCAGCGAGGGGGCCACCGCGTTGACCCGGACGCCGTGCGGGGCCGCCTCCAGCGCGGCGCACCTGGTCAGGGCCATCACCCCGGCCTTGGCGGCGGCGTAGTGCGACTGTCCCTCCTGCGCCCGCCAGCCGATCACCGAGGAGTTGTTGACGATCACTCCCGAGCCCCGGGGGAGCATCCGCCGCAGGGCCGCCCGGGTGCAGCGCATCGTGCCGGTGAGGGTCACGTCCAGGACGGCGTCCCACTGCTCGTCGGTCATGTCCGCGAGCCGCGCCGTACCGCCCAGGCCCGCGTTGTTGACCACCACGTCCACCCGCCCGTGCGTCTCGGTCACCGCGTCGAACATGGCCTGCACGGCCGCCTCCGAGGTGACGTCGCACGGCACCGCGAGCGGCTCGGCCCCCGTCAGCCCGGCCAGCGCCTCCGCGGCCTCGCCCAGCCGCCGCTCGTGCCGGTCGGAGACGACCACGATGGCACCCTCCTCGGCGCAGCGCCTGGCGGTGGCGTACCCGATGCCCGTCCCGGCCGCGGCGGTGACCAGCGTGACCTTCCCGTCGAGCAGGCCGTGGGCGCGGGGGTAGGGGGGAGATGTCGCCATGAGGGCTCCGTTCGGCGGTTCCGGCTCACCCCTTGGGCAGGCCCAGGGTGCGCTCGGCGATGATGTTGCGCTGGATCTCGCTGGACCCGGCGTAGATGGTGTCGGCGCGGCTGAACAGGTAGAGCCGCTGCAGCGCGTTGAGCTCGTACGGGGCCGCGTCGGCGATCAGGCCCTCCCGTCCCTGCGCGGCCTGGGCCAGCTCGCCCAGCCGCCGGTGCCATTCCGACCAGTAGAGCTTGCCGATCGACACCTCCGGCCCCGGTTCCCCGGCCGAGAGCGAGGTCATGGTGCGCAGCGCGTTGAACCGCATGATCTCCAGCTCCAGCCACGACCGCACCAGCCGGTCGCGCAGCACCGGGTCCCGGGCGGTGCCGGTGCGCCTGGCGGTGGCCACGACCCGCTCGAACTCCCGCCGGAAGCCGATCTGCTGCCCCAGGGTGGAGGCGCCGCGCTCGTAGCCGAGGGTGGCCATCGCGATCCGCCACCCCTCGCCGGGGGCGCCCAGGATGTTGCCCGCGGCGGTGCGGGCGCCGTCGAGGAAGACCTCGTCGAACTCGCCGGTGCCGGTCAGCTGCCGGATGGGCCGTACCTCGATCCCCGGCTGGTCCATGGGGACCAGCAGGTACGACAGCCCCCGGTGCCGGACGGAGCCGGGCTCGGTCCTGGCGAGCAGGAAGCACCAGTCGGCCACGTGGGCCAGGGAGGTCCACACCTTCTGGCCGGTGACGACCCACTCGCCGCCCTCCAGACGCGCCCGGGTGCGGATGCCGGCCAGGTCCGAGCCGGCCTCCGGCTCCGAGTAGCCCTGGCACCACAGCTCCTCGCCCCGCCGGATGGGCGGCAGGAAGCGCCGTCGCTGCTCCTCGGTGCCGTGGTCGAGGATGGTCGGCCCGATCAGCCCCTCACCGATGTGTCCCACCCTCGCGGGCGCGTCGGCGCGGGCGTACTCCTCGTGGAAGGCGACCTGGTCGGCCAGGGAGGCGTCCCGGCCGCCGTACCGCCCGGGCCAGCCCAGGCAGGTCCACCCGGCCTCGCCCAGCCTGCGCTCCCAGGCCAGGCGGATCTCGTGGCCCTCGTGCTCGCGGCCGGGGCCGCCCAGTCCGCGGGCGTGCGCGAACTCGCCGGTGAGGTTCTCCTCCAGCCAGGCGCGCGCCTCCTCGCGCAGGCTCGTCCCCCTCCCCGCGGGCGGGACCGCCGCAGCCGGGCCGGTCCCGCGCGGGGACTTCTCGCATGCGACCGTTCGCGGCACCGGCGTCCCGGCCGGGCCGGTGACGTCAGGCATGGAAGCGGCCGTAGCCGCCCCTGAAGAACAGCAGGGGTCCGCCGTCCCCCTGGACGCCGAGCCGGTGGACGCGCGCGACGACGATGATGTGGTCGCCCGCCGGGTACTCCGCCTCGATCGAGCAGTCGATCCAGGCCAGGGTGCCGTCGATCACCGGGTTGCCGCAGGGGGAGGCGGTCCAGCCGATCCCGGCGAACTTGTCGCCGCCCCGGCCGGCCAGCGCGGTGCAGACGGGCTGCTGGTGCTCGGCGAGCACGTTGACCGTGAGGTTCCCGGCGGCACGCAGCCGTGGCCAGCTCGTACTGGTGTGGGCGACGCAGAAGGCCACCAGCGGCGGGTTCAGCGACACCGAGGTGAAGGAGTTGGCCGCCAGGCCGCACGGCGCGCCGGTGCCGGGGTCGAGGGCGGTGATGGCGACCACGCCGGTGGCGAAGTGGCCGAGCACGGAGCGGAACCTCCGGCCGTCCACCTCCGGGCTCACGCCGTCGACCTCCGGCCCCTCGGTCCTCCTCGCGGCGGGATCCCCGGTCCTGTCGGACGGTCCCTGCGAAAGGCCACTGTGCATGGTGACTCCGTCGGCGATGGTGCCGCGCCCGGTCACACCGGCGCGCGGGCGGCCGCCTGCCTCCAGCAGCCGGGTCGCGTGAGTGCTCATGGTAGGACTCGCCTCCTCGATCGCGCCCGCTCGGCCTCCGATGGGGTTCGGCGGCGGACGGCGCGTCCGGCCGTCTGAGAGAATGGTACCAAGCGCTTGCTTGGATTGCAGGAGGAGGCGGGAGAAAGTCCTCCTCGCCCGGTCGCCCCGCTGTCTCGTGCGCGGGTCCCCTGACCTCCTGGTCGTCCGGTCGCTCGCCCTCGCCCTCGCCGTCCCCGGCCGCCTCCGCTCCCCCTCTCCTGCGCCGTCCCGGTTGCCCGGGGCGCGGGCGTCCGGCTCCCGCCGGCGTTGACACCCCCGATCCGCCCGGCCTAGCCTCTGGCCAAGCGCTTGCTTGTGAACGGGGGTGCGCGTGGGCGGGTTCCGGGACAGGACGGCCGTGGCCGGCGTCGGCTACACCCGGTTCTCCAGGAACTCCGGGGTCAGCACCCTCACCCTGGCCTGCGAGGCCGTCCTGGCCGCGCTGGACGACGCCGGGCTGAGCGCCGACGACGTCGACGGCGTCGCCACCCACCGGGTCGGCGACTCGGCGGCACCCGGCCTGGTCGGCCCGGCACTCGGCATCCACGAACCGTCCTGGTACCTCGACCAGTTCGGCGGGGGCAGCGTCTCGCACTCGGTGGTCGCCCAGGCCGCCCTGGCGGTCGCGGCGGGTGTCGCCGAGACCGTCGTCTGCTACCGGGCGATCAACGCGCGCTCGGAGTTCCGGATGGGCGGGACCGGCCGGGCGCTGCCGGTCAGCCCGGAGGTCCAGTACCAGGCGCCCTACGGCTACGTGGCGCCCCCGCAGCAGTACGCGATGTTCGCCCGCGCCCACATGTCGAGGTACGGCACGCTCCCCGAGCACTTCGGGCGGCTGGCGGTGATCCAGCGTGCCAACGCGGTCATGAACCCCCGCGCGCTGATGCGCACCCCGATCACGCTGGACGACTACCTGGCCGGGCGGTGGATCGCCGAGCCGTTCCGGCTGCTCGACTGCTGCCTGGAGACCGACGGCGCCTGCGCGCTCGTCGTCACGAGCGCCGAGCGCGCCGCGGACCTGCGCAGGCCGCCGGTGCTCATCTCGGCCGCCGCGTGGGGCGGCGGCGACTCCTTCCTGTCCGGAGGCCGGTCCGACACCACCACGACGAGCGCGGCCGAGCTGGCTCCGCGCCTGTACCGCCAGGCGGGCGTGGGACCCGCCGACATCGACGTGGCCGAGATCTACGACTGCTTCACCTACTCGGTGATCGTGCAACTGGAGGACTACGGCTTCTGCGCCAAGGGGGAGGGCGGCCCGTACGTCGCCTCGGGCGCCGTCGGGCCCGGCGGCGAGCTGCCGGTGAACACGCACGGCGGGTTCCTGTCGGAGGGGTACGTGCACGGCATCAACCACATCGCCGAGGCTGTCTCGCAGTTGCGCGGGGACGCCGGCGACAGGCAGGTACGCGGGGCCGAGGTGGCCCTCTCGACCGCCCAGCCCGGCTACGTCCTGCCCGCCACCTCGGCCCTCGTCCTGAGGAAGGGCTGAACGATGCCTCCTGGTCCGAGCGGTCGTCTGCCGCCCGGCGGGCCGGGGGCCCGCACCCCGCGAAAGGACCGGGCGATGCGTCCCGTGACCGACCGCGACTCGTCGCAGTGGTGGGAGCGGGTCGCCCGCGGGGAGTTCGTGCTCCAGCGGTGCGACTCCTGCGCCACGGTGCGGTTCCCCGCCCGCGCCTACTGCCACCGGTGCAGGACCCGCGGCTGGCGCTGGGAGCCGATCACCCCCGTCGGCCGGGTGGAGAGCTGGATCGTCAGCCACCAGCCGTTCCTGGCCGGGGCGGCCGAGCCGTACGTGGTGGTGCGGGTCCGCCTGGACGAGGCGCCCGAGTGCGTGATGTACGGCAACTGGCGGTCCCAGGAACCCCCGGCCGACGGCATGCCCGTCCGGGCGTGTCTCACCGGGGTGGACGAGGAGTTCGCGCTGATCGACTGGTGCCCCCTCGACTGAACCGGGTCCGGGGGCGGGACGAGCCGAGGGCCGGGAGGCGGGACGGGGCGGTCCGGGCGCGTGCAGACGCGTCCCGGCGGGCCCCTGCCCGCCCGGTGCGCCTCCCGAGAGGGGAAGCGCGCCCTGGCGGGCGTGGGGGACCCGCCAGGACGCGTTCCGCTCCGGCGCGGCGGCCGAGGACCCCGGCGAGGGATGGGGTCCTCGGCCGCTAGTCGCGCTCGGAGTACGTGGCGGTGAAGGCGCGGGCCGCGGGGTCCGCCTCCCTCTCCGCGAGTTCCACGAGGTCGTCGTCGGGAGCGGGCGACCGGTAGTGCCGTGAGATGAGCCGGGCCGCACCCACCGGGTCGTCCGCCGGATGGGACGACTCGCAGCCGTCCTCGTTCCAGACGAACATCCCGTTCTTGCACCAGACGGTCAGGTCGGTCAGCACCGAGAGCACGGACATCCCGCTGGCGTTGCTCTGGTACGTGTGCGTGAATCCCTGACGATGCAACGCGTAGCGCAGGAGACGAGTCGCCTCGCGGGGATCGCGCCAGGGCAGATACGGCGTACCCGCGTGGACCGACAGCATCGGCCTCCACCCCCTCGCTGACCTTTCGATGGATTTGTACCAACGATTGGATGATGCGGGTAATGGGAGGTTGGGTCAAGGGGCTGTTCCCCGCTAGAACCAGATCGTCTAGTTTTGTTGGCACAAAGGGGACTTAATGGCGCGGTCAACGCTGTATCAACTGGTGGCCTCCGACCTCCGGAGGACCATCTACTCCGGTGCGCTCGGCCCAGGGGATCAGCTGCCGACCGAGGCGGAACTCATGACCGTCCACCAGGTGAGCCGCAACACCGTACGGCTGGCCCTCGGCGAGCTGGTGAACGAGGGCCTGGTCACCCGCACCCCGCGCCGGGGGACCGTGGTGCGGGAGCGCCGCCCGCTGCTCATGCACCCCCAGCGCGAGCTCCAGCCCCGGCCCGAGCGGGGGCGGCAGGCCGGGGAGTACCGGGAGGCCTTCGCCTGGGCCGTCTCCCAGGAGGGGCGCCTGCCCAGCCAGGAGATCGAGGTCTCGATCGTGGAGCCGGCCGAGGAGATCGCCAGCAGGCTGGAGCTCGCCGACGAGGAGCTCGCCGTGGTCCGCCGCCGGCTGCGTTTCGTGGACGGGCAGCCGTACAACACCAACGACTCCTACTTCCCGCTCGCGCTGGTCGCGGACTCGGAGATCGCCCGGCCCGGCGACATCATGCGGGGGGCCAACAAGGTCCTGGAGGAGCTCGGCCACCGGCAGGTGCGGGTGGTGGACGACATCTGGGCGCGGATGCCCAACAGCGCCGAGACCGAGCGGCTCCAGCTCCAGCTCGGCACGCCGGTCGTCGTCTACGTCCGGGTCGGCTACGACGAGGAGAACACCCCCGTGCGGGTGGCGGTCTCGGTCCTGCCGGCGGACAAGCACCTGATCAGGTACGAGCTGGAAAGCCGTTGACGTCTCCGTGACCGCCCTGACGGGCCGTCCCCGGCTCCGCCCGCGACGCGGGTGTTCACCGGGACGCGTCCGCCGGGCGGCAGGGGGCCGCCCGCCCCTGTCCGGACTCCTCTCCCTCCTCGCGTCCCGCCCGGTCCCCCCGCGCTTTCCGGGTCCGCCGTCACACCCGGCCCCCGCCTCTCCCGGGACCCGTTCACGCCGCGGGACCCCGCCGCCCGCCTCAAGCCCCTAGGCATTCGCCTAGCGCGGCACGGACGCCGTGCGCCGTCATGCGGACACGCTCCGTGTCAACCCGTGTACCGATCGCAACGAAGGGAAGAATCATGCACTCGAACACCGCCGGTCTCACCACCGCGCGTCCGCTCACACTGCGCCGGGCCACCGACGGCGACCTCGACGGGGTGCTCGCGCTCCTCGCCGAGACCGCCGCCTGGCTGAACCGCCGCGGCGTGCGGCAGTGGCCCGCGGGGGGCTTCCCCGCCGGGCGCATCACCCCCCTGATCGACGAGGGGACCCTGTACCTGCTGGAGGGACAGGACGGGCCCGCCGCCACCCTCGCCCTGGACGGCCACGCCGACCCGGAGTTCTGGACTCCCGCCGACGACCCGGGGGCGGCGCTCTACGTCCACAAGCTGGCGGTGGCGCGCGGCCACTCCGGCAGGGGGCTCGGAGAGGCGCTCCTGGACTGGGCGGGCCTGCGGGTGCTGTCCATGGGAAAAAGATGGCTCCGTCTTGACTGCTCCAAGGACAACGCGGGGCTGCAGGACTACTATCGGGGGCAGCGCTTCACGCACCTCCGCACGGTCGACCTGCCGCATCGCGCGTCCGGCGCCCTGTTCCAGCGATCGGGGGGTCTGCGTGGCAACGCCTCCGGTCTCGGGCTGCCCTTCTCGGACCGTCGCGGGGTGCCCGTCCCCGAGCATGTCTGAACCAGGGCGATCCCAGGACAAAGCCATCGGATAGCCTCCATTCATGACCGGATCCTTGCTTGAGGTGATCACGCTCAACGTGCGTGACGCCGTCGCGGCCGAAGCCGGCGGCGCCGACCGTCTGGAGGTCGTCGCGGACATGGCCTCGGACGGGCTCACCCCGGCGGCGGAGACGGTCGCGGCGATCGCCAAGGAGTCCGCTCTGCCGCAGATGGTGATGTTGCGCGGCGAGGCCTCGTTCCTGGCCACGCCCGAGTCGCTGAAGGCCCTGAGCCGTGAGGCCAGGGCCCTCGCCGACGCGGGCGCGGCCGGGTTCGTGTTCGGCTTCCTCGACCAGGCCGGGGCGGTCGACCTGGCCGCCACGGAGGCGCTCATCCACGCGGTGGCGCCGCTGCCCTGGACCTTCCACCGGGCGGTGGACCACGCCGCCGACACCCAGGCGAGCTGGCGTGCGGTCCGCCTGCTGCCCAACCTCGCCACCGTCCTCACCGCGGGCGCTCCCGGCGGCATCGGGTACGGCCTCTCGGCGATCAAGACCCGGTGCGAGGCCGGCGACGGCCCGCTGATCATGGCGGGCGGCGGGCTGCGCCCGCGCTACGTCAGGACGCTGCTCGAGTACGGCGTGCGCGCCTTCCACGTCGGCAGCGCCGTGCGGGCCTCCTGGCTGGACCCGGTCGAGGTCCGCAGGGTCCGCGAGTGGCGCGCCATGATCGACTGAGCCCTCGTTCGGTCCAGGGCCGGTCCAGGGCCGATTCACGGCCGGTCCCCGGCGGGGTCAGCCCGAGTCCGGGAGCGGGGGGTCGCCCAGGGCCAGGTCGGCGCGGCGGAGGGCGGCGGCCATCGTCCCGATCGTGGCGGGCTCGTCCATCACGCCCCCACCGGCGTCCCGCCGCTCCTCCCAGGCCCGTACCCGGTGGGTGTACTCCCCGTAGCGGGACAGGTGGAAGGCGTAGACCGCGGCGTACCGGCTGACCAGGTGGGAGGGGTGCATGTCCCAGCCCTGGGGGAAACCGTGCGCCAGGGAGTGCCCGACCAGCCGCGCGTGGCGCCGCCACAGATCGCGTACCGCCCGGCCGTCGTCCGAGGCGGGGGCGGCGGCCAGCGAGCCGTCCGAGAGCTCCACCCCGGTCCCGGAGAAGACGGTCTGCATGACGTGCCGGGCGTGGTCGCAGGCCGGGTGGTCCAGCCGCTGCTCGTGCGGGGGCAGGCCGCAGCTCGCGGTGTAGTCGAAGACGCCGAAGTGCGCCGCGGCCAGCCTGCCCCCGAGGGAGGCGACCAGCTCCGCGTCGAGGAACCGTACGGTCTGCGGCGCCTCCACCTGGATCTCGAACCGCAACCTGCCCCGCCCCAGGCCGAGCCCGTCCTCCAGCGCCTCCAGGCAGTCGGCGAACTGGTGCAGGTACGCCCTCATCAAGACCTTGGGGAAGGTGACGACGAACCCCTCCGGCAGGTGCCCGGCCCGCTCCACGACGCCGGTGAGGAGGCCGTCCAGCGTCCTGACGGCGCGGACCGGGTCACCGTCGGCGAACGACTTCACCCGCACCCCCCAGCGGCGGGGGAGCGTCCCGTCGGCGTACATGGACGCGATCGCCCCGGCGGCGGCGGAGGCGTGGCCGTCCTCCTCGCCGGGACGCACCCCGTAGCCGTCCTCGAAGTCGATCCTCAGGTCCTCGACGGGCTCCCGCTCCAGCTTCGCGGCCACCCGGGCGTGCACGGCCCCGACGACGTCCGCGGCCGCGTCCGGAACCGTGACGGCGGTCCCGGGACCCGTGCCGGGGACGGGGGCGAGGACCGGGGCGAGGATCGCCGCCAGCTCGCCCTCCGGCAGGTGCCGGCCGAACAGCTCCAGCGCCGCCGCGCCCCAGGCGCGCACCGTCCCGGCGCCGAACCGGTCGGCCGGGACGTAGACGGTGTGCACCGGTTGCCAGCCCGCCGGCCGGTACGGGTACAGCGTGGACTGCTCACGGTGGACCCGCCCGAAGCCCGGGATCAGGGCGGACGGGTCGGCGAGCGTGACGCGCATGCCGGTGCTCCTCCTGCTCGTACCGTCAGGGCCGGCGGTGCCGGTCCGGACGCACCCTAGCCGCCCGCGGCCGGCTGCCCGCAGCGGGGATCACCGCCGGCCCGCGCCGGAGGCGGCCTCAGCGGCCGTACACGGTGCGCATGGCGGTTCCTCAGCGGTCGTACGCGGTGCGCATGGCTGCCAGCCCGAGGAGCTTGACCCGCTCGCCCCGGTCGAGCGACCTGGCCAGGGCGATCTCGGCCGCCTCGATGGAGAGCCAGTGCTCGTAGGTGACCGGTGAGATCCCGCGGGCGGCCAGCAGGTCGTCCAGGTCCGCCCGGCGTGCCGGTTCGCGGCCGGACAGGTCGGCCAGCAGGGTGCGGACCGTCTCGGCGGCGTCGGACTTGTTGGTGCCGATCACACCGGTCGGGCCGCGCTTGAGCCAGCCCGCCACGTACTCGCGGTCGCGCACCCGGCCGGCCTCGTTCGGCACGGTCATGGTGGCCTCGGAGAAGGGGACGCCGGGCAGCGGGACGCTCCGGTAGCCGACCGAGCGCAGCACCATGCCCACCGGGAGGGTCTCGAACTCGCCGGTGCCGGTCACCCGGCCGTCCACCAGCCGGGTCCGCTCCAGCCTGAGCGCCTCCACCCGCCCCTCGCCGAGGATCTCCACCGGGCGCATCCAGAACCGCACCTCCAGCCGCCGGGGACGGCCCGTCAGGCCGCGGGCCGCCCAGCTCTGCAGCACCTCGACGTTCCCGCGGATCTGCCGGGACGCGGCCGAGACGTCGGCGGCGCACTCCTCGCGTCGCACCCGCACGTCCGCGTTGGCGAGCTCGCCCAGCTCCCTGAGCTCCTTCAGGGTGAACTTGGCGTGCTCGGGCCCGCGACGGCCGATCATGTGGACGACCTTCACCTCGCTGGCGGCCAGCCGGGTCAGCACGTCCTCGGGGACGTCGGTGGCGCGCAGCTCGTCGGCGGTCTTGGCCAGGACGCGCACCACGTCGACGGCCACGTTGCCCACGCCGATCACCGCGACCTCGGGGCTGTCCAGGACGAACCGGTCGGCGGGCATGTCGGGGTGGCCGCAGTACCAGTTGACGAAGTCGGTGGCGGCCACGCTGCCCGGCAGGTCCTCGCCGGGGATGCCCATCCGCCTGTCCAGCATCGCGCCGGTGCAGTAGACCACCGCGTCGTAGCAGTCGAGCAGGTCGGCGACCTCGACGTCCTTGCCGAGCTCGACGCCGCCGAGGAAGCGCACCTGCGGCAGTTCCAGCACGCCGCGCAGGTAACCGGCGATCGACTTGATCGAGGTGTGGTCGGGGGCCACGCCGTACCGGACCAGCCCGTACGGCGTCGGCAGCCGTTCCAGCACGTCCACCTCGAGGGGTACGGCCGCCTGCTTCGTCAGCGCCTCGGCCGTGTAGATCCCGGCGGGCCCTGACCCTACAACCGCGACTCGCAGTGACATGTCGTCTCCCAGGGCGCCGGCCGTCGTGAACGCGATCTCCGCTCGATTCTGTATCAGCGAGCGGGCACCTGCCAGGCTCGCGCGCGCAGGACCCGCTTGTCGACCTTCCCGTTGGCGTTGACGGGCAGGGAGCCGACCACGACCACCCGCCTGGGCACCTTGTAGTTGGACATGTTGTCCCGGGCCCAGGCGATGATCCTCTCCGGTTCGGCGGCCACGCCCTGCCTGGGGACGACGAAGGCGCAGCCGACCTCGCCCATCCGCTCGTCGGGCACCCCGACCACCGCCGCCTGCGACAGCGAGCCCTCCCGCAGCAGGAGCCCCTCCACCTCGGCGGGGGAGACGTTGAAGCCCCCGGTGATGAAGAGCTCCTTCTTGCGGTCCACGATCGCGAGGTCACCGCGGGCGTCGAGGACGCCGACGTCGCCGGTGTGCAGCCAGCCGTCCCTGATCACCTCGGCCGTCCTGCCCGGGTCGCCCCAGTAGCCGCGCATCACCCCGTACCCGCGGACGAGCACCTCCCCGCGCCCGCCGCGCGGCACCGACCGGCCCTCGTCGTCGACGATCATTACCTCCACGCCCGGTACGGGGCGCCCGGTGGTGGAGGCGATGACCTCGGGCGGGTCGTCCGCCCTGGTCATGGAGACGACCGTGCCCTCCATCAGCCCGTACGCGTTGATCATGCGTTCCAGGCCGAGCCGCTCCAGCAGCCTGCGGACCAGCTCGGAGGGGACCGAGGCGGCCCCGCAGATCGCCACCCGCAGCGAGTGCTCGCCGATCTCGGTCTCCTGAAGGAGCCGGTGGAACAACGTCGGCGGCCCGGCCAGGATCGTGATCCCGCCGTCGTGGATCAGGTCCTCCAGCAGCTCGGGGCCGAACGCCCCGATCGGCATCATCGTGGCCCTGCGCATGACCGAGGCCAATAGCCCGGCGTTGAGACCGAAGCCGTGCGCGAACGGGGCGATCACCGGGTAGCGGTCCCCGGGGCCGAGCGTGACGATCTCCGCCCAGTCCCAGTACCCGCGCAGCATCGGCGCGTGTTCGAGCATCACGCCCTTGGGCGTCCCCGTGGTGCCCGAGGTCGAGATGATCTCGCACAGGTCGTCCGGCCGAACGGCCAGCGCGCGCTCCTCCGCCTCCGCGAGGGTGACCCCGGAGCCGGCCGCGAGCACCTGGGAGGGCCGGGCCGATCCCGGCCGCTCCAGGTCCTCGGGCACGATCGCGTGCCGCAGGTCCGGCAGGTCGGCGAAGGGCAGCCCGGCGGCCGTCCCTCCCGCGGCCTCGGCCAGCAGGTCGGCGAGGACCACGCCGTCGTGGCCGTGACCGACGATCAGCACGCTCGTCCCGGTGGAGCGGAGCGTCGCGGCGGCCTCGATGCCCTT
Source organism: Streptosporangium sp. NPDC023615 (assembly GCF_040640155.1). Taxonomy (NCBI): domain Bacteria; kingdom Bacillati; phylum Actinomycetota; class Actinomycetes; order Streptosporangiales; family Streptosporangiaceae; genus Streptosporangium; species Streptosporangium sp. NPDC023615. The sequence continues at coordinate 85,945 of NZ_JBFABE010000015.1, forward strand.
GTAGCGCGACGACAGCGGCACGAGCACCGCCCCGGCGTCCCAGACGCCGAACGCGGCGACGACCCAGGAGGCGTCGTTCGGGCCCCACACGGCGACCCGGTCGCCGGGCAGCACGCCCAGCGCGATCAGGCCCCGGGCGACCCGGCCCGCCCGGTCGCGCAGCTCGGCGAGGGTCAGCCGGACCTCGCCGTCGTCCACGACGACGTCCGAGGGGTGGTCGCGGGACAGGTCGCGGAGCATGCGGGGGATCGTCCGCCAGTCGGGTACTTCCATGCCGGTCGCGCCTTTCGCGGGTCAGCCCTTCGCGGGGTCAGCGGGGGACGGCCGTGCGGTCCCTGCCCAGGTGGTGACCCCGGGCGTCGTTCACGACGCCGGGGGTGGCCGCCTCCGAGACACGGCCGGAGATCTCGACGGCGACGGTGACCGGGGTGAGCGCCTTGAGCGCCTGCTGGACGCGGGCCTTCCACATGGGGTTGCCGACCAGGCTCTCCCTGCCGAACGTCACCGTCAGGACGGCGACGTCGAGCGTGCCCGGCCGTGACACGCCCAGCTCCCAGCCGGAGACCCCGTCGATCCTGCCGAGCGCCCGCTGGATCCGGTTCAGCGACACCCACACGCCGCGTACCAGCACGTGGTCGCCGACGGTGTGCGCGGGGGCCGGGATCGCGTCCCCGCCGGTCGTCCGGGCCACCTGGCCGGTGCGCACCACCTCGCCGGGCCGCGCGCCGGCGACGACCAGCTCGACCGGCCCCTCGGCGTACGGCGGGGCGAGCAGTTCGTCCTTGTCCGGCGGGGCCAGGGCCACGGAGCCGGGCACGAGCAGGGTCAGCGGCTCCTCCTCCGAGGAACGCCAGCCCAGCGGCGCCGCGGTGAACGGCGAGCAGTGGACCTCCGTCACCCGCGCGCCGAACTCCGTCGCCAGGTGGGACATCGTTCGGCGCGAGGCGATCTCCCCGGTCAGGACGACATGCCGCAGGCCCAGGTCCAGCGGGTCGAGCAGGAACTCCAGGTGCAGCCGGGCCAGTAGGTCCATGGCGCCGGTCGGCGTGATCACCAGTGTCGTGGCGGCCAGCGACTCCAGCGCGTGGTGCAGCCTGAGCCTGCCCCGGGGCCCGACCGACGCGCCCGCCGCGGCGACCCCGGCGGCGGCCCGCGCCCACTGCGCGCCGGCCAGCTCGCCGTCGCCCGACAGCGCCGCCACCACCCGGTCCCGGCCGCCCACGCCCGCCGCCTCCAGCGCGGCGGCGTAGGCCGCCGTCAGGGCGTCCGGGTCGGCGGGCACCACGCTGCCGGCGTCGGCGGAGACCAGCAGCAGCCCGGTCGCGGTACGGGCCGAGGCGGCGAGGTCGTCCCTCGTCCGCCAGGCCGTGGGCTCGTCCGGGACGGTGGTCAACGGATCACCTCGGTCATGAAGAGGTTCATCGACGCGCAGACGTGCTCGTGGGCCAGGCCGCCCACCTGCGCCTGGAGGATCAGGTCGGTGGCCCCGGCCTCGGCGACGCGCTCGGCCGCCTTGCGGGAGCCCTCCACGTCGTCCACCACGACCATGTGGTGCTCGCGGAGCGTGGCCATCGCCTCCTCGGGCGGCATCCCGGCCGCGAGCTGCCCCAGGACCTTGTGGGTGGCGTGGCGGGCGTCGTAGTAGTCGGGCGGGGTGACCAGGTTGACCTGGCGCCGGATGTACCACAGGACCGGGTCGGCGGCGAGCTCGAAGGCCCGCTGCCTGGTCTCGGCGACGAACCACGGGATCATCAGCGCGACCCGCCGGGTGTCCGGGTCGAAGCCGTTCTCCTCCAGGCAGCGCCGGTAGCTCGCGATGTCCTCGGCGACGTCGTCGATGCCCTTGAGCATCGTCATGCCCAGCAGGTTGTAGCCGTGCCTGGCGGCGGCCAGATAGCCCTCCAGGGAGGTGGAGGCCACCCAGACCGGCGGGTGCGGGACCTGGACCGGGCGGGGGTAGACCGCGACGTCGGGGATCTCGAAGAACTCGTTCGACCGGCTGACCGGCTCGCCGTCGGCGTTCCAGATGGCCAGGGTGGCCTCCAGCGAGTCCTCCCAGATCCGCCGGGACTGCTCGAAGGGCTTCCGGAACGCCTGGTACTCCAGGGGGGACGCGCCCCGGCCGGTGCCGAACTCCACCCGGCCGCCGGAGATGACGTCCAGGGTCGCGACGCGCTCGGCCGTGCGGATGGGCGACTGGAAGGGCAGCAGCACCACGCCCAGGCCGAGGTGGATCCGCTCGGTGCGCTGGGAGACGGCGGCCAGCACCAGGTCGGGGGCGGAGGAGTGGGAGAAGCCGCGGGTGAAGTGGTGCTCGACGAACCACGCGGTGTCGAACCCCAGCCGGTCGCCGAGGACCACCTGGTCGATCACGTTCTGGAACGCCCGCTGCTCGACCTCGCGGGAGCGCCCGCGGACCTCCAGCTCGTATCCCAGGCTGATCCGTAGGGACGTCATCCGCGCCTCCGTCGTGTCCATCCGACCCCTGCCCGCGACCCTTCACTTAACCAAGCGCTCGCTTGGCGAGATTACCAGCACGGTGGGGCGTCAACAAGCCGATGCCCGGTCACAGGCCCGCGGCGCTCGCCAGCCGGGCGCGGTGCGCCTGGGGCGGTCCGAAGAGCCAGGCGTCGCAGGTGGCCCGCTTGAAGTAGCGGTGCGCCGGGTGCTCCCAGGTGATGCCGGTGCCGCCGTGGATCTGGATGTTCTCGGCCGCGGCGCCCAGGTAGGCCTCGCCGCAGTAGGAGCCGGCCACGGCGGCCAGGACACCGAGCCGCGGGGCGGGGGCCCGCGCGGCGGCCAGCGCGGCGGAGCGGGCCGACTCGACGAGCAGGAGCATGTCGGCCAGCTTGTGCTTGACGGCCTGGAAGGAGCCGATCGCGCGGCCGAACTGGTGGCGCTGCCGGGCGTGGGAGACCGCCGCCTCCAGGCAGGCGGCGGCCCCGCCCACCTGCTCGGAGGCCAGGGCCGCGACGCCCGCGTCACGGATCCGGTCAGGCGTGCCGCCCCCCAGCCGTACGGCGGGAACGGCGTCGAAGGCGAGGGCCGTGAGCGGCCGGGTCTGGTCGAGGGTGGGCAGGGGCGTGCGCGAGGAGGGGGCGGCCTCGACCAGCGTGCCGCCGACGAGGGCGAGCACCAGCTCTCCCGGCAGGACCCCCCGGGCGGTCCCGGTCAGCCGGTCGCCGTCCAGGGTCAGCTCGGCGTCGCCGGGGAGCAGCACGGTCGCGGTGAGGGAGCCGTCGGCCAGGGGAGGGAGCAGCCGGGCCATGGCCGCGGCGTCGCCGGTCGCCGTGATCGCCTCCACGGCCAGCACCGCGGTCTGCAGGTAGGGGTGGGGGGACAGGGCGCGGCCCAGCTCCTCGCAGACCACGGCCGTCTCCGCCGGGCCGCACCCGGCCCCGCCGTACTCCTCGGGGACGGCCAGGCCCGCCACGCCCAGCTCGGCGGCGAACCGGCTCCAGGGGGCGTCCGGGAGCCGGGTGAGAAAGGCGCGGACGGCGTCGCGGAGTTCTGACTGCTCCTGCGAGAGGCAGAGCGAGGAGTGCGGGGAAAGGGTCACGAGAACAGCATAACCAAGCGCTCGCTTGCTTTGCGGAACTTGCCCAGTCCTATGTGTTATCGCAGGTCAGATATACTTCCCATGGCCACGAGCAAATGCGATCGGGGGATCAGTGGCTTTGGTTGAACATAACTACACCCTTGACTTCGTCGCGGGGGACCGCCGGGATCGCGCCATTCTCCGGCACATCGTCCTGTCGCTCTTCGCGGGGATGTCGCTCGGTGGCGTCGGGGCGCTGCTGTCCTCCGGGTCCGCGCTGCTGTCCGTCCTTTACGAACCCGGCGCGTACGTCCTGCTCGTCGTCGTCCTGGGGCGGACCGCCGCCGGCCTCGGGTGGGCGGTGCTCTCCAGCGTGCTGGCCACGTTCGGGACGGTCCTGTCGACGCTGCTGGCCAGCGGCTTCACGTCCGGGGCCTGGCCGACGAACCTCGGCACCGGGGGCACCGCGATGAACCTCACGATCGCGAACCTCGTTGCCGTCGGCGTCCTGTCCCACCTGGCCAGACGTCACGACCGCTGGGGGGACCTGGCGGCGGGCGGGGCGGCCGGGATGGTCCTGCTCGGCGGCATCGACAGGGTGGTGCCCGGCGGGGCCGAGCACGTGCCGGGCTTCTGGCCGTGGGGCGCCCTGGTCACGGTGCTCCTGGCGGCGGGCATGATCGTCTCCCTGGGCCGCGGCTGCGACCGGATCTGCTCCGGCGCGGTCGCGCTGACCGTCGGGGCCTCGTACTTCGTCTTCCTCGCCGGCCTCTGAGCCGATCTCCGGGTGCCTCCCGCCGGGGCCCGCGCCGAACTCGCGACCGGCCCCGCGGCGGGTCCGCGACCGGCCCGCAGCGGGGCCTCCCCGCGGTCCTCGCGGTGGACCCGCGACGGCCCGCGAAGGGCCGCCGCGGGGCCGCGGACGCCGGGCGCGGCCCCGGAGGCCGCCGAGGGCCGACAATGGGCTTGCGGTTCTCGATAGCCTTGGAGGACACCGATTCCCGTTGACTAGGAGTAGTCGTGCTGCTGCGCATGTCGTCGCTGTTTCTCCGGACGCTGAGGGACGACCCGGCAGACGCGGAAGTCCCGAGCCACAAGCTGCTCGTCCGCGCCGGGTACGTCCGCCGCGTCGCGCCGGGCGTCTACTCCTGGCTGCCGCTCGGCAAGATGGTGCTGGAGAACGTCGGCCGCGTCGTGCGCGAGGAGATGAACCGGATGGGCGGGCAGGAGGTCCTCTTCCCCGCGCTGCTTCCCCGCGAGTACTACGAGGCCACCGGCCGCTGGACCGAGTACGGCGACACGCTCTTCCGCCTCAAGGACCGCAAGGGCGCCGACTACCTGCTCGGCCCCACCCACGAGGAGATGTTCACCGACATGGTCAAGGGGGAGTACTCCTCCTACAAGGACTACCCGGTGACCCTCTACCAGATCCAGACGAAGTACCGCGACGAGGCCCGCCCCCGCGCCGGCATCCTGCGCGGCCGGGAGTTCGTCATGAAGGACTCCTACTCCTTCGACCTCGACGACGAGGGTCTCAAGCGCTCCTACGAGCGCCACCGCGAGGCCTACATCGCGACCTTCGACCGGCTCGGCATCACGTACAAGATCTGCTTCGCCACCTCCGGCGCGATGGGCGGGTCGGCCTCGGAGGAGTTCCTCGCCCCCGCCGAGACCGGCGAGGACACCTTCGTGGCCTGTCACACCTGCGGGTACGCGGCCAACGCCGAGGCGGTCGTCACCCCCGCCCCGGCGGTGGAGAACACCGGCGAGCGGCCCGCCATGCGGGTGCTCGACACCCCCGGCACCCCGACGATCGAGTCGCTGGTCGAGCACGTCAACACCCACCACGGCCTGGGCATCACCGCCGCCCAGACGCTCAAGAACGTCGTGGTCAAGGTGACCGTCCCCGGCTCGGGCAAGACCGAGACCCTGATCGTCGGCGTGCCCGGGGACCGCGAGATCGACTTCAAGCGGCTGGAGGCCTCCCTGGCCCCCGGCGAGCCCGCCATCTTCGAGGCCGAGGACTTCGCCCGGCACCCCGGCCTGGTCCGCGGCTACATCGGCCCGCAGGTCCTGGCGGACCTCGGCATCCGCTACCTCGTCGACCCCCGCGTGGTCGACGGCACCGCCTGGGTGACCGGCGCCAACGAGCCCGGCAAGCACGCCGCGGACGTCGTCGCCGGTAGGGACTTCACCGCCGACGGCACCATCGAGGCCGCCGAGGTCCGCGAGGGCGACGCCTGCCCGGTCTGCGGCTCGGGCCTGTCCATCGACCGCGGCATCGAGATCGGCCACATCTTCCAGCTCGGACGCAAGTACGCCGACGCCGCCAGGCTCGACGCCCTCGGCCCCGACGGCAAGCCGATCCGCATCACCATGGGCTCCTACGGGATCGGCGTCTCCCGGGCCGTGGCGGTGCTGGTCGAGCAGCGCCACGACGAGCTCGGCCTGCTGTGGCCGCGCGAGATCGCCCCCGCCGACGTGCACATCGTCGGCACCGGCAAGGACGGCCAGATCGAGGCGGCCGTCGAGATCGCCGAGGAGCTCCGGGACCGCGGCCTGCGCGTCCTGGTGGACGACCGGGCCGGCGTCTCGCCGGGCGTGAAGTTCAAGGACGCCGAGCTGCTCGGCATGCCGACGATCCTGATCGTCGGCCGCGGCCTCTCCCAGGGCGTGGTGGAGCTGCGCGACCGGGCCACCGGCGTCAAGGAGGAGATCCCGGCCGCCGAGGCCGCCGACCGCGTGGTGGCGGCCTGCGGCCGGTAGGCCCGGCACGGGACACGGGCGGGGCACGCACACGAGCGGGGCCCGGAACACGAGGAGAGCGGCCCCCCGCGCACGGGGGGCCGCTCTCCTCGTGTTCGTCCTGCCGGGCCGCGAGCGGTGTTCTCGGGCCCGTCAGTAATGGTGGTGATAACGCGAGCGGCGGCCGATCGCCTTGCCCACGTGGAATCCGCCCGGCAGGTTGACGGTCACGTACTTGCGACCGTCCGGGGTTCTCGTGACGTGGAATCTCCGGTTGCCGAAACTCTGCCCCACCCCTCGCGGGGACAGGTCGATCCGGAAGGGACCGACTTTGATCGACTTCCTGTATCCCCAGCCCATTGTTCCCCCTCGATCTCGTGACCTGTAAGGAGAACGACCCGCGTTCCCCCCGGGTTCCCGGGCGGGCCGATCAGCGCTTGGAGCTGCTGCTCAGCGTCTTACGCCAGTGGAAGCCACCGGGCAGGTTGACGGTCAGCGTGCGTCGTCCGTCGGCCGTCTTGGTGACCCTGAAACCACGGCCTCCGACGCTGTGTCCCACTCCACTCCGCGAAAGGTTAAGACGGAACGGACCGAACTTCATGGATTTACGATATCCCCAGCCCATTGCTTCCTCCTTGGCGTGTTCGCGACAATTGAGCTACCCGGTATTCGCGGACCAAACGTGACCGGAGGCGTTTCCGAGCGCCTCTCCGAACGCGTACCGGCCCGGCACCCGCCCCGTCTCCGCGCTGACCAGCGCGTTCTTTCGTCCACCGGATGTTCCGGACATCCGGAAAGATCCCCGATCAGGGAGAGGCGGCCGGCGTGACGGAGGGCGTGGCGGAGGGCGTGACGGCCGGGGTGGCGCCGGACGAGCCGCCGGACGGGGCGCCGGGGGAGGTGCCGGGCGTGGCGCCGCCCGTCGGGGGCGCCGACCCCGGCCCGTGCGGCATGCCGGGGAACGTCTCGATCTCCGGGCGCAGGCCGTAGGAGCGGGTGACGCACTCCTGCACGGCCAGCGCCGCCATCGTGCGCACGGCGGTGTCGGGGGAGGCCGCCAGCTCCAGGTAGGCGCCGGTCACCCCCCGCTCGACCAGCACGGCCAGCTCCACCGCCTGGGCCGCCGTGGAGGGCGTGACCGGGAGCTCGTAGGCCGCCTCCGGCTCGACGGGCCTGCCCCCGGCGGCGACGATCATGGCGCGGAGCCGGTCCCGGCGGGCACGGTGGGCGTTGTAGGCCGCCGTCGTCGTGGCGCGCAGGCCGCCCGTGGTCCTGGCCGCGATGACCCCGTAGGCGTACACGGCGGCGTACTCGGCCGCCAGCGCGACGTCCAGCCCCCGCTCGTCCCGCCGGCCCGCGGCGACCTCCCTGGTCCTCACGACGACCTCGGCAGGGCCAGGGCGTGCGCCGCCTCGCAGGCGCCGATGGAGGCGATGAGCTGCGCCAGGGGAGGCGAGGCCCTCTCGACCTGGCGGACGCGCAGGGCCGCGGCCCTGCGCTCCAGCTCACGCAGGGATCGCAGCGAGGGTCCTTGGGGCCGGGCCGCGTCGCCCGTGGGCGAGGAAGCGCCGGACGGCGTCGCGGACGGCCCGGTGGCGGGGGAGGAGCCGGCCGATCCGGTCGCGGCGGCGGGCGGCAGGCGGCGGCGGAGCTCGGCCAGGTGGGCCTCGTGCCGCCTCCTGAACGGCGTCAGCCGCTCCGAGGTCGCCGAGGCGTACAGCGCCACGACCCTCTCCTTGTCCGCGATCAGCTCCCCCAGCAGCACGGTCTCGGGGTCGGGCGGCACCGCCCTCTCGGCCGCGGGCGGCGCCGGTTTCCCGGTCGCGCACCCCGCCGTCGCCGCGACGGCCACCCCGAGGGCGCCGCCCCGCAGCAGGACGCGCCGGGAGACGGAACGCACGGACGACCTCCGGTTCTCTGTCGGCAGCTGACGCATCTAGCATCGTACGGGCAGCCGAGAGATTGGAATAATGGCACTCACCTCGCTTCTCGGGCGGCTCCGCCACACCGAGTGGCGCCGTTTCTGCGGCCTGGTGTGGATAGGCTGGTTAATCGCATGGGCGAGGTCCGCCCGGCTGAGATCGTGACAATGGGAGGTCGGCATGGGCAGCGCCACATCCCGCGACCGCCTGATGAAGCTTCTGCAACCCGTGGCCGAGGCCGAGGGGCTCGACCTGGAGGACGTCACGGTCACCCCGGCGGGCAAGCGGCGGCTGCTGCGTGTCGTCGTCGACCGTGACGGAGGCGTCAGCCTCGACGACGTCGCGGAGGTCAGCCTCGCGGTCTCCGCGGCGCTGGACGCCGACGACGCGATGGGAGCGACCCCGTACGTGCTGGAGGTCTCCTCCCCGGGAGTCGACCGCCCGCTCACCGAGCCGCGCCACTGGCGCCGCGCGGTGAGGAGGCTGGTCAAGGCCGACCTTCGGGACGGCACCGTGGTGGAGGGCCGGATCGTCGCCACCGACGAGACCGGCGTGGAGCTGGACGTCGGCGGCGCGCCGCGCCGCATCGACTATGAGGACCTGACCCGAGGACGGGTTCAGGTGGAATTCCGCCGGCTCGACGACGCCGAAGACGACGGCGAAGACGGCGACGAAGGCTAAGGGGGAGCCTCGTGGACATCGACATGAGCGTCCTGCGCAGCCTGGAGCGGGAGAAGGACATCTCCTTCGACCTGGTCGTCAAGGCGATCGAGGACGCGCTGCTGATCGCATATTTCCGGAGCGAGGGCGCGGCCGCCAAGGCGCGGGCCGAGCTCGACCGCAAGTCCGGGCACGTGACCATCTTCGCCGCCGAGCTCGACGACGAGAGCGGGGAGGTGCTCAGGGAGTTCGACGACACCCCGGGCAACTTCAGCCGCATCGCCGCGACCACCGCCAAGCAGGTCATCCTGCAGCAGCTGCGTGACGCCGAGGACGAGATCAACTTCGGTGAGTTCGCCAGCCGCGAGGGCGAGCTGGTGGCCGGGGTCATCCAGCAGGGCAAGGACCCCAGGGTGGTCCTGGTCGACCTGGGCAAGATCGAGGCCGTGCTCCCGCACAGCGAGCAGGTCCCGGGCGAGGAGTACGTGCACGGCGACCGGCTGCGCTGCTACGTGGTGCAGGTCAAGAAGGGCCACAAGGGCCCCTCGGTCACCCTGTCGCGCACCCACCCGGGCCTGGTGAAGAAGCTCTTCGCGCTGGAGGTGCCCGAGATCGCCGACGGCACCGTGGAGATCGCCGCCGTGGCGCGCGAGGCCGGGCACCGCACCAAGCTCGCGGTCCGCTCGCGCAGGCCCGGGGTGAACGCCAAGGGCGCCTGCATCGGCCCGATGGGCTCGCGGGTGCGGAACGTGATGACGGAGTTGCACGGCGAGAAGATCGACATCATCGACTGGTCGGACGATCCAGCCGAATTCGTAGGGAATGCGCTTTCTCCGGCGCGCGTTTCCCATGTAGAGGTGATCGACTTCGACGGCCGCGCCGCGCGCGTGACCGTGCCGGACTACCAGCTCTCCCTGGCCATCGGCAAGGAGGGGCAGAACGCCCGGCTGGCCGCCCGCCTCACCGGCTGGCGCATCGACATCCGTCCCGACACCCAGCCGGGGGACGCGGCCGGTTCCGCAGATGCGTCCACACGGTAAGCTGGAATATGGTGGCCAGGCTGCCCCGCTGAGAATGTGTGTGGGGTGCCGGGTTCGCACGGTTTCCTCCGAGCTGCTCCGCCTGGTGGTGGTTGAGGGCGTTATCGTCCCTGACCTGCGACGACGGCTCCAGGGGCGTGGTGCTTCACTGCATCCCACCCTGAGCTGTCTCGAACTCGCAGAGCGTCGCCGAGCGTTTCCGCGCGCGTTTCGCGTCGCGGTCCCGCTCGACCTGTCGCGACTGCGCGGCCACCTGGAAGGGCAAGCGGGCTGAAAGGATCGGGTGAAATGGTCACCGACTGTCATGTAGAACGCCGATTTGATGGGCTGGTCAGATAGCTATGAGCGCCTGATGAGCATGCGGCGATGAGTACGTCAACGTAACGACGGTCCGGCGGCACCGCCTCCCGGGCCGAGACAAGGGAGTGCAGTGGCGAAGGTCCGGGTATACGAGCTCGCCAAGGAGTTCGGTGTGGAGAGCAAGGTCGTCATGGCCAAGCTCCAGGAGATGGGCGAGTTCGTGCGTTCGGCGTCCTCGACCATCGAAGCACCGGTGGTCCGCAGGCTCACGGAAGCTCTGGGCGGTCCCAGCAAGGGATCGTCCGACAGGGGCAGAGGCCCCAGGCCGCCTCAGGCGGCCCCTCGGCCGGGTGACGGCCAGTCCAACGGCGCCCCTTCGGCGTCGACATCGACCCCCAGGCCGGGACCGGCCCCCAGGCCGGGTCCCCGTCCTGGTCCGGCGCCGGCCCGTCCCGCGGCGCCCGCGCCGCAGCAGGCGCCGCCGGTGGTTCCCGAGGCCCAGCAGCCTCCGGCTCCGCCCGCGCCGCCGCGTCAGCAGCCGCCCCAGGTGCAGGCGCCCCGCTTCGAGGCGCCCCGCGCCGAGCCCGGCCGTCCGGCGGCCTCCGGCCCCGGTCCCAAGCCGGGTCCGCGGCCGGCTCCGCGACCCGGTCCGGCACCGCGCCCCGAGGCGCGTCCCGAGGGCGGCCGTCCCGCCGGTGGTCCCGGTGGGGCTCCCTCGGGTCCCAGGCCCGGTGCCGGCGCCCCCGGTGCGGGTCCCGGTCCCAAGCCGGGTCCGCGTCCGGGTCCGCGTGGCCCGCGTCCGGGCAACAACCCGTTCTCGTCCAACGCCAGCGGCATGGGCCAGGCCCGTCCGCCGCGTCCCGGCGGTCCCGGCGGCCCGGGCGGCCCCGGCGGCCCCGGCCGTGACGGCGGCCCCGGCGACAGGGGCCCGCGTCCCGGTCCCCGCGAGGACCGCGGTCCTCGTCAGGACCGCGACAACGCCGGTCCCCGTCCGCCCGGCGCCCGTTCCGGCCCGCCCGGGACCGGTGGCCCGCGTCCGGGTCCCGGCGCCGGTGGTCCGCGTCCGGGTGGCGGCGCCGGTGGTCCCGGTGGTCCGCGTCCGGGTGGGCCGCGTCCCAGCCCGATGATGATGCCCCAGGGCCGGCCCGCCGGTCCCGGCGGCGGTGGCGGCGCCGGTCGTCCCGGCGGCGGTGCGGGTGCCGGTCGTCCCGGTGGCGGCGCAGGCCGTCCCGGCGGCGGTGGCGGTCGTCCCGGTGGCGGTGGCGGCGGTTTCGCCGGCCGCCCGGGCGGCGGTGGCGGCGCAGGCCGTCCCGGCACCGGAACCGGTGGTCCCGGTGGTGGCGGCGGCGGTTTCGCCGGTCGTCCCGGTGGCGGTGGCCGTGGCCGCGGTGGAGGCACCGCGGGAGCGTTCGGCCGTCCGGGAGGACGTCCGACCCGCGGTCGCAAGTCCAAGCGCCAGAGGCGCCAGGAGTTCGACAACATGCAGGCCCCGGCGATCGGCGGCGTGCAGGCTCCCCGCGGCAACGGGCAGACGATCCGCCTGTCGCGCGGCGCCTCGCTGTCGGACTTCGCCGACAAGATCGGCGCGATCCCGGCCTCCCTCGTGCAGATCATGCTGCACCTGGGCGAGATGGTGACCGCCACGCAGTCGGTCAACGAGGAGACCCTCCAGCTCCTCGCCGCCGAGCTCGACTACAACCTCCTCGTGGTCAGCCCCGAGGAGGAGGACCGCGAGCTGCTGGAGACCTTCGACATCGAGTTCGGCGAGGACGAGGGCGACGAGTCCGACCTGGTCGCGCGCCCGCCGGTGGTGACCGTCATGGGTCACGTCGACCACGGTAAGACCAAGCTGCTCGACGCCATCCGCAACACCAACGAGGTGGCGCGGGAGGCCGGAGGCATCACCCAGCACATCGGCGCCTACCAGATCGGCACCGAGCACGAGGGTGAGGACCGCAAGATCACCTTCATCGACACCCCGGGTCACGAGGCGTTCACCGCCATGCGTGCCCGTGGTGCCAAGGTGACCGACATCGCGGTCCTGGTCGTCGCGGCCGACGACGGCGTGAAGCCTCAGACCATCGAGGCGCTCAACCACGCCCAGGCGGCCGACGTGCCGATCGTCGTCGCGGTCAACAAGGTGGACAAGGAGGGTGCCGACCCGAGCAAGGTCCGCGCCCAGCTCACCGAGTACGGCCTCGTCGCCGAGGAGTACGGCGGCACCACGATGTTCGTCGACATCTCCGCCAAGAACGGGACCGGCATCGAGAACCTGCTCGAGGCCATCCTGCTCACCGCGGACGCCGAGCTCGACCTCCGGGCCAACGCCACGATGGACGCCCAGGGCGTCGCCATCGAGGCGCACCTGGACAAGGGCCGCGGCCCCGTCGCGACCGTCCTGGTCCAGCGCGGCACGCTCCGCGTCGGCGACTCGATCGTCTGTGGCGAGGCCTTCGGCCGCGTCCGGGCGATGCTCGACGACAAGGGCGAGGCGATCCTGGAGGCCGACCCGTCCCGTCCGGTGATGGTGCTGGGCCTGACCGCGGTGCCGGGAGCCGGTGACAACTTCATCGTCGTCACCGACGACCGCATGGCGCGCCAGATCGCCCAGCAGCGCGCCGCGCGCAAGCGCATCGCGGACATGGCCCGCTCCGGCCGCCGCCGCACCCTCGAAGAGCTCTTCAGCGAGATGGAGAAGGGCCAGATCGACGAGCTCAAGCTCATCATCAAGGGTGACGTCTCCGGTTCCGTCGAGGCCCTGGAGGACGCGCTGCTCAAGATCGACGTCGGCGACGAGGTGCGCCTGCGGGTGCTCCACCGCGCCGTCGGTGCGATCACCGAGTACGACGTCAACCTGGCGGTCGCCGACGACAACGCCGTCATCATCGGCTTCAACGTGCGCCCCGAGGTCAGGGCGCGCGACCTGGCCGAGCGCGAGGGCGTCGACATCCGGTACTACTCGGTCATCTACCAGGCGATCGAGGAGATCGAGGCGGCCCTGAAGGGCATGCTCAAGCCGGAGTTCGAAGAGGTCCAGATGGGCACCGCCGAGGTCCGCGAGGTCTTCAAGGTGCCGAAGATCGGCAACATCGCCGGTGCGCTGGTCCGCTCGGGCACGATCGTCCGCAACAGCAAGGCCCGGATCATCCGCGGCGGGGTCGTCATCTCCGACAACCTCACCGTCTCCTCGCTGCGCCGTTTCAAGGACGACGCGACCGAGGTCCGCGAAGGGTTCGAGTGCGGTATCGGTGTCGGCTACAGCGACATCAAGATCGATGACGTCATCGAGACCTTCGAGATGCGGGAGAAGCCGCGCGCCTGATGCCATCGGCAGGCGGGGGAGCCGCCCGGCCGGTCGCGTACCCGAGACGGGTGCGCGACCGGCGGGCGGCCCCCGTCCCCGGCGGCACGACGGCGATCGTGGCGGTGAACGACCATGTACGTAGGTGCTCTGACATTGGACATCCTGCTCGGCGACGTCCACTCGCTGAAGCAGAAGCGCTCGGTGGTGCGTCCCATCGTCGCCGAGGTGCAGCGGCGGTTCCCGGGTGTGGCCGTCGCCGAGACCGGACATCTCGACCTGCACCGCCGCACCGAGATCGGGATCGCGGTCGTCTCGGCGACCGCGGCCAACGCCGGTGCCGTCCTGGACGACTGCGAGCGGCTGATCGCCTTCCACCCGGAGATCGAGCTGCTGTCGGCCAGGCACCGGCTCTACAACGAGGACGAGGACTAGATACGGGGACGGCCGGTCCGCGAAGGGGGCGTTCCTCCCTTCGCCCCGGCCTTCCCCGTGAGAAGGGGGGAGCTATGGACGCCGCACGCGCGCGTAAGATCGCCGACCGGATCCAGCAGGTCGTGGCGGAGATGCTGGAGCGGCGGATCAAGGACCCCAGGCTGGGGTTCGTGACCGTGACGGACACGCGCATCACCAACGACCTGAGCGACGCCACGGTGTTCTACACCGTCTTCGGCTCCGAGGCCGAGCGGGCGGACTCCGCCGTGGCGCTGGAGAGCGCCAAGGGGCTCATCCGCTCGGAGGTGGGCCGCCAGACGGGCCTGCGTCACACGCCGACGCTGACGTTCACCCACGACCCGCTCCCCGACAACGCCCGCCACCTGGAGGATCTGCTCGCCGAGGCCAAGGCCAGGGACGTGGAGATCGCCAAGCGGGCCGAGGGCGCCCGGCACGCCGGGGACGCCGACCCCTACCGCAAGCCCGAGGACAGGGACGGCGACGACGCCGAGGACGACGGCGTCAACGGCACCGACGGCGCCGACGGCGCCGTCGCAGAGAGCGTCTCCGGCGAGACCGGCGAACCCTCCGAGCGCGCGGGACGCTCCGCCACGTGACGCCCGACCCGCGCCAGGACGGCCCGGTGCCCGGCCGCGACTGGGACCGGGCCGTCGAGATCGTCTCGTCGGCCGACGAGATCGCGCTGGCCTGTCACGTCTCGCCCGACGGCGACGCGCTCGGCTCGACGCTGGCCGTCGGGCTCGCGCTGCGCGCCGCCGGCAAGCGGGTCGTCGCCTCCTTCGGCGACCGGCGCTTCAGCGTGCCCCGGCTGCTGCGCTTCCTGCCCGGCCAGGACCTGCTGACCGACCCAGCGCGCTACCCCGCCGCTCCCGAGGTGATGATCACCTTCGACGTCCCCAGCGTCGAGCGCCTCGGCACGCTGGCCGCCGTCGCCGCCGAGGCGCGCCGGCTGATCGTGCTGGACCACCACCCGTCCAACACCGGGTTCGGCACGCTCAACCTGGTCGACCCCGGCGCCGCGGCCACCGCCGTGCTCGCCGAGGAACTGATCCACCGGCTCGGGCTGCCGGTCCGCCCGGAGATCGCGACCTGCCTGTACGTCGGGCTCGTCACCGACACCGGCTCGTTCAAGCACTCCTCCACCACCCCCGAGGCGCACGCCATGGCCGCCCGGCTGCTGGCCACCGGCATCGACCCCGAACGGATCGCCCGCGAGGTGTGGGACCGTTCCCCGTTCGGCTACCTGGGGGTGCTCGGCGCGGCCCTGGACCGGGCCCGCCTGGAACCCGAGGTGGGCGGCGGCCTGGTCTGGACGTTCGTCACCCGGGCCGACCGCGCGGCGCACGATCTGTCGTACGACGAACTCGAGGGGATCATCGACGTGGTCCGGCGTACCGACGCCGCCGACGTCGCCGCGATCCTCAAGGAGGACGACGACGGCGCCTGGCAGGTCTCCATGCGCTCCAAGGGCGGGGTGGACGTCTCGCGCGTCTGCGCCGCGCTCGGTGGCGGCGGGCACGCCAAGGCCGCGGGTTTCACCTCCCACCTGCCCGTCGAGGAGACGGTCGCGCGCCTCCGGGCCCTGCTGTAGACGTCTTCCGGCACGCCTCCTAAGGATTCCCATGAGCACGGCTCGCGCCAAGCGCACCCCGCCGCCGAGCGGGCTGATCATCGTCGACAAGCCCGCGGGCTGGACCTCCCACGACGTCGTGGCCAAGCTCCGCGGCATCGCCGGCACCCGCAAGGTCGGCCACGCCGGCACCCTGGACCCGATGGCCACCGGGGTGCTGGTGGTCGGCGTGGAGAAGGCCACCCGGCTGCTCGGCCACCTGGCCCTGACCGAGAAGGGCTACGACGCCACGATCCGGCTGGGCGAGTCCACCAACACCGACGACGCCGAGGGCGAGACCGTCGCCACGGCCTCGGCGGCCCACGTCACCGAGGCCGGCGTCCGCGAGGGCGTCGCCGCCCTGACCGGCCCGATCATGCAGATCCCGCCGCAGGTCAGCGCGATCAAGGTGAACGGCGAGCGGGCCTACAAGCGGGCCAGGGCCGGGGAGGAGGTCGCCCTCGCCGCCCGCCCGGTGACGGTCCCGGAGTTCGAGGTCACCGCGATCCGGCGGAACGGCGACCTGCTGGACGTCGACGCCTCGGTCACCTGCTCCAGCGGCACCTACATCCGCGCGCTCGCCCGCGACCTGGGGAACGCCCTGGGGGTCGGGGGGCACCTGACCGCGCTGCGCCGTACCCGGGTGGGGCCCTACGCCCTGCCCGCGGCCCACACCCTGGAGCGGCTCGCCGCCGAGTGCGTGATCCTGCCGATGGCCGACGCGGTCGCGGAGGCCTTTCCTCGCCGGGACGTGACCGCCGAGGAGGCCGGCTCGGTCGCGCACGGCGGCCGGCTGCCCGCGCTGGGCCTGGGGGAGGGCCCGATCGGGGTCTTCGGCCCGGACGGCACGCTCGTGGCGCTGGTGGAGGAACGCGGCGGGGTCTCCAGGTCCCTGGCGGTCTTCGTGCCGTGACCGGGCCGGTGTGGTGACCCGGTCCGTGCCGTGATCGGTCTTGTGCCGTGATCGGGCCCGTGCCGTGACCGGGTCCGGCCGGCGGCCCCCCGGGGAGGCCAAAGTCCTCCCCGATTGGGGGGAAGGCCCCCGAGCATGGCACGCTTTAGGGGTCGATCCGCTACGAGGGGAAGAGGCTGCGGTGCGAGGCTGGCACGGATTGGACGACGTGCCCGAAGACTGGGGCAGGTCCGTCATCACGATCGGCGTCTTCGACGGCGTACACCGAGGGCACCAGGAGATGGTCGCCCGTGCCGTCGCGATGGCCGCCGATCGCGGGCTTCCCTCGGTGGTGGTGACCTTCGACCCGCACCCCGAGGAGGTGGTGCGGCCGGGCACGCACCCGCCGAGGCTCACCACGGCCAGGCACCGCACCGAGCTGCTGACCGCGCTGGGCGTGGACGCGGTCTGCGTCCTGCCGTTCACGCTCGAGTTCTCCCAGATGACCCCGGACGAGTTCGTCCAGACCGTGCTGGTGGACCGGCTGCACGCGGCCGGGGTCGTGGTGGGGGAGAACTTCCGCTTCGGCCACAACGCCTCCGGCGACATCGAGACGCTGCGCACCCTGGGTGAGAAGTACGACTTCGTGGCCGACGGGGTCCCGCTGGTCAGCGACGGGGAGACGATCTCCTCCACGCGGATCCGCGAGCAGATCGCCGCCGGTGACATGGAGGCGGTCACCCAGACGCTGGGCCGCCCGCACCGGGTCGAGGGCGTGGTCGTCCGCGGCTACCAGCGCGGCCGGCAACTGGGCTTTCCCACGGCCAACCTGGAGTCGCCGGAGTTCACCGCGATCCCGGCCGACGGCGTCTACGCGGGTTGGCTGCAGGGCGTCTCGACGGGCAACCTGCCGGCCGTCTACGGCGGCGAGCGCTGGCCCGCGGCGATCTCCGTGGGCACCAACCCGACCTTCGAGGGCGTGCCGCGGACCGTGGAGGCGTACGCGCTCGACCGCGACGACCTGGACCTCTACGGCGCGCACGTGGCCGTGGACTTCGGCCCCAGGCTGCGCGGCAACACCAGGTTCGACTCGATCGACGCCCTCGTGGAGCAGATCCACGCCGACGTCGAGAAGGTCCGTCGCCTGACGGGCTGACCCACCCCGTTCCCGCTCCCGATCCCCCCTCTCCGGTCTGGTTTCCGTCCCCGTCACTTCCGTCACCCGTGTCACTTCCACCGGGCCGGCGCGGGATGTGCGAGGGCGTCGGAGCCGGTGGTAACCTGGCATGTCAGCTCTGTGACCGGTGGTATGGCCACCCCGGCGCTGATCTCGCCACGGCGACTGTAGGCACGCACGGTCGTTCGGGGAGCCGGAAATCGCGCGTGCCCGCAGAGGTTCAAGGAGAAAAGTGTCGCTCGACACCGCCGCAAAGAAGCAGATCATCGGTGACTACGCCAAGGGTGAGACCGACACCGGTTCCCCCGAGGTGCAGATCGCTCTGCTGAGCAAGCGCATCAGCGAGCTCACCGAGCACCTGAAGGTGCACAAGCACGACCACCACAGCCGCCGCGGCCTGCTGCTGCTCGTCGGCCGCCGCCGTCGGCTGCTGAAGTACCTGCAGAGCAAGGACATCCAGCGCTACCGTTCGCTCATCGAGCGGCTCGGCCTGCGCCGATAGCCTGACGGGGGGGCGGCGTTCACGCCGCTCCCCCCTCTCATCGGGTTCGTTCGTCGGCGCGTCGCGCAGGGAAGACGCCGGCCCGGTGAGCAAACTGAACAGCCGAGAAAGTGCCCCGCGTCCGCAAGCAAGCGCGCCCCACGGCGTCGGAGGGCCGGTCCTCGGTAGTGGCCCCCGGTCATCATGGCGCGAAGCCATACGGAACCGGGCGCTTCGATCGAAGACCGGCGCTGCACCTACGGGGAGCCGGCAAAACGACGAACCAGGCGCGACACGTGCGTCTGGCCGGACGCGGGCGACCGATCCCAAGGAGGTCCCCCGTGGAGGGTGTCCACAGCAGCGAAGCCGTCATCGACAACGGCTCATTCGGCACGCGTACCATCCGGTTCGAGACCGGGCGGCTCGCGCGCCAGGCGGCCGGTGCCGCCGTCGTCTACCTCGACGACGACACGATGGTCCTGTCCGCGACCAGCGCGTCCAAGAACCCGCGCGAGAACCTCGACTTCTTCCCCCTCACGGTGGACGTCGAGGAGCGGATGTACGCCGCGGGCCGCATCCCCGGCTCGTTCTTCCGGCGTGAGGGCCGTCCCTCCGAGGACGCCGTCCTCACCTGCCGCCTGATCGACCGGCCGCTGCGCCCCTCGTTCGTCAAGGGCCTGCGCAACGAGATCCAGGTGGTCGCCACCGTCATGGCGCTCCACCCCGAGCACCTGTACGACGTCGTGGCGATCAACGCCGCGTCGCTGTCCACCCAGCTCGCCGGGCTGCCGTTCTCCGGCCCGATCGGCGGCGTCCGCGTCGCCCTGATCGAGGGCCAGTGGGTCGCCTTCCCGACCAACACCGAGCTGGGAAGCGCCACCTTCGACATGGTGGTGGCGGGCCGCGTCCTGGAGGACGGCGACGTCGCGATCATGATGGTCGAGGCCGAGTCCACCCGCGACACGCTCAAGCTCGTCGCCGAGGGCGCGGTGGCCCCCACCGAGGAGACCGTGGCCCAGGGCCTGGAGGCGGCCAAGCCGTTCATCAAGGTGCTCTGCGAGGCGCAGGCCAAGATCGCCAAGGTCGCCGCCAAGGAGACCGCCGAGTACCCGCTCTTCCTCGACTACCAGGACGACGCCCTGGAGGCCGTGAACGGCGCGGTGCGCAGCGAGCTCGCCGCCGCGCTGACCATCGCCGGCAAGCAGGAGCGCGAGACCGAGATCGACCGCGTCCGGGCGCTGGTGCTGGAGAAGGCCGGCCCCGATTTCGAGGGCCGCGAGAAGGAGCTCGCCGCGGCGTTCCGGTCGCTGACCAAGAAGCTCATGCGCGAGCGGGTCATCTCCGAGGGCGTCCGCATCGACGGCCGCGGCGTCAAGGACATCCGGCAGCTCAGCGCCGAGGTCCACGTGGTCCCCCGGGTGCACGGCTCGGCCCTGTTCGAGCGCGGCGAGACCCAGATCCTGGGCATCACCACGCTCAACATGCTCCGCATGGAGCAGATGATCGACACGCTCAACCCCGAGCGCACCAAGCGCTACATGCACAACTACAACTTCCCGCCGTACTCCACCGGCGAGACCGGCCGGGTGGGCTCGCCCAAGCGCCGCGAGATCGGCCACGGCGCGCTCGCCGAGCGGGCGCTGCTGCCGGTGCTGCCGCTGCGCGAGGAGTTCCCGTACGCGATCCGCCAGGTCTCCGAGGCGCTGAGCTCCAACGGCTCGACCTCCATGGGCTCGGTCTGCGCCTCGACGATGTCGCTGCTGGACGCGGGCGTCCCGCTCAAGGGCATCGTCGCGGGCATCGCGATGGGCCTGATCAACGAGGGCGACCAGTACGTCACGCTGACCGACATCCTCGGGGCCGAGGACGCCATGGGCGACATGGACTTCAAGGTCGCCGGCACCAAGGACGTCATCACCGCGCTCCAGCTCGACACCAAGCTGGACGGCATCCCCGCCTCGGTGCTCTCGGCCGCGCTGAAGCAGGCCAAGGGCGCCCGTCTGGCGATCATCGACGTGATGCAGGAGGCCATCGACTCCCCGGCGGAGATGAACGCGACGGCCCCGCGCATCATCACGATCAAGATCCCGGTGGACAAGATCGGAGAGGTCATCGGCCCGAAGGGCAAGATGATCAACCAGATCCAGGACGACACCGGCGCCGAGATCACCCTGGAGGACGACGGCACCATCTACATCGGTGCCACCGACGGCCCGTCCGCCGAGGCGGCCAGGTCGGCGATCAACGCCATCGCCAACCCGCACATGCCCGAGGTCGGCGAGCGCTACCTGGGCACGGTCGTCAAGATCGCGGCCTTCGGCGCGTTCATCTCCCTCATGCCGGGCAAGGACGGCCTGCTGCACGTCTCCCAGATCCGCAAGCTGCACGGCGGCAAGCGCATCGAGAACGTCGAGGACGTCATGAACGTCGGCGAGAAGGTCCAGGTGGAGATCGCCGAGATCGACTCGCGCGGCAAGCTCTCCCTGGTGCCCGTCGAGGTCATCGAGAAGGAGGCGACGGCCGGCGCCGGTGCCGACTCCGGCGACGACTCCGGTGACGACGACTCCCCGGCGGCGGCCCCCGCGGCCGAGGCCTCCGGCGAGGACCGCCCGCCCCGCGAGGAGCGCTCGCGTGACGACCGGCCCCGCGAGGAGCGGCCGCGCCGCACCCGTACCCGCAGCAGCGGCGGCGGTGGCGGTGGCGGCGGCAACCGTGGCGGCGGCGGAGGGGAAGACCGCAACTCGTGATCACCACCACTCTGCACCCCGGCAAGGACGGCGCCGGGGTCGTGAAGCGCACCGTCCTCCCCGGTGGGCTCCGGGTGGTGACCGAGTCCATGCCGACCGTGCGTTCCGTCGCGGTCGGCATGTGGGTCGGCATCGGATCGAGAGACGAGTCCCCCCAGCACATGGGGTCCTCCCACTTCCTCGAACACCTGCTGTTCAAGGGCACGCCCACCAGGGACGCCCTGGAGATCTCGGCGGCCATCGAGGGCATCGGCGGTGAGATCAACGCCTTCACCGCCAAGGAGTACACCTGCTACTACGCGCGGGTCCTCGACGAGGACCTGCGGGTGGCGATCGACGTGCTCGCCGACGTGGTGACCTCGTCGATCATCGCCTCCGAGGACGTCGAGGCCGAGCGCGGCGTGATCCTGGAGGAGATCGCCATGCACGACGACGACCCCTCGGACGTGGTGCACGAGCAGTTCTCCGCCGAGCTGTACGGGGACACGCCCGTCGGCAGGCCCATCCTCGGCACCGTGGAGTCGATCACCGCGGTCACCCGGGACCGGATCGCCGAGTACTACCGGCGCTACTACCTGCCGACCCACACCGTGGTGTCGGTGGCCGGGAACGTCGACCACGAGCGGGTCGTCGCCCTGGTCGCGGCCGCCTACGAGCGGGCCGGGGCACTGGGCGGGGACGCCTCGCCGGTGGCGCCCCGGGTGGGCGGGCCGGGCGTCGAGACGCGTTCGGGCACGCGGGTGGTACACCGGGCGACCGAGCAGGCCAACCTGGTCCTCGGCACGACCGCGCTGACCCGCACCGACGAGCGCCGTTTCGCGCTCGGCGTGCTCAACGCGGCCCTGGGCGGCGGCATGTCCTCGCGCCTGTTCCAGGAGATCAGGGAGAAGAGGGGCCTGGCCTACTCGGCCTACTCCTACACCTCCGCCCTGGCCGACACCGGCCAGTTCGGCATCTACGTCGGCTGCCTGCCGTCCAAGATCGACGAAGTGCTGAAGATCTGCCGCGAGGAGGTGCGACGGGTGCTCGCCGACGGCATCACCGAGGAGGAGCTCGTCCGCGGCAAGGGCCAGATGCGCGGCGGCCTCGTCCTCGGCCTGGAGGACACCGGTTCCCGGATGTCCAGGATCGGCAAGGGCGAGCTGGTCTTCGACGAGCTCCTGCCGGTCGACGACCTGCTCGCCAGGATCGACGCGGTGACCCCGGAGCAGATCACCGAGGTCGCCGAGGACGTGCTCAACCGCCCGATGACCCTGGCGGTCATCGGCCCGTACGACGAGGACAGGGACTTCGGCGCGGTCCTGACCGGCTGAACGGTTCAGGCCGATCGACCGGCCTGAACCGCTGAGCGGTCCCGACCGGCCGAACGGCTGACGTACCTGTCGCGAGACGGCCCCGGCGCTCCCCGCGCCGGGGCCGTCCCGCCGTCCGGGACCTTTTCCGCCGTCCCGAGGCCCTTCGGTATATTGGCCCCGTGATCAGGGTCGGAGTTCTCGGCGCCCGCGGGCGCGTCGGTGTCGAAGTGTGCAGGGCCGTCGAGGCGGCGGACGATCTGGAGCTGGTCGCGGCCGTCGACCAGGACGACCCGATCGAGCGCCTGGAGGCCGCCGAGGTGGTGGTCGACTTCACCCACCCCGACGTCGTCATGGACAACCTCGAATGGTGCATCTCGCACGGCATCCACCCGGTGGTCGGAACCACCGGCTTCGACACCGGGCGGCTGGCGACCGTGCGGGGCTGGCTGGAGGCCGACCCCGGGGTCAACGCGCTGATCGCCCCCAACTTCGGCATCGCCGCCGTGCTCATGATGCACTTCGCCCGGCAGGCCGCCCGCTACTTCGAGTCCGCCGAGATCATCGAGTTGCACCACCCGAACAAGGCCGACGCGCCCTCCGGCACCGCCCGCCGTACGGCGGAACTGGTCGCCGAGGCCCGGCGCGAGGCCGGATCCGCGCCGATGCCCGACGCGACCAGCACCGAGCTGGACGGCGCCCGCGGCGCCGACGTCGACGGCGTCCGTGTTCACGCGGTGCGGCTGGCCGGGCTCATCGCCCACCAGGAGGTGATCCTGGGCGGCGACGGTGAGATCCTCACCATCCGCCACGACACCATGAACCGCTCGTCGTTCACCCCGGGCGTGCTCCTGGGCGTGCGCCGCGTCCGTGAGCTGCCCGGCCTGACCGTCGGCCTGGAGAACCTCCTCGACCTGTAGGGGCCGGGGCCCGGGAGGGGCTCAGGGGACGACGGTGTGGGTCTTGGCGACGGCGACCCTGGAGCCGGCGAGGAACATCCACTCCGGCGGGGGGACGTAGCCCGGGATCGCGGCCATGTCCCCGGGAGCCGAGCTGACGTCCGTGACCCGCAGCCGGAGCGGCCCGTCGTGCCCCGCGAGGGTCAGGGAGACCTCGACGCCCTCCGGCCCGGGGGCGTGGAAGGTGAACGCCGCCCCGCGCCGCTCCCCGGACGTCTCTCCCGGCCGCTCCCCGGATCCCCCCGCGGCCTCCTTCGGCAGGGGGCGGCCCGCCACGGTCAGCGAACGCAGCGCCGCCGTGGCCGGGGCGTCCAGGCGCAGCCCGATCTGGGGGGCGCCGCGCTCGGAGCGTATCCGGACGCGCAGGGTCCGTACGCCCCCCGCGACGGTGTCCTCGACCACCTTCACCGAGGGCGCCGCCAGCGTGGCCGCCCTCGCCGGGCCGACGAGGGCGGGGCCCGTCCACACGTCGGGGAACGGGTGCGCGGCCGAGGCCGGGCCGCCGTAGCGGCGGGCCCACGCGTCGGGGGACGCCGAGGTCACCCAGACGGCCTTGCCGGTGTCGGCGTCCAGCCCGTACCCCAGCCCGGTCCTTCTGGGGTGGTCCGCGTCGGTCCTCTCGAGGCGCAGGCCGACGCCCACCAGGACGATCGAGACGGCCAGCGCCGCCAGCGGGACCAGGAGGGAACGCCGGCGCGGCCAGAGGAACTCGACCAGCGGCAGGGTGAGCCCGACGAGGAGGACCGCCTGCGGCATGACGGCGTAGCCGGCGTACGCCAGCCCCATCGGCAGGGCCGTCCAGGTGCCCGGCGCCAGGATCAGCGCGGCCGGCAGCAGGCCGGCGGTCAGGGCGGGGACACGCCATCGCGCCGGAGCGTACAGGGCCGCCAGCCCGCCCAGGGCGGCCCCCAGGGCGGGCCAGGCCAGGGAGTGCGAGGAGCCGGGCGAGGCGACGCCCAGCCCCAGCCCCAGGAACGCCGTCCAGATCAGCATGCCCAGCGCGAGCGCGCGGGAGCCGAGCCGGCGGCGCAGCAGCGCGTACCAGGCCAGCGGGACCGTGATCGCGAGCGCCAGCAGGGCGAGCCAGAACGGCTCGGGCCGGTACGGCGTCGTGGTCGCGGTCCCGCCGAGGTCGGGCCGGATCGTCGTGAGCGCGTCCCAGAACACCAGGCCCGCGCCGACGGTGAGCCCGATCGGGATCAGGGCCGACACGGTCGCCAGCAGGGTTCGCCGGAGCGTGACCGCGCCCCGGCGGCGGGCCAGGAGGACCAGCGCCAGCGTCGCCACGAAGGCGAGGCCCCCCAGGACGGACGCCGCCCAGGCCGGATAGCGGACCAGGATCCCGGGAGGGACGTTGAAGTAGACCAGGTCCTGCCCGTCGGCCGTCCGCGCCAGGTCGGCGTCGCCGAACGCCCGCACGAGCGCCAGCGTGTTGTCCCCCATCTGCTGCAGCGTCGGCAGATCGACGCGGGAGGGGTCGTCGAGGACGCTGTGGTAGTAGGTGCCCGCGCCCGCGAAGGCGGAGTCCAGCACCGACATGCCGGCCGGGGCGAAGGCGGTGAAGTCGGTGTCGTTGGGGAGGATCTCCATGAGATCGGCGAAGGTGGAGTCGGCCACCGGGTGGGGGGCCGCCGATCCGAACACCGAGATCAGGCCGGCGTTGGGTCTGGTGGACCGGAACATCAGCACGGGACCCTTCGCCCCCCGCGCCTCGTGGTTGAGCACCACGCTCCTTCCCCGTGCGAGGGGGTGCCCGGCGACGAAGGCCTCCGCGCCCAGGAGTCCGGCTTCCTCGCCGTCGGTGATGAGGAGCACCACGTCGTTGCGCGGGCGTCTCCCGTCGGCGAGCAGCGCCCGCGCCGCCTCGAGGGCGCTCGCCGTACCGGCTCCGTCGTCGTTGGCGCCCGGTCCCTCCGGGACCGAGTCGTAGTGCGCCGTCACGAAGACCCGCCCGGTGGGGGCGGTGCCCGGTATCAGCGCGACGATGTTGAGAACGCGGCCGGCGACGGCGGGCCAGGCCCCCAGGGACGACGGTGCGACGCCCGTCGCCTCCTGCACCTCGGGCCGCAGGCCCATCCGCCGTAACTCGTCGACGAGGTACTCGCGAACCCGGGCGTGCTCGGCCGTGCCGACCGGGTGCGGCGCGGTCGCGAAACGCTCGATGTGGGAGAAGGCGCGCCGGGCGCTGAAGTCCCGTCCCGGGGCGTCGGCCGGGCTCACCGAGAAGGGGGTGATGTCCACGACCGCCCCGACGGCGGCCAGCAGCAGCACACCCAGGGCCACCAGCCCGGAGGCGAGGGACCACCGGGTCCGCGTGGCGGAGGCGTCCTCGCGGGCGGGTGAGGTTCGGTTCTCGCTCGTCGTCATCGCGATCGCTCCCGTGTCCTGACTTCCCCACGTCATCGTCCGCGCCACCGTAGACGATCACAAGGGGAACGTCACGGCGTCTGCCGGGACGGGGCCGGGCACGCGACCGGCGACGGACCGGAACCGGTCCGGTGCCGCCCCGGTGACCTGGGAGACAATCCCTGTGATCCGCGCGGGACGCGGAGCTATCCTTCGATTCCATGACAGGAATCCGATCCTCGACCTCCGAGGTGCGCTGGGCGCGGCAGGAGGAGCTGGCCGGGCTGGTCGCGGTGGAGCTCGCGGCCGACGGCCTCTTCGCCCGGGTCGGGATCACCTTCCCGCCGGGCACCACGATGATCGAGGAGGCCGGCGACCCCTCCCGGGTACTCGTCGCGGGGGAGCCCCCGATCGGTTTCGCCCTGTTCGGGCACGTCGACGGTCAGATCCACCTGGACCAGCTGGCCGTCCACCCCGACCACGGGCGCAGGGGCGCCGGCGGGCGCCTGGTGGAGGCCCTCTGCGCGCACGCCGCCGCGACCGGCCACACCTCGGTGACGCTGACGACCTACCGTGACGTGTCCTGGAACGCGCCCTGGTACGCCCGGCGCGGCTTCTCGGTGCTGGAGCCGGGGAAGTGGGGCCCGGAGCTGGCCGAGCTGGTACGTCACGAGCGGGAGCTGGGCATCGAGGTCGCCCCCCGCGTGGTGATGCGCCGCCCCCTGTGACGGGCCGTCTGCCGGGACGCGCGCCGCCTGCCGTGGTGCGAGGCCTGCCGTGACGCACCGCCCGCCGTGACGGGGAGCCGGAAGGCGCGAGCGAGGGTCAGAGGGCCAGGCCGACGGTCAGCAGCAGGCCGTACACGAGCTGGAAGCGCCCCGTCTGCTGGAGCGTCGCGATGAGCGCCGGGCCGGTCGCGCCCTCCGCGACGGCCCGCACCGGGGCGACGGCGAGGGGGGCGGCGAGCAGGGCCAGCGCGGTGAACGTCCACCACGGCGCCAGGGCGACCGCGACCAGCAGGGGCAGCGTCAGGCAGAGGGTGTACAGGACGCGGGTGCGCCGGTCGCCGAGGACCACGGCCATGGTGCGCTTGCCCGCCGGGCCGTCGGTCACCAGGTCGCGCAGGTTGTTGACCACCAGCATCGCGCACGCCAGCAGCCCCACCGGGACGGCCGCCGCCACCGCGAGCCAGGGCAGGCGTTCGAGCTGGACGTAGGTGGTGCCCGCCACGGCCACCAGGCCGAAGAACACGAACACCGAGATCTCGCCGAGCGCGCGGTACCCGTACGGGCGCGAGCCGCCGGTGTAGAACCAGGCGGCGGCGATCGAGGCCGCCCCGACCAGCAGCAGCCACCACGCGCCGGTGACCACGACCAGCACCAGCCCCGCCACCGCGGCGGCCAGGAAGCAGGCCAGGGCCGCGACGAGGACCTGCCGGGGCGAGGACACCCCCGAGCCGACCAGCCGCATCGGGCCGACCCGCCGGGCGTCGGTGCCGCGCACCCCGTCGCTGTAGTCGTTGGCGTAGTTGACGCCCACCTGCAGGGCCAGCGCCACGAACAGGGCGACCAGCGCCCGCCACCACACCCCGCCGTCGTGTCCGATCGCGACCCCGGTGCCGACGGCGACCGGGACGACGGCGGCGGGAAGGGTGCGCGGGCGTGCTCCGGCGATCCACTGGCTCGGGGTGGCCATGGGGGTGCGGCGTTCCTCTCCGGATCCGTTTGACGCGGGTCTAGCTGATGTCGGTCGCCAGGCGGATCATCCGCACCGTACGGCCCATGTCGATGACCCGCTCGGCCCCGTCGGCGCCCCACCCGGCGGACTCCAGGAAGCCGAGCACCGCGTGGTTGTCGGCGAAGACCCAGGTCACGATCGTGTGGTAGCCGTCGTCGCGCAGGTAGTCGACCGTGGCGTTGAGCAGCCGGCTGCCGTGACCGCGCCGGACGTGGTCGGGGTCGATCAGGAAGGTGAGCATCTCACCCGCGGTGGTCGGATCGAGGTCGGGGTCCTCGGCGGGGGCGTGCGAGGCCAGGCCCGCCACCTTCTCGGCGCCTCGCATCGCCGCCATGGCCTCGATGCCGCCGGGGCCGAGGGCGGGGAAGGCGTCGGTGTCCAGCACGACCTGCTCCACGGCCACCAGCACGCGGTGCCGCCGGCTGGGCGGGGAGGTGATCGCGTCCTCCCACTGCTGCCGCCACATGTTCTCGGCCGCCGGGCCGGTCATCTGCTCCAGCGGCCCTTCGGGAAGGAACTCCCGGTAACCGTACTTCCACGCGCGGATCTGGGTGCCCGTCACCGCGGCGACATCCTCGTGCCGAGCCGCCCGCACGCCTACGTCTGCCATCTCGGCCCGCTCCTTATCTGCCGTCTGCCGTCGCCTCGGAACGCGCTGTCTCGTGGGATCTCGTGCCACGCGAGCGGGCGTCAGGCGGGTGGATCCGTGAGGCAGGCTCTTACACCGTATCGGGGAATCCGACTCAGAGATGACGTGAACCGGGCTCCGTCTGCCGACGAGCCCGATATGCCCGTGTCTTCGTACGGTTACCGCAGACCTTCATGGAACACCACGACCGGGAACGGTTCTTGGAGGAGTCGACGAACGCCCACTGGCAGGTGCTCTCGGTGCAGACCTTCAGGCGCGGCCACAGGCCGGTGGCGTGGGTGTCCATCACGGCGGCGACGATCCTGGCCAGCCCGCCGGGCACGCCGGTCGCGACCGGTTCGAGCGTCGGTCCCAGGGGGCCGAAGGTGACCTGGAGCGCGAGCCCGGCGAAGGCCGGGAGGAGCCGTGCCGGCCGGCCGTCCTCGCGGTGGAGCCCGTCGTCCTCGAGGTCGCCCCCTTCGTCGTCACCGGTGGCGTCGACGGCGGGCGTGTCGGGGGCGGTGCCGGTGGCCGCGGTGGCCGCAGCGGCGGCGGTGTCGGCGGTGCCGGGGCCGGGCGCCGGGGTGAGGGGACGGTCCTGTCCCGCGGGACGCTCCCGCGCGGGCGGGCGGTCGTGATTGCGGCGGAGCGCCTCGCGCAGGCCCTCGCGGAGGTCCAGGGCCCGTGCCAGATCCGTCTCGTCGGCCGTGTCCCCGTCCCCGATCAGGCCGCGCCGGCCGAGCCAGGCGGTGAGGGCGGCGGGGGAGGGGATCGACTCGGTGCCGGTCTCGACGTCGTAGGTGTTCACGAAGTCGATCACCAGGCCGGAGGGGTTGTCCATGTCGTCGCTCACCTCTTCGCAACCACTGTACGTCATTTGGGGGTTGTCTTCGAGACAACACCACCGTAGCCTCATAGCTGGTTAACAACGGGGGTGTCATGTGGTACCTGACCTATCTCGCCTTCGGGGAGAGCGGCGGGCGCGAGTCGTACCGGAGGAGTGGCCGTGATCATGAGGGTGTGGAGGGGCTGGACGCGCGCCGAGGACGCCGTCGCCTATGAGGAGTACCTGCTGTCCACCGGATACGTCGGATACACCTCCACCGCGGGCAACCGCGGGGTGTGCTTCACCCGTCGCGACGCGGGGGACAGGAGCGAGTTCCTGCTGACCTCGCTCTGGGAGTCCTGGGAGGCGATCCACGCCTTCGCCGGACAGGACCCGTCGCGCGCCGTCTTCTACGACGAGGACGACCGCTTCCTGGTCGAGCGCGAGCTCACCGTCACCCATCACGAGGTCTTCGCCTTCGCCTGAGCCATCGTGGAGAGGCGGGTTCCCGGGGGTCCGGGGGCCCACAGGGGCGGCCCCCGGATCCCCGCCCCGTCCGCGGGCCCGGCCCGTTCCTCAGTCCGGGCCCGTCCGCGGGTGACCACTACGTGCCGTTCAGTGCCGTCGCCAGCCTGCGTACGCCCTCGACCAGCTCGGCCGTGTGGATCGGCGCGGAGTGGGTGATCCTGATGCGCGGCCCCGGGGGTTCGGCGGGGTAGTAGAGACGCCCGGGGCTGACCAGGACGCCCGCCCTCCTGGCCGCCTCCACCACCGCGTCCTCGTCCCGCTCGGCGGGCAGCCGCAACCACAGGTGCAGGCCCCCCCGGGGGACCAGGTGGATCTCGGCGTCGGGCATCCGGGTGGCCAGGGCGGCGGTGACGGTGTCCCTGCGCAGGGTCAGCTCGGCGCCCACGGCGTTCAGGTGGCGCCGCCAGGCCGGGGAGCTGACGAACTCGAGGGCGGTCTCCTGAAGGGGCCTGGACACGAAGAAGGACTCCACGAGCTGGTTGGCCCTCAGCCGGCGGGCGACCGGCCCGCGCGCCACGATCCCGGCGACCCGGATGCTGGGCGAGAGCGGCTTGGTCAGGGAGTTGACGTGCACGACCGTGCCGTGGGCGTCCAGCGCGACCATCGGCGGCGGCATCGGCGGCGCCGACGGTGAGGCGAAGTAGCGGGCGTAGTCGTCCTCGATCACGAAGGCGCCCGCGGCGCGGGCGATCGCCAGCACCTGCTCGCGTCGCTCCAGGGACAGTGTCGCGCCGGTGGGGTTGTGCAGGGTCGGCTGGCAGAAGAAGACCCGTGCGCCGGTCACCGCGAACGCCTCGGCGAGCAGGTCGGGCCGGACCCCGTCGCGGTCCATGGGCACCGCCGTCGCGCGCAGCCCGGCGGCCAGCGCCGCGGCCCGCGCGCCCGGGTAGGTGGGGGTCTCCACCAGGATCGGGGTGCCCGGGGCGGCGAGGGCGCGGAAGGCGTGGGTGAGCGCCGCCTGCCCGCCGCCGACGACGAGGACGTCCGACGGCGTGACGTCGCCGCCCAGTTCCCGGGCGAACCATCCGCGCAGCTCGGGCAGCCCGGACCGGGGAGGCATCTCCCAGACGTCGGGGCGGCGCAGCGCCCGGGACGCGGCGGCCGACAGGGCCGCGGACGGGCGCAGGGCCGGGTTGAGGTAGCCGCCGGAGAGCGGGATCACACCCTCGGGCGGACGGGCGAGCAGGGAGGCGATCGCGCTGTCGTCCACCACCCGGTCGCCGAGGGCCACCGTCTGCCAGGACATGTCGGCGTCGTCGCCCCCGCGGGTGACGGCGGGCGCGACGTAGGCCCCGCTGCCGGGCTTTGTGATCACTCGCCCTTCCGCGGCGAGCCTGCCGATCGCCCGTGACACGGTCACCGGGCTCACGCCGTGCGACCGGACCAGCTCCCGGCTCGACGGCAGCCGGTCGCCGGGACGGAGGCGGCCGATCTCCTCGCGGAGCACGGCGGCCAACCGGACGATACTGCTATCGTCATTCATGAGGGATGAGAGTAGCGCTATCGTCCGGGATTCAGTAGCGGCCCGCGGAAACCCGGACCTCACCACCGCGTCCCCGTCCGGTGGGGCGGGGCGGGGCGGGGTGCGGCGGGGGACGGCGCGGCGAGGCACCGTGCTGGCCGGGCTCGGGGTGCTCTCGTTCTCGGGCTCGCTCCCGGCCACGGTCTTCGCGATGGAGGGCTTCGACCCCTACCTGGTGGCGATCGGCCGGGCCGTCATAGCCCTCGTCGCGGCGGTCGCCTTCCTGCTCGTGGCCCGGGTGCCGCTGCTGCCGCCCAGGTCGCAGCTCCGCTCCTACGCGGTCATCGCGGGCGGCGTGGTGTTCGGATTCCCGATCTTCAGCGGGCTGGCGCTCGACGCCGGAGCCTCCACCTCGCACGCCGCCGTGGTGATCGGGCTGCTGCCCGCCGCCACCGCCGTGTGCGCCGTGCTGCGGGCCGGGGAGCGGCCCAAGGCGCTGTTCTGGGTCTCCTGCGGCCTGGGCGCCGCCGCGATCACGGTCTTCACCCTCAGCATGGGCGGCGGGCACGTCACCTGGGCCGACGTCCTGCTCGTCGGCGCGCTGCTCTCGGCCGCCGTCGGCTACACCGAGGGCGGGCGCCTGGCCCGGGAGACCCCCGGCTCGCAGGTGATCTCCCGGGCCCTCGTCGTCGCCGCCCCGCTGACCGTGCCGATCACCGTGGTGCTGGCGCTGACCACCGAGACGCGACCCGGCGCCGCCTCGCTGGCCGGGCTGGCGTACGTGGGCCTGGTCTCGATGTTCCTGGGCTTCATCCCCTGGTACGCCGGGCTGGCCATGGGAGGGATCGCCCGCGCCGGGCAGACCCAGCTCGCCCAGCCGCTGCTGAACCTGGTGTGGGCCTGGCTGCTCCTCGACGAGCGCTTCGGCCCCGCCACGGTGGTGGCGGCGCTGGCCGTGCTGGCGTGCGTCGCGCTGACCCAGCGCACCCGCGCCTGAGGTCGTACGAGAACGGCGTGGACGTGGGCTTCCTGGAGCCGGGGGCGTCACCCCCGTGTTCTGACGGAGGGACGCTCGAACGGCGGCATGCGAAAGCCCCGGCCTTCCCTTGGCCGAGGCTCGCTCTGTCCTGTTTCGTGCCGCCTACGAGGCCACGTTCTCCAATCGCGCGACGACCCGGGCGAGCAGGTCGCGGATCTCGATCTGCCCGGCCTTGAGCTCGGCGAGGTCCTGGGCCACACGGTTGACCTTCAACTCCATGCCGCTCTGCCCGGCCCTGATCGCTGCGACGTCGCCCTTGATCTCAGCGATGTCGGATTCGACGGTGTCGATCCGCTCCTCGATGTACGGCATGCGACCAGGATAGGACGACCCTCCAGAGGTGCGGCCGATCTGGAAGGAAGCGCCATGTCCTCTTCCGGACGGCGCCTGGGGTTTTCCGCAGGTGCGTGCTGCGGAGCCCGTCGGCGAGACGTGCGGCCCGCCCCATGGGACGGGAGGCGCGCCGTCCGTAGCGTCTTCCCATGATCTTTCATCGACGCGCGCCGCTTCCGGCGGCCGTCCTGCTCTGCGTGCTCTCCCTGCTCGTCCCGCTGTCCGCGTCCCCCGCCGCCGCCGACGACGAGGGCCGGTCGCGACACATGATCGCCTCCGAGGAGGACCCGCTGCGGCGGATGGTGGCCACCGGCGCGGCGACGGCCGCGCTGCTGCGGGTGGACGACGGCACCCGTACCCGGACGAGTGCCGCCGGGGTCCGCGACCTGAGGACGAGGCGCCCCGCCGCCGCGAACGGCCACTTCCGGATCGGCAGCGTCACCAAGACCTTCGTCGCGACCGTGGTCCTGCAACTGACCGACGAGGGCCGGTTGAGGCTCGACGACCCGGTACAGCGCCACCTGCCGGGTCTCGTGCCGAACGGTGACGCGATCACGATCCGGCACCTGCTCAACCACACCAGCGGCCTGTACGACTACATGAGCGAGGAGGGCCTCTCCACCAACCGGTGGCGGGGCGCGGACCGGTTCCGGTCCTACGGCCCCCGGGAACTGCTCAGGGTGGCCTTCGCCGAGCCGCCGTACTTCGCGACGCCCGGAAGCGCCTGGCGCTACTCCAACACCAACTACATCGTCGCCGGGATGCTGATCGAGAAGGTGACCGGCCGGCCGTACGGCAAGGAGGTGGAGCGGCGCATCCTGCGCCCGCTGAAGCTGACCCGGACCTCCGTCCCCGGCGACGCGCCCGGTCTGCCGCGGCCGCACGCGCACGGGTACGAGGCGCTGCCCCCGGCCAAGGCGTCGTCCTCGGGCGCGGCGCCTTCCCCGGCTGGGACGTCGTCCTCGGGCGGGTCGCCGTCCTCGGGCGGGTCGCCGTCCTCGGCCAGGGTGGTGGACGCCACCCGGATGAACCCGTCCCTGGACTGGGCGGCCGGGGAGATGATCTCCACGGCGAGAGACCTCGACACGTTCTTCGCGGCCCTCCTCGGCGGGAAGCTGACCGGTGCGGCGACGCTGGAGCAGATGCGCACCGTCGTCGACACCGGTGCCGGGTTCGCGTACGGCCTGGGTCTGCAGCGGTACACGCTGCCGTGCGGCAGGAACGTCTGGGGGCACAGCGGCGAGCTGATCGGCTACCTGACCTTCTCGTTCCGCGACGACGACGGGCGCGCGACGACGCTCTCCGTCAACCCGTACACGCGTCCGATCGCGACCGAGGAGATCTTCTCCATCGCCTCCGGCGTCCACTGTCCCGGCAGGTGAGGAGCGGGGCAGGCCCTCATGGCCTCACCGGTCCTCGGCCGGTTCTCGGGGGAGAGGTGACGGACATTCCATAGCGAAGAGGACGGGGGGCCCTGTTGTTCGGCCTCTCGTGGCCAGACAATATGGTGGAAAACTGACTTTCGCCCACGTCGGCCGACACGGATCCGGCGGCATGGGGGAAGCCCTCCGATGACGTAGGGAGACAGGTCGTGGGCGTGGGCCTCGCGGTGGGAGATGTGGTCGAGGACTTCGAGCTTCTCGACGAGACGGGCACGCCGAGGAGGCTCAGCGAGTTCCTCGCCAAGGGACCGGTGGTGCTCTTCTTCTACCCGGCGGCCATGACGTCCGGCTGTACGGCCGAGAGCTGCCACTTCCGCGACCTGGCGGCCGACTTCGCCGAGGTGGGCGCCACCAGGATCGGCATCAGCCGCGACACGGTCGAGCGCCAGGCGCGGTTCGCCCGCACCAACGAGCTGGGCTTCCCCCTGTTCTCCGACCCGGACGGCACCGTCGCCCGCCGGCTCGGGGCTCGCCGCACCATCGCGGTGGGCCCCTTCCTCACCCGCCGGATGACTTTCGTCATCGACGTGGACGGACGTCTCCTGGAAGTGATCCACAGCGAGACCTCCATGCAGGCGCACGCCGACCGCGCCCTGGAGGTCCTCCGCTCCCGCCCTCATCCGTGATCAAGGGGCGGCCGGCGACCAGGGGGGTGCGGTCCGCCCTCTATCCGGAGATGTTCGTCTCCGCCGTGGCCGGGCTCGTCGAGACCGGCAGCCGGTGGTGAACCTCTTCCACCGGTGGCAGAGGGGCCGGGGCGCACCGGACGCGACCGGACAGGACGAAGCCGAAACGCTCGTAGAAGCGCCCGGCCTGGGCGTTGCCGGCCGCGGCCCACAAGCCGATCTCCTCGTGGCCGTCGGCACGGAGCCGCTCCACCGCGGCCGTCATGAGCGCGCGCCCCAGACCGCGCGCCTGCGCCTCGGGCAGTACGTAGAGGGCGAAGATCTCGCCGCCGCCGATCTGCTCGTCACGGCGACGACCGAATTCGACGAACCCGGTGATCCTGTCGCCGGTCTCCCCCACCACAAGCGGCGTACGCCCCTCGGCGAGAGCGCCCGCGAGCCGTGTCTCCTTCTCCGCGACCACGTCCGGTTCGACCTTGAGCGCGTCGAGGTGGTCGTCGAGCACGATGCCGCGATAGGCGGCCTTCCACGTGGTCACCCGCACGTACTCTCTTGCCTCGACGTCATCGGGAACACTCGGGCGGATCTTGTGTGCCATGCCGATACGGTGCCTGATCGTCCGGCCGTAACGGCCGGTCGTACGAGCTCGGCCGGTCGAAGGTGGAGGTGGGCATCACCCTCGTCGTCCGGTACGGCCGCATGCCGGTCGGAGCATCTGAAACGGGGTGGCCGACTCGACCGACCGCTAGGGGTACTAGACCTATAGAGATGAGTTTGTGGGCATAGATGCTACTTCGTCGCCTCAGGCCAGTCTTCGACCGGTGACACGTACGTGCCGCGATACGACACGGTGAAGACCCAGCCCTGATCGCGCAGGAACGCCATCGCCTGGCGCACGGTCGCCTTGGCGACACCGTGTTCCTGCATGAGTTCCTTCTCGCTGGGAACCCGCCGGTTCGGGTGTAGTTCGCCCGCCTGAATCCGACGTTGTATATCGGCTGCGATCTTCTGATAAACGGGGATCTGGTCCTCTGGCCGTGGGGTCCCGGGCTCGCCGACGAAGGTCCCCTCGCCCTGAACCGTGTACGCCAGGCCTTGCTCGCGCAGTTCCCTGGCGACTCGACGTGCCGTCGTCCTGGCGATGCCGTATTCGACCTCGAGTTCTGCCTCGCTGGGCACGGCCTCGCCAAGGCCGAGGTCGCCCGCTTCGATGCGCACGCGGATCATTTCGGCGACCTGTTTGTAGACCGGGACGGGACCCTCGCGGTCGAGCATGTCCGCATCATAGACCGTAAGGTACGTATACCCACAAAGTAGACACCTGGTTAACCAATAGATAGGTGTGCTGCACCAGTAGTGAGTGGATGGACTATCGTGGCCTGGTGAGCACGTTGGGAATGGGAGTCCCTGTGGTGGCCGGGGTGCCGGGCGGGCGGCGTCACGGGCGCCATGCGGCGCCGTTGCAGGTGAGGTACGAGCCGATCGACTGGAGGCCCGAGCGGCCGAGGGCCGACCGGTTGCGGATCAGGGAGTACACCTGTGACTGCCTCCCCGTCTTCTACGAGCTCTGTCAGGCGGGCGGGCTGATGTTCGTACGGCGAACGGAACGGACGAGAAAGGGAGTGGTCGTGCACGAGTCGCCCTGGACGGTCGCCGGACGGACACAGGAGTTGTGGCTTCGGCTCCTGATGGGCGCCGCCCACTGACGATCGGGCGCCGGAAGGGAGGACGACTCCGGACCGGCGCCCACGAGAGCCCCCGACCTCCCTGATGGGGCCATGCCGTCCGGGGAGGTCGGGCGGCGGTCCCGCATCGGTCGGAGGGTCCGGTGCGGGACCGCCGGACAACGGCCCGGCAGGCGTCCCTTCCCACACTCACCTGCCGGGCTCTCTCACCGAGGAACGCCGAACCCCCTCACGGGGGAACGCCGGCTCCCCGTCACGGGGGAACGCGGCGCCAGGCGGTGTCGGTGACGACGAGGTGGTCGAGGAAGCGCAGGCCCACGGTCTCGGCGGCGTCGCGGAGGCGGGCGGTGACCGCCAGGTCGGCGGGGCTGGGGTCGAGGGAACCGCTGGGGTGGTTGTGGGCCAGGCCGAAGGAGGAGCCGCCCGAGGTGAGGACGACGCTCATGATCTCCCGGACCGGGGCCGGCGCGTGGTCGCTGCCGCCCTCGCTGACGATCGCCGTACGGGTCACCGTGCCGCTCGGGTCGCAGACCACGACGACCACGCGCTCGTGGCCGAGGCCACGCAGCAACGGGGCGACCACGGCGGCCAGGTCTCCCGAGCGGGTGACGCGGCGGCGTTCCGGCTCCGACTGCGCCTGCCGCACCAGGTGGAAGGCGGCGATGACCCGGGCGGCCTTCGCGGGGCCGATGCCCGGGACCCTCATCAGCCGGTGGGCGTCGGAGCGGGCCAGGCCGTGCAGGTCGCCGCAGTGGGCGATGAGGTCGGAGGCCAGCTCCATGGCGTTGGTGCCCCGGCTGCCGGAGCCGATCAGCAGGGCGAGCAGCTCGCGATCGGCCAGGGCGGTGGCTCCGCCGGCCAGGAGGCGCTCCCTGGGCTGGTCGCCTGGGGGCATGTCCTTGACGCGCATCGGCACCTCCGGCTCGGGAAAACCAGGTCGGTTCTACCAGGCGGCGCCGACATTCCGGCGGGGTGAGGAGCGGATCTTTCGGGAGGTGGGAGGGGTTCCGAGAAAGCCTTCACGGAGATGGGGATGGGGAGAGCTCTCGAAGGCGTGGGGGCGGAGCGGAGGGTTTTCAGGGATGCGGAGGAGGGCTGTCCAAGGGGAGCCAGGGATGCGGGGAAGGGCTCCCGAAGGGGAGTCAGGGATGCGGGGAGGCTCCCCAAGGAGGGTCAGGGGTGCAGGGGGTGGGTGTAGACCAGGCGGAAGCGGTCGCCGGGTATGACGATGTCGCTGGTCTCCACCGGGCGGTCCCCGGCCCAGTGGGTGCGCTCGACGTGCAGGACGTGGACGCCGGCCGGGAGGGCGAGGACGTCGCTCTCGGCGGGCTGCGGGACGCGGGTGTAGACCTGCTCGACGATGTCGGTGATCTTCACGCCCAGGGCGGACAGGCGGGCGATCAGGCCGCGCGGGACCTCGTCGGCGGGTTCGCCGAACTCGGCGGGCTCGTAGGAGGTGGCGAGCTGGATCGGCCTGCCGTCACCGCGGAAGACGTAGCGGGTCCGGGTCACCGACGAGGACTCGTCCAGCCGCAGGCGATGCGCGATGTCCGGGGTGGCCTCGGCCGGCTCGGTCCGCCAGTCCCAGGTGGTCCGGGTGCCCGGCAGGTGGATGTCGGCGCCGAAGGGGGTGTGGTGGTCGTGGAGACGCCAGCGGTGCAGCGGGAGCAGCACCGGCCGTTCCCGTACGTAGTGGCCCGAGCCGACGCGGCCGACGATCAGGCCCTCGGCGGCGAGCACCCGCAGCGCGTGCCGGGCGGCGGTCTCTCCCACGCCGTACTTCCTGGTCAGCTGGGCGCGGGAGGGGACAGGGGCACCGGGAGGAAGGGAGCCGTCGACGATCTGGCGCCGGATGTCGGCGACGACGCGCAGGTAGACAGGATCGGAGCTTGCCACGTGTCCATCCCTGGGTTCTGGGGTTGTCCCATCCTGTCGTATTCAAGGAGCAACGCAGGGTAATGGTAACGATTTGGAACTCCAACTTTGCGGGTCGGTCCCCAGAAGTGCCCAAAAATATCTCAGAGACCGTGTAACGCCCGCGTAAGGAGCACCGATTCAACGGTAGAGGTCGTCGATGTGTGTACCCCCGAGCACATATCGGCGGCCTCTTTTCGTGCCCGGACCCGCGCGATCCCTCTTTCCCGGCGGGTTCACGGGGGAATTCGTCCCCCCCGGGCCGTGTCCGCTCAGGCCGCATCCGGCGGGACACGGGCGGGGTGGTCACCCTGGCGCCGTATGCCCACGTGTACCGTATGCAGGGGAGCACCGAGTGAGATGTTCGCTCTTGTGCCCATCGGTGGACGGAGGCTAGGCGGGGTGGCGGGGTCCACCGTTTCAGCGTATCCGGGTAGCGTTCCGTCTATGGCAGCGCCAACTGGAACCTCCGACGCCCCCTTCGGCCGCATGCTGACCGCGATGGTCACGCCGTTCACCCACGACGGATCGGTCGACTACGACGCAGCACGGCGGCTGGCCGCCTACCTGGTGGACGAGCAGCGCAACGACGGTATCGTCGTGAGCGGTACGACGGGGGAGTCCCCGACGACCGGAGACGACGAGAAGGAGCGCCTCCTGCGCGCCGTCGTCGAGGCGGTCGGTGACCGCGCCACGATCGTCGCCGGAGCCGGGACCAACGACACCCGGCACAGTGTCGAGCTGGCCCGCACCGCCGAGCGCGCCGGTGCCCACGGCCTGCTGCTGGTGACGCCGTACTACAGCAAGCCCACCCAGGAGGGGATCTACCGCCACTTCACGACGGTGGCGGACGCCGCGGCCCTGCCGGTCATGCTGTACGACATCCCCGGGCGCAGCGGCGTGCCGATCCTGAGCGAGACGCTCACCCGGCTCGCCGAACACGAGCGGATCGTCGCGGTGAAGGACGCCAAGGGCGACCTGTACGAGGGATCGAAGGTGATGGCCTCCACCGGCCTGGCCTACTACTCCGGGGACGACGCGTTCAACCTGCCGTGGCTGTCGGTGGGGGCCGCGGGGTGCGTCAGCGTGATCGGCCACGTCGCCGGGGCGGAGATCGCCGCGATGATCGAGGCGTACCGCGCCGGGGACGTCGAGGGCGCGCTCGCGATCCATCGGCGGTTGCTCCCGGTTATCTCGGGGATCATGATGCAGGCCGGTGGCGCGATCATGGCGAAGGCGGCGCTGACCATGGTGGGGCGGCCCGCGGGGGCGGTGAGGCTTCCCCTGGTGGAGGCGACCGGCGAGCAGCTCGCCAGGCTGCGAGAGAACTTGATCGCGGGCGGTGTGAAGCCGTCCGACGAAGTTGTGACCTGAAATGAAGCAGAGCGGCCTTCATCGGCCGCATCCGGGAGGAACAAGAGTTTGCGAGAGAGAAGACACGTCGGTCCGCTGGGGGACGGGGTGCTCGGCGAGGGAGTAGTCCTGCTGCCCGCGGGGACCGTCGCCACCTGTGAGACCTCTGAGAGAGGTGTGGCCTGATGAGTCACCCGCATCCCGAGCTCGGGCCGCCGCCCGCGCTGCCCGAGGGCGCCCTGCGCATCGTCGCGCTGGGCGGTCTCGGTGAGATCGGCCGCAACATGGCCGTGTTCGAGTACGAGGGCCGCTTGCTGATCGTCGACTGCGGGGTGCTGTTCCCCGAGCCCGACCAGCCCGGCATCGACCTGATCCTGCCCGACTTCGAGTACATCCGGGGCCGCCTGGACGACATCGAGGCCGTGGTCCTGACCCACGCGCACGAGGACCACATCGGTGCCGTGCCGTACCTGCTGCGCGAGCGCCGCGACATCCCCGTCGTGGGCTCCAGGCTGAC
Organism: Streptosporangium sp. NPDC023615; assembly: GCF_040640155.1. Taxonomy (NCBI): domain Bacteria; kingdom Bacillati; phylum Actinomycetota; class Actinomycetes; order Streptosporangiales; family Streptosporangiaceae; genus Streptosporangium; species Streptosporangium sp. NPDC023615. The sequence goes on from NZ_JBFABE010000015.1 coordinate 125,500, forward strand.
GCTGGCGCTGATCGAGGCCAAGCTCACCGAGCACCGGATCCAGCCGGCCAAGCGGGAGGTGGTGGAGGGCGAACGGCACCGGTTCGGTCCGTTCGAGTGCGAGTTCCTCGCCGTCAACCACTCCATCCCGGACGCGCTGGCCGTCGCGATCAGGACGCCCGCGGGCATCGTCCTGCACACCGGGGACTTCCGGATGGACCAGTTGCCCAGCGACGGGCGCCTGACCGACCTGGGCGGGTTCGCCCGGCTCGGTGCCGAGGGCGTCGACCTGCTGATGTCCGACTCGACCAACGCCGAGGTGCCGGGCTTCGTCACCAGCGAGCGGGAGATCGCGCCGGTCATCGACGAGGTCGTCCGCACCGCGGGCAAGCGGGTGATCGTGGCGAGTTTCGCCTCGCACATCCACCGCGTGCAGCAGGTCATCGACGCCGCCGAGAAGCACGGCCGCAAGGTCGCGCTGGTGGGCCGTTCGATGGTGCGCAACATGGGCGTCGCCCGTGACCTGGGTTACCTGAGGGTCTCGCCCGGCCTGATCGTCGACTCCAAGGAGATCGAGGGCTGGCCGCCGGAGGACGTGGTGCTGATCTGCACCGGGTCCCAGGGCGAGCCGATGGCGGCGCTGTCGAGGATGGCCAACCGCGACCACCCGATCCGGATCGCCGAGGGCGACACGGTCCTGCTGGCCTCCTCGCTGGTGCCCGGCAACGAGACCGCCGTCAACAACGTGATCAACGGGTTGTCGCGCTGGGGCGCCAGGGTGGTGCACAAGGGCAACGCCAAGGTGCACGTCTCCGGGCACGCCGCCGCGGGCGAGCTGCTGTACGTGCTCAACCTGACGCGGCCGTCCAACTTCATGCCGGTGCACGGCGAGTGGCGTCACCTGCGGGCGCACGCCAAGCTCGCCGCGCTGACCGGGGTGCCCGACGACCACATCGTGATCGCCGAGGACGGCGTCGTGGTGGACCTGGTCGACGGCCGCGCCAAGATCGTGGGCGCGGTTCCGGCCGGTTACGTCTACGTGGACGGCACCTCCGTGGGCGACGTCACCGACTTCGCGCTGAAGGACCGCCGCATCCTGGGCGAGGAGGGCTTCATCTCCGTCGTCATCGTGGTCGACACCGCCACCGGCAAGCTCGCCGGCGGGCCGGAGATCCACGCCAGGGGATCGGGCATCGACCCGAGCATGTTCGACGACATCCTGCCGCAGGTCGAGAAGGCCCTGCAGGACAACGCGGCCGACGGGGTCGTGGACATCCAGCAGGTCCGCCGGGTGGTCCGCAGGACCGTGGGGCGCTGGGTGAGCGACACCTACCGCCGCCGCCCGATGATCATCCCGGTCGTCATCGAGGTCTGACGCCTTCCCCGTACGGCGGCCGGTCCGGCCGCCGTACGGGGACGCGCGGGGTTCCCGGCGCGGGCCGTGTCACGGGCGCCGGGACGCTCGGGGCCTTCGGCCCGGGGCGTGTCGAGGACGCGCCGGAGTTCCCGGTCCGGGCCGTGTCACGGGTGCCGGGGATCGCGGGGATCCGTCAGCACAGGCCCCGGAGCGAGCAGACCTTGGCCGCCATCCTCCCCGCGTCCTTCAGTTGCCGGGTGAAGTCGGAGTCGCGCACCCGGCCGTACTCGCCCGCGAGCACGTAGATGACCAGCGCCCGGTCGCGGCGTACGACGACGGCCCGCTGCCCGCCGATGGCGGGTCGCACGCCCTTGGCGTCGTAGCTCTGGACGGAGATCCGCACGGCCCGGTCCCCGGCGCGGACCCGGTCGGCCCGGCTCTTGACGACCACGCCCTCGGAGGGGACCCGCGCGCACCTGCCGACGTGGGCCAGGATCCCTGCCATCGCCCGGCGCGCGGCGCCGGCCGAGCGGTAGATCACCAGTTGCTCGCCGGATCGGTGCTCCGGCGCCTCGTGGACGACGGTCCGCATGGCCGTCCGGCCGGTGTCGGAGGGACGGCGCGGACCGCACAGTTCGATCTCGAGGGCGCCGCGGAGCCCGTCGCGGATCGTCCACCTCTCCTCTTCGGGGTACCTCACCGGCCCGCGGGCCTTCGCCTCGTGCAGCAGGAAGTTCCTCGGGATCCGTACCGCCGCGGCGGTCCCACCGGGCAGGCTCGCCGTCGCCGTCGCCGTCGCCGTCGCCGTGGGCCCGGCGGGGCCGGCGGGGCCGGCGGGGCCGAGGGCCCGTACCGTCCCGGTGGTGCCCGCGCTCGTTCCCGTACCGGCCAGGGCGGTTCCGCCCGTGAAGAGGGCCGCCAGGGCCGTGCCCGCCGCCGCCAGGCGGACCGCCGTCCTTGTGGTGCCGGTCATGGTCGACCTTTCCTTCCGTGCCGGGGGAATGCCCATACCCGTGAGACCCGCGTTCCCCGGGAAAGGTTCTGCGAAGGGCCCCCCCTTCCCGGTGAGATCCCGGGGACATCCGGGGACATCCGGGGACATCCGGGGACATCCGGGGACTTCGCGGTGACACCCGGGGGTCGACGGTGACCTCCCGGGAGCGTCGAGGGTTCCGAGGCGGCTTCCCGGGGGCCTCCCGGCGGGTGCTTTCGCGGGAGCGCGACCCGTGCGCGGGCAGGGGTGGCGTTGTATGCTCACACTGTTCTATGTAGCAGCCTCTAATTTCATGTAATAGAACGATGGAGGGTCGATGGAGGTACGTCACGCCACGGCGCCCGACCAGATCACCGGGGCGAGCACCGACTGGCTGCGCCGCCGGTTCCTGGTGGAGCAGCTCTTCGTCCCCGGTGAGGTCCGCCTGCTCTACTCGCACGAGGACCGCATCGTGGTCGGCGGCGCCCTGCCGGAGGAAGGGCCGCTGAGACTGCACACCCCCGACCCGCTCCGGTCGGAGTACTTCCTGGAGCGCCGCGAGCTCGGCGTGGTCAACGTGGGCGGGCCGGGCACGGTGACCGTGGACGGCACCGCGTACCCGCTGGCTCCCAGGGAGTGCGTCTACGTCGGCCGGGGCGCCCGCGAGGTGAGCTTCGAGGGGGGCGTGTTCTACCTGGTCTCCACGCCCGCGCACGCGACGTTCCCCACGGTCGCCGCGACCCTGGACGACGCCGAGCCGGTGCGCCTGGGCGGCCGGGACGGCTCCAACGAGCGCACGATCTACAAGTACGTCCACGCCAAGGGCATCCGGAGCTGCCAGCTCGTGCTCGGCGTGACCGTGCTGGAGCCCGGCAGCATGTGGAACACCATGCCCTGCCACACCCACGAGCGCAGGACCGAGGTCTACCTCTACTTCGACCTGCCACCGGGCGAGCGGGTGATCCACCTGATGGGACGGCCCGACGAGACGCGCAACCTGGTGGTCGCCGACCGGCAGGCGGTCGTCTCCCCGTCCTGGTCGGTGCACTGCGGCTTCGGGACGAAGAGCTATTCGTTCGTCTGGGCCATGGGCGGGGAGAACCAGGCCTTCGAGGACATGGAGCAGGTCGAGATCGGCGAGATGCGCTGATGTTCTCACTGGAGGGCAGGACCGCGCTCGTCACCGGCGCGCGGACCGGGATCGGGCGGGCCGTCGCGGTGGGCCTGGCGGCGGCCGGGGCCGACATCGTGCTGCACGGCCGCGACGACGACCTCGACGAGGTCGAGGCCGAGGTGCGCAAGGCCGGCAGGCAGGCCTCCCGGTGGGTCCTCGACCTGTCGGACCCCGCGGCCGTCCCGGAGGCGGCCGCGCGGCTGGGCCCGATCGACGTGCTGGTGAACAACGCGGGCATCATCCGCAGGGCGCCGGCCGCCGAACACCCCTACGAGACCTTCCGGGAGGTGCTGGACGTCAACCTCGACGCGGTCTTCCTGCTCAGCCAGACCCTGGGGGCACGGATGCTCGCCCGGGGCTCCGGGAAGATCATCATGATCGCCTCCATGCTCTCCTACCAGGGAGGCGTCAACGTGGTCGGCTACACCTCGGCCAAGCACGGCGTCGCCGGGCTCACCAGGGCGCTGGCCTGCGAGTGGGCGGGCTCGGGGGTGCAGGTCAACGCGATCGCGCCCGGCTACATCAGGACCGGCAACACCGAGCGGCTCTGGGACGACCCCGCGCGCGAGGCCGAGATCAGGTCCCGCATCCCGGCCGGGCGCTGGGGCAGGCCCGAGGACCTGGTGGGCGCCGCGGTCTTCCTGGCGTCCGCCGCCTCCGACTACGTCAACGGGCACCTGCTGGCGGTCGACGGAGGCTGGTTGGCACGCTGACCAGTAGGCTCACGATCGTGGTCAGGGAAGGCAGTTCCATCGACAAGGCGCTGGCGGTGCTGGAGGCGATCGCCGAGCACCATCGCGTCACCGACATAGCCGCCGCGACGGGAGTGTCCAAGTCGACCGTCCATCGCATCCTCCAGTCGCTGGTCGAGTGGGGGTTCGCGCGGCCGGACGGTCACGGGGGTTATGAGCCGGGCCCCCGCATCCTCACCCTGGCCGGCCGGGTCATGAACCGCTTCGACCCGGCCCGCCAGGCCTCCGGCGCGCTCAACGCGCTGCACGAGCGGATCGGCTACACCACGCACTTCGCGATCCGCAGCGGGGACGAGGCGGTGTACGTCGACAAGCTGGAGGGGCGGCGGCCCTACCAGATGCCCTCGCGCGTCGGGATGAGCCTGCGGCTGCACTGCACGGCGATCGGCAAGGCGGTGCTGGCGCAGCTCGGCGCCGACGAGGTACGCGCGATCTGCGCCCGCACGGGCATGTCGGCCGCGACCGCCAAGACGCCGGCGACTCCGGAGGCCCTGCTGGCCGACCTGGAGCTGGTGCGCTCCCGCGGCTACGCCGTCGACGACGAGGAGAACCTGCCGGGCATCCTGTGCGTCGGCGCCCCGGTCTTCGACCACACCGGCCAGGTGCTCGGCGGCATCTCCATCTCGGCCCTGGCGATGGACGTGAGCATGGCCGACGTCGAGCGGTTCGCGCCCGACGTGGTCTCGGCCGCCCGCGAGGTCTCCGCGGCCCTGGGCGCCCCGGCCACGCCGGTGTTCAACGGCTGACCCGTCCGATCCGTCCCCGGGCCCCCGGGTGCCGGTCCGCCGATCGTCGGCGTCCGGCGCCCGGGGGCCCTTTTCGTGTTCCGGGCCTCCCGAGCTCCCGGCCTCGCGGGCCGGGGTCTCCGGCCTCCGGCCGTCGAGCCCCGCCCCCGGGTTCCGGACCCGGGGACCTCCGGTCTCGAGCCCCGGCCGAGGACCGTGACACGCACCCGGTTTGTTTCATGTAATGGAATGTGATGTCATGTAATGTAAAATCCTGTTGACCCTGGGAGATCGGCATGCCGAACATCACCGTGGAACTCCTGTCCGGCCGGACCCTTGACCAGCGCCGCGAGTTCGCCGCCGCCCTGACCGAGGCCGCCGTGGACATCCTGAAGGCCCGCAGGGAGGCGGTCCGCATCCTCTTCACCGAGATCGAGAAGTCCGACGTGGCCAACGCCGGTGTGCTGGAGTCCGACAAATAACTCGACGGCCCGATCCCCGGGCGGGCATTCCTGGAGTCCGCCACGCCCGGGGACCTGGCCCGGAGCCGCCGGCCGTCGGGTCCCCGACCGCCGGCGGCGGTCCGTCAGCCGGCCGCGCGGGCCCGCTCCTGCTCCGGCTCGGGGTCGGTGGACAGGGAGTCGACGAGCGCGTCGCGGTCCGGGCGGTTCTCCGGCTTGAGCAGCCCGATCACCACGTAGAGCACCAGCGAGGTCACCAGGGGCACGCCCACCACCATCGCGGTGTCCTTGGACTCCATGATCCACTTGACGTACGCCCAGACACTCAGGCCCGCGGCCCAGGAGACGATGGCGGCGGTCGGCCCGCTCCTGCGGAACCAGGGCAGCATGCCCAGCATCAGCGGGATGGAGATCGGCCCCATGGTCGCCGCGACCAGGTCGACGACGATCTTCAGCACCACGCCCTGTCCCTCGGTGAGGATCGCGATCGCCATGCTGATCAGCACGAAGGTGAACGTGGTCACCCGGGCGAAGGTCAGCTCGGCGTGCGCCGACAGCTCGCGCACCCTGCGGACCAGCACCGGGGCGATGTCCCTGGTGATGACCGAGGAGATCACGTTGGCGTCGGAGGCCACCATGGCCATGGTGTGCGAGAAGAAGCCGGCGAGCACCAGGCCGATCACGCCCTGCGGCAGCAGCGTCTGCGCCAGCCGCACGTAGGCCTCCTCGGCGTTGGCCAGGCCCGGCACGATGAGCGGGGCGGCGAACATCGGGATGAACAGGATCAGCGGCCAGACGAGCCACAGCACACTGGACAGCAGGGCCGAGCGCTTGGCGGCCGAGCCCGAGGGGGAGGCCATGTAGCGCTGGGCCAGGTTCCACATGCCGCCGTTGTACTCGAAGGTCTTGATGAAGAGCAGGGCGAGGAAGAACGTCGTGGTGTACGGCCCGGAGAACGGGTCGCCGTGGCCCGGCGGCAGTCTGTCCCACATGGTCCACAGGGTGGCGACGCCGTCCAGGTGGGCCATGATCGCGACGAACATGGCGATGCCCGCCACACCCTGGATGACGAACTGCCCGAAGTCGGTGAGCACGTCCGCCCAGAGGCCGCCGGCGGTGATGTAGACCAGCGTGACCGCCCCGGTGATCAGGATGCCCCACTGGATCGGGATGCCGGCGAACCCCTTGAGCAGGATGGCGATCGCCACCCACTTGGCCGCGATGTCCACGACCTTCAGCAGCGCGCCGCTGTAGGCCAGCACCTGCTGGGTGGGCAGGTTGTAGCGCCGGGCGAGGTACTCCAGGGGGGAGACCACGCCGTGCTTGGAGCGCAGCCGGTTCCACCGGGCCGCCCAGACGAAGGCGCCGATGCCGACGCCGACGCCGATCGTCAGCGCCCACCAGACGTACATGGCGAGCCCGTAGTTGTAGGCGACGGCCGCGAACGCCACGAACATGATCGCGCTGTAGCCCGACATGTGATGCGAGATGCCTGACAGCCACCAGGGGATACGCCCCCCGGCGGTGAAGAAGTCGACCACGTTCCTGATGCGTTTCTTCGACCACACGCCGATGGCGACCATGACAAGGAAGTACGCGCCCAGAACGGACCAGTCGAGTGCGGACATATGTCTCCTCCCAACGCCCTATTGGTGAGGAGGTTCTACTACATGAAACGTAATGTCAATACATAGAATGGAAGGCGCTTTCCGTGGGGCCTATGGGGCATTCATGGTTGTTTGTCTTATTCACGAGGTATTGACCGATCCTGTGAGGTGCGCCGGGCGGCGCGGTCGGCGGAGAACCGGACGGCCCATGGGGAACCGGTCGTTTCGCCGCCCTTCCGCGCATGTCGGCGCCCGGTCACGGCGAGTCTCCGCACGATCCGCCCTCCGGCTCGTTAGCCTCGCTACCATGGCCACCCGTACGCCCAAAGGTTCCTCAGGTAAGACCCCCGTCAAGAGGGCCTCGGGCCGGTCCGGACACTCCTCGTCCCGTACGGCGGCCTCCGCCCGCCGGGCGTCGACCACCCGGCCGAGGAGCGCGGCACCGCCCCGTACCCCCTCGCCCCAGCACGATCCGATCAGCTGGGTCCTCACCCTGATCGGCAAGCTGTTCATGGGCATCTGGATGGTGCTGGCCGGAGGCATCGGCAGCGCGGCGCGGGCGCTGGGGCAGAACGCCCGGGAGCTCGACCCCGTGCACCGCCGCGACGGGCTCGGCCTGGCCGTGTTCTCCGGTGCGATCGTGCTGGCCTCCATGACCTGGCACCTGAGCACCGGCACGGTCTCCACGGTGGTCGACGGGGTCATGCGCGGGGTCTTCGGGTCGCTGGCCTGGCTGGTCCCGATCCTGCTGATGCTGCTGGCCTGGCGGCTGCTGCGCCACCCCGACCAGAACGCCGACACCGGCCGGATGATCATCGGCTGGTCCGCGCTCATGATCGGCGTGCTCGGCATCGTGCACATCGTCCACGACACGCCGTACCCCTCGGGGGGCGGCTCGGACGGCATGGACAAGGTCTCGGCGGCCGGGGGCATGGTCGGCTTCATCATCGCGGCGCCCCCGGCGAGCATCCTGCCCGCCTTCATCACGGTCCCGCTGCTGCTGATCCTCTCCGGCTTCGGCATCCTGGTGATCACCGCCACGCCGGTGTACCGGGTCCCGGAGCGGCTGGCCGAGATCCGGCACATGCTCCTCGTCCGCGAGCTGCCCCCGACGCCGCGGGTGTCCAGGAAGCGGCCCGCCACGCGCGGGAGGGGCGCCCGGGGCGGCGAGCCCGCCGAGCCCGGCGCGTCCAGCCCAGGGGAACCCGGAGCGCCCGGGGAGGCCGGGGAGCACGTCAAGCCCTACGACACGCCCGTGATCGCCGAGACGCCGGGCAGGCCCGGCCACTCCCCGGAGATCGTGCCCGGCCTCGCCGAGGACGCCGACCCGGCGACCGCCGACCCCTCGCCGGTCAGGGTGGAGCCGCCCGAGCCGACCCCGGCGCCGCGCAAGGTCGAGCAGCTCGTGCTCTCCCCGCAGGCCGGCCCCTACACGCTGCCCGAGTCGCAGCTGCTGCGCCCGGGCACCGCGCCCAAGCCGCAGACCAAGGCCAACACCATCGTGGTCAACGCGCTGACCAGCGTGATGGAGCAGTTCGCGATCGACGCCCAGGTGATCGGTTTCACCCGGGGACCGACGGTGACGCGCTACGAGATCGAGCTCGGCCCGGCGGTCAAGGTCGAGAAGGTCACCGCGCTCACCAAGAACATCGCCTACGCCGTCAAGTCGGCCGACGTGCGCATCCTCTCCCCGATCCCCGGCAAGTCGGCGATCGGGGTGGAGATCCCCAACACCGACAAGGACCTCGTCTCGCTCGGCGACATCCTGCGCTCCCCGGTCGCCCAGGCCGACCACCACCCGATGATCGTCGGGCTCGGCAAGGACGTCGAGGGGCGCACGATAGTGGCCAACCTCGCCAAGATGCCGCACCTGCTCATCGCGGGCGCCACCGGCGCCGGTAAGTCCGTCTGCGTCAACGGCCTGATCACCTCGATCCTGATGCGCGCCACGCCCGACGAGGTGCGCATGGTCCTGGTCGACCCCAAGCGGGTCGAGCTCAGCGTGTACGAGGGCATCCCGCACCTGATCACGCCGATCATCACCAACCCCAAGAAGGCCGCCGAGGCGCTGGAGTGGGTCGTCGGCGAGATGGACCGCCGCTACGACGACCTGGCGGCCAGCGGCTTCCGGCACGTCGACGACTTCAACAAGGCGGTGCGCACCGGCAAGCTGGTGCCGCCGCCGGGCAGCGAGCGCGTCTACCAGCCCTACCCGTACCTGCTGGTCATCGTCGACGAGCTCGCCGACCTGATGATGGTCGCCCCCCGCG